>CAYQEG010000073.1:217-33732 GCA_964416435.1 uncultured Rickettsiales bacterium
CCGGCCCGGCTCCTGGCTGCCTGCTCGAGTTCGGCGCGGTCGACTGCGACGACAACGACGCCACGGTCTACCCGGGCGGTCCCGAGTTCTGCGACCTCATGGACAACGACTGCGACGGGCAGGTCGACGAGAACCTCGACTTCGACAACGACGGCTTCACGGCCTGCGAGGGCGACTGCGAAGCGCTGAACCCGAACATCAACCCGTTCGCCCCCGAGCTCTGCGACGGCCTCGACAACGACTGCAACCTCATCGTCGACGACGGCTGGGACAACGACGGCGACGGCCAGAGCACCTGCGCCGGGGACTGCAACGACATCGACCCGGCGATCTTCGCGGGCGCCCCCGAGCTCTGCGACGGCATCGACAACGACTGCGACGGCGTGCCCGGCGTCAACGAATCGGACTTCGACGGCGACGGCTTCAGCGAGTGCGACGGCGACTGCGACGAGTCGGACACGACCATCTATCCGGGGGCCACCGAGCTCTGCAACACCATCGACGACGACTGCGACGGCGTCGTGCCGGCCGACGAGCTGGACGACGACCTCGACGGCTACGTCGGCTGCACGCCGGCGGGCTGCACGATCGCCCTGGTCGACGACGGGGAGGACGCCGACTTCGCCTCCTTCGCGGGGCTGGACCCCCTCGGCCTGGATTTCGCGGTCTCCATCGAAGCGGCCGGCACCGGCGTGCTGGAGCTGGCCGAGAACTTCACCGACAGCCAGGTGATCGTCTGGCACACCGGCGCGCGAGACATCACCACGGACGAGCTCGCGATGCTGGAGGCCCACCTGAGCGGTGGCGGCGGCCTGGTGGTCACGGGGCCCGACGCCCTCTCCAACTCCGCCTGCTACGGCACGGGCGACGACGACGACTCGGCCGGCGACGACGACGACTCCGCGGTCGACGACGACGACTCCGCGGCCGGCGACGACGACGACTCCTCCCTGCCCTTCTGGGCGGGCAGCGACTGCGAGGAGGACGAGGTCACCGGCGAGCTGCTCGCGGAGCTGATCCGCAGCATCACCGCCGGCGACGGCCCGCAGACCGACGCCTGCGCGATCAGCGACAGCAGCACGCCGGTCACCAGCGGCCCCTACGGCACCTGGTCGACGGCCTACTCGTTCACCGCGAGCAGCACCAACCACGACAGCGCGGTCGCCGATCCGGCCCGCGGAGCGGTGCGCGTCGCGGCGGTCGGGAGCAAGGCGAAGATCATCTGGACCGACGTCCCGTTCGGCGGCTACGTCCTGTACTGGAACGGCAACGAAGCGCTCGGCGACTGGGACGAGGCGTTCAACCCCGAGCTGCTCGGCCTGCTCCGCAACGCGGTGCACACGATGAACGCCGGCTGCGGCGGCGCGCTGCAGGGCGGCGACTGCGACGACGGCGACGCGACGCTCTTCCCGGGCTCCTGCCCCTAGAGCACCGATCATGTAGTCCGACCGAGCCGCGTGAGGCGGAGGCGCGCGAGGTCAAGGAACGACGAGGCCGCGCATCGAGATGCGCAACGAGGAGTGACGCAGAGATCGGGGGGGACCCTCGCGGCCGCCCGCAGGGCGGCTACCTCGTCTCGCTGAGCCTCGGCACCAGCACGATCTCCGTCCGCCGGTTCGACGCCCGACCCTCGGGCTCGTCGTTGCTCGCGACCGGGTGGTGCTCGCCGAACCCGACGGTGGCGATGTTCAGCGGATCGACCCCCGCCTCGACCAACACCCCGACGACGGTGCTCGCCCGCAGCGAGCTGAGATCCCAGTTGTCGCGGTAGGCGGCGCCGGAGCGCACCGGGACGTTGTCGGTGTGGCCCTCGACCCGGATCGCCCGGTCGGACACCCCCGCGAGCACGCCGGCGACCCGCTGCAACGCGTCGACCCCCTCCGCCTTGAGCTGGATGGAGCCGCTGTCGAACAAGATCGCGTTGCTCAGGCTGACCGTCAGCTTGCCGGACAGCTCGGTGATGGTGATCTGGCCTTCCTGGATCTCGGAGTCCAGCTCCCGGACGAGGTCCTCGTAGGCCTGGGAGCGCTCCTCCAGAGCGGCCTTCTCGGCCGCCAGGCGGGCCGCCTCCTCCTCAAGGGCCTCGATCCGACCCCGCGCGTCGTCCAGCGAGGCCGTGGTCGCCGCGGAGTCCTCCTGCAGCGACGCGAGCAGCGCCTCGAGCTCGGCCTTCTTGTCCTTGTCCGCCCGGCTCCGGGAGCTCAGCTCCGCGACCCGGGCCGACAGCTCCTCGAGCTTGCCGGACAGCTCGGTGTTGCGCCCCTCCAGCTGCTCGACGAGCGCGGTCAGCTCGGCGCTGCGGGCCTGCTCCCCCGCCAGCCGCGCGGCGAGGTCCTGGCCGAGGCGCTCGGCCTCCGCCAGGGCGCCCTTCGTCGCGAGCAGCTCCTGCTCCAGGTCGGCCGACCAGGCCATCGCTTCGTCGTACTTCGCCTTGGGCACGCAGCCCGCCGCGACCACGGCCATCAGGACCACGGTTGCCATCGCACGCATGTCGTTCCTCCTAACGGGACGCCTGGAAGGCGCGCTCCAGGTCGTCGCGCAGGTCCTTCAGATCCTCGATCCCCACAGACAGGCGGATCAGTCCGTCGGCGATGCCGATCTGCTTCCGCACGTCCGGCGGGACCGAGGCGTGGGTCATGGCCGCAGGCAGCTCGATGAGGCTCTCGACCCCCCCGAGGCTCTCGGCCAGGGTGAACACCTTGGTCGCGTCGACGAACCGCTCGGCGTGAGCGAGATCTCCGGCCAGCTCGAAGCTGAGCATGCCGCCGAAGTCGCTCATCTGCCGGGCCGCCACGGCGTGCTGGGGATGGGACGGGAGGCCCGGGTAGATCACCCGGTCGACCTCGTCGTGCCCCTCCAGCCACTCGGCCAGGGCCCGCGCGCTCGAGCTGTGCCGCTCCATCCGGAGGTGCAGCGTCTTGAGCCCCCGCAGCTGCAGGAAGCAATCCTGGGGCCCGGGCGTGGCGCCGATGGAGTTCTGAAGGCGGAACAGGTCCGCGGCGAGGGCGTCGTCACTGGTGATGACCACCCCGCCGACCACGTCGCTGTGGCCTCCGATGTACTTCGTCGTGCTGTGCAGCACCACGTGGGCGCCCAGCGCCAGCGGGTTCTGCAGCGCCGGGGTGGCGAAGGTGTTGTCGACGACGCACCGGGCGCCCGCGTCCTGCGCGATGGCCGCCATCGCCTCGATGTCGACCACCTTGAGCAGCGGGTTGGTCGGCGTCTCGACCCACAGGATCTTCGTCGCGCCCGGCCGCATGGCGCTGCGCACCGCGTCCAGGTCGGTCATGTCGACGAACGTGAACTGAACCCCCACGGGCTCGAAGATCGAGGTGAACAGCCGCCACGTGCCGCCGTACACGTCGTCGCTGCTGACCACGTGATCCCCCGGCCGCAGCGTGTGCATCACCGTGCTCGTCGCGGCGCAGCCCGACGCGAAGCAGACGCCGTGCGTCGCCCCCTCGAGGCTCGCCAGGCAGGTCTCCAGGGCCGTGCGGGTGGGGTTGCCGGTCCGCGCGTACTCGTAGCCCTTGTGGCCACCGACCCCGTCCTGCACATACGTCGAGGTCTGGTAGATGGGGGTCATCACCGCACCCGTCACCGGCTCGGGCGGCTGCCCGGCGTGGATGCAACGGGTGCCGAAGCCGTACTCGGGGAGCAGCTCGTCTCGGGGCGGCCAGGGGCTGTGGTCGCTCATCGGGCGGACTTGCTCAGGTACTCGATGAGGTCGATCTTCGTGACCACGTTGACGATCTCGCGCCCCTCCAACACCAGGGCCATCTTCACCTTGGTGAACATGTCGGAGAGCACGGCGATCGTCGTGTCGGGGTCCACCACGGAGTAGGACTGCTCCACGATGTCGGCCACCGGGTCGGCCGCGGCGCCGGGGTGGTCGAGCAGGTTCGTCAGCACATCGCTCTCGGTCACCATGCCCCGCACGCCGTCGGCGTCCATGACCGGGACCTGGCTGATGCCGGTCTCCTTCATCAGCCGGGCGACCTCGCGGATCGTGTCCGACGCCTTCGCGGAGATGACGTTGCGCCGCGGCGAAGAGCCGAGCATGTCCCGCACGGTGCCCAGGTCGCCGGCGGCCTCCAGGTAGCGGTTCTCCCGCATCCAGTCGTCGTTGAAGATCTTGCCGAGGTACTGGCGGCCGGTGTCCGGCAGCAGGATCAGCACCTGCTGACCCGGCTTGTCGTGGTGCTTCAGCCACTTGAGGGCGCCGATCACCGCCGCGCCGCTGCTGCCGCCGCAGAAGATGCCTTCCTTGCGGACCAGGTCCCGCGTCATCAGGAAGCACTCCTTGTCGGTGACCCGAACGCAGTCATCGAGCACCTCGAGGTGCATCGTCGACGGGAGGAAGTCCTCGCCGATGCCCTCCAGCACGTAGGTGTAGGCCTCGGTCATCTTCCCGGTCTTGAAGTAGTCGTAGTAGATGGACCCGACCGGGTCGACGCCGACGATCTTGATGTCCGGGTTCATCTCCTTGAGGTAGCGCCCGACGCCCGACAGCGTGCCGCCCGTGCCCATGCCGCCGATGAAGACGTCGAGCTTCTCGGCCATCTGTCTCCAGATCTCGGGGCCGGTGTTGACGTAGTGGGCGTCGACGTTGTCGGCGTTGTGATACTGGTTCGCGAAGAAGGCGTTGGGGGTCTCGGTGCCGAGCTTCGTGGAGACTGAGTAGTACGAGCGGGGATCGTCCGGCTCGACGGCGGTGGGCGTCACGACGACCTTGGCGCCGTACGCGCGGAGCGCCTGCACCTTCTCCATCGACTGCTTGTCGGGCATCACGAACACGGCCTGGTAGCCCTTGATGGCGGCCGCCATCGCCAGCCCCATGCCGGTGTTCCCGGAGGTGCCCTCGACCACCGTGCCGCCGCGCCGGATCTCGCCCCGCTCCTCGGCCTTGTCGATCATGTGCACCGCGATCCGGTCCTTGACCGAGCCGCCGGGGTTCATGAACTCGAGCTTCGCGAAGATGTCGCTCGCGAACCCTTCGGTCACGCGGTTGAGGCGCACGATCGGGGTGTCTCCGATGCACTCCAGGACGTTGTCGTAGACGCGCTGACGGTCGGCCATCTCACTCCCTATCCACCGGGGGGGGCGAACACCTACCACGCAGTCTCCCGTCCAGCAATCGGCGCCGCGCACCCGCGAGGTTGCGCTCTCCGCCCCAACCGGTGTAGTGGACCGCAATGCTTCCGGACTTCGCCACCACGACCTACACCGACTTCAGCAACCCCGACGACGCGGCCGCCTTCCGGACCGCGCTCGCGGCTGTGCAATCCCGCCTCGGCCAGACCTATCCCCTGGTCATCGGGGGCGAGCGGATCTTCACGGACGACACGTTCGAGAGCGTCAATCCGGGCCAACTGGACCAGGTCATCGGCCACTTCGCCGACGCCACCAACGACCACGCGGAGCAGGCCCTCGCCTCTTGCTGGGAGGCCTTCGAGGGGTGGGCCAACACCCCGGCGGAGGATCGCGCGGGGGTGCTCCTGCGGGCTGCGGCGCGGATGAGAGCGCGGCGCCACGAGTTCTCCGCGGCCATGGTCCTGGAGGCGGGCAAGACCTGGTCGGAGGCCGACGCGGACACCGCCGAGGCGATCGACTTCCTGGAGTTCTACGCCCGCGAGGGCATCAAGTGGGCGCAGCCCCAGGGCACCACGTCGTACCCCGGTGAGATCAACACCGTGCGGTACCTGCCGCTGGGGGCCGGGCTCGCCATCCCGCCCTGGAACTTCCCCGTCGCGATCACGACCGGCATCACCACCGCGCCCATCGCGGCGGGCAACACCATGGTGATGAAGCCGGCGAAGCGGACCCCGCTGTGCGGCTGGATGATCTTCGAAGTGCTCGAGCAGGCCGGGCTGCCCGCCGGGGTCTGCAACTTCCTGACCTGCTCCAGCGGCGCCCGCGTCGGCGCCCACCTCGTCCAGCACCCCAAGACGCGCTTCATCGCGTTCACCGGCTCCCGCCAGGTCGGGTGCTGGATCTTCGCGGAGGCGGGCAAGGTCCACGAGGGTCAGATCTGGTTGAAGCGGGTGGTCGCGGAGATGGGCGGCAAGGACGCGATCCTGGTCGACGACGACGCGGATCTCGAGGCCGCCGCGACGGGCATCGTCAAGGCGGCGTTCGGCTTCCAGGGGCAGAAGTGCTCGGCCTGCAGCCGGGCCCTCATTCACGCGTCGGTCTATGACGAGGTGGTCGATCGCGTCGTCGCCAAGACGAAGGCGCTCAAGCTCGGCAACCCGCTCGACCCGGCGACGAACGTCGGCCCGGTCATCGACCCCCAGGCCGAGCGGTCGATCCTGGAGTACATCGAGATCGGCAAGGGCGAGGGGCGCCTGCTCGTCGGCGGGAGCAAGTTCGAGGGCAACGGCCACTACGTCGCCCCGACGGTCATCGCCGACGTGGACGGGGACGCGCGCATCGCCCAGGAGGAGATCTTCGGACCGGTCCTCGCGCTGGTGAAGGTCGACGACTACGAGCACGGCGTGAGGGTGTTCAACGGCACCGACTACGGCCTCACGGGCGGCTTCTTCGGCATCAAGAACATCGCCGACGCGAAGCGGCGCCTCTTCTGCGGGAACCTCTACATCAACCGCAAGTGCACCGGCGCCCTGGTCGACGTGCAGCCCTTCGGTGGCTTCAACATGAGCGGCACCGACGCCAAGGCGGGCGGTCGGGAGCACCTGCTCCAGTTCCTGCAGGGCCAGAGCATCACCGAACGCCTCCTCCCGGGCTCCTGAGCGCCCGTGAGGACCGTCCGGCTCACGGTCCCCTCCCCCGCGCGTCCGGATCGCCTGGACCGGTTCGTGACGGCGTGCGTTCACGGCCTGAGCCGCAAGCAGGTCAAGAAGCTGATCGACGCCGGCCAGGTCACCCTCGACGGGCGGCGTGAGCGCAAGGCTGCGACCCGGCTGAAGCCCGGCGCATCCGTCGAGGTGCGGTTCCGACCGTCGCTCATCCCGCCCCCCGAGCTGAACGTCGACCGGGTGCTCGTCGAGCGACCCGAGTGGCTCGCGATCGACAAGCCGAGCGGGCTCCCGACCCACCGCACGGAGCACGGCGCGATCGGCGTGCCGGAGCGCCTCGGGGAGACCCTGGGGGTCCCCAGCGGTGGCCTCAAGCCGGTGCATCGGCTCGATCGCGAGACGTCCGGAGCGCTGCTCATCGCCCGGGACGACGACGCGGCGGCGGCCCTGTCGGCCCTCTTCTCGACCCGCGCGATCGACAAGCGCTACCGGGCGGTCGTCAGCCCCGCCCCGGGTAGCGGCGAGGGCCGGCTGACCGGTCCGGACGACATGACCCTGACCTGGGCGGTGCTCCGACGCTCGGAGGACGGCTCGCGCGCGGAGCTGTCCGTGGCGCCGGAGCAGGGCCGCACCCACCAGATCCGGATCCAGCTCGCCGCCGCGGGCACCCCCATCGTCGGAGACCTGCTGCACGGCTCCCCCCTGCCGGGAGGCGCCCCGCGCATGGGGCTGCACTGCGAGCGCTTGACCGGGCCCGGCGTCACCGTGGTCTGCCCCCCTCCGACAGGCTGGGACGACCTGCTCGAGCCGCCGCCCGAGGCGGAGGTGGCCCGCCCGAAGAACGAGCGGCGACAGCGCCCCACCGCCACCAGCCGGCGCACCCTCGCGGTCAGCCGGGCCACCGCTCGCATCCTCCGCAACGGACACCCGTGGGTGGTCAAGGACGCCGACACGGGCGACCTCGGCACCTTCCGACCGGGCGACCTGGCCGACCTGGTGGACCCCCGCGGGGACTTCGTAGCGACCGCGGTCATCGAGCCGCGGGCGTCGGTCTGCGCCCGGGTGGTCTCCGGGCGACCGGGCACCCCGCTGGACCGCGACGCCTGGACCCGGCGGGCGGTTCGCTCGCTGGAGCGTCGTCGGGACCTCCTCGCGACGGGCGAGACGGACGCCGTCCGACTGGTCTACGGGGAGGCCGACGGGCTGCCCGGCCTGCTCGTCGACCTGTGGGGGGACGTCGTCGTCATCACGCGGACGTCGGCGGCGACGCGGCCGTTCATCGAGCCGGTGCTCGACGCGCTCAGCAGCACCCTGGGCGACCTCCCCGTCTACGAGCGGGAGCATCTCCAGGACCTCCGCCAGACCGGCGCGCCCCGCGACGCGGAGCTGCCCGGGCGCTGGCTGCGGGGAGAGCGGTCGGAGCGGCGATGGTGGGTCCACGAGCGGAACCTGCGGTTCCAGGTGGAGCCGATCGCGGGCCTCTCCACCGGGCTGTACACCGACCAGCGAGCCAACCGGGAGCGGCTCGCGGCGCTCGTCGAGGCCGCCGACGAGCCCCCGACCGTGGCCAACCTCTTCGGACACACCGGCGCCTTCTCCGTCGCCCTCGCGGCGGCGGGCGCAGGGTCCGCGATCACCGTCGACCTGGCCCCGCGGTACCTGCAGACCGCCACCGCCAACCTCGTCCACAACGGGCTCGACCCGGACCGCCATCCCTGCGTGGCGGCGGACGTGCGGGGGTGGCTCGCCCGGGACGAAGGCCCCCTCGACGGCGCCATCCTCGATCCCCCGGCGTTCGCCCGGGGCCGGTCCCGAGGAGTGGACTGGAGCGTGCGCCGCGACTACGGTGCCCTCGTCGAGGCGACGGCTCGTCGCCTGCGGCCGGGTGGCTGGCTGCTCTGCTGCGTGAACGTCGGCGGCCTGAAGCGCGGCTGGCTGAAGCGGCAGGTCGAAGCAGGCGCCGCCGCGGCCGGACGCCGGGTGTCGCGCACCGCCGCGGCCGGTCCCGGCGCTGACCACCCCCCCCTGAAGGGGTTCCCCGAGGGCATCGCGTTTCGGGGGCTCCTGGCCTGGATCGAGTGATGAGAGAGACCGACCCCATCGAACCGACCTGGGAGGGCGACCGCGTCACGTCGGTCCCGTCCCGCGTCGTCGCCGGGCTGCTGCGGGTTGCCTCCGGAGTAGCGCGGCGGGCGACCCCCCACCTGCATCGATGGGCGGCGGGGCAACGCCCCGGACTGATCGTCGCGTGGGGGCCCCGCGAGTACGCCGTCCGCGGGGACGGCATCGCGCGGCGGCGGCGGGAGGAAGAGGGGTGGAGCGACAACCCGCGCAGCAACTACAACGAGGCGGTCGAGCGCCGGCAGCAGCGCGAGGCGCCGCCGGCGGTGGACCCGACGAAAGTGACCGCGCTGAGCGACGAGCTCTCTGAGGTCCGGGAGCAACTCAAGCGCGCCGAGGCCAACGCCAAGGGCGCCTGGACCCGGGTACGAAAGGCCAACGCCGAGCTGAAGGCGGCCCGCGACGCGGCGCCGCCCGAGCCCGGCCTGGACCTGAGCCTGGAGGCGCTGCAGGCCGGCGTCGCGGCCAAGATGGGAGACGACGGTGGAAGCGACGACGGCGCCGAGGTGTCCCGGGATCCGGACGCGCTGAAGCAGGAGCTGTCCCGGGTCCGGGCCACGCTGCAGGCGCTGGACGACGTGCAGGACTGGGGCGTCGTCGAAGAGGTCGACGACGAGCTGTACAAGCTGCACAAGGCGGTGGAGTACAAGCTGCGGAACCACAAGGCGAGCGAGGCAAAGGCCAAGCTCGACAACCTGTTCAAGGCGTGAGTCGGGCGTGAGCACGGCCAACCCTCCCCACATCCTCGTCGTCGACGACGAGCCCAACATCCGGACCACGCTGTCGCGATCTCTCGACCTGGAGGGGTTCACCGTCTCCGTGGCCGCGGACGCGGCCGAGGCGTTGGCGGCCGTCGACGAACGCCGCCCCGACCTCGTGCTGCTCGACCTCCGCCTCCCCGATCACGACGGTCTGTGGGTCGTCGAGCAGCTGGCCCAGCGCCCCCACCGTCCCCCGGTGGTGATGATGAGCGGTCACGGCACCGTCGAAGCCGCGCTCAAGGCGGTGCGCCTCGGCGCGCTCGACTTCCTGGAGAAGCCGATTCAGGGAGACCGGCTCGCGGTCACGGTCCGCAACGCCCTACGCCTGGACGACCTCGACAAGACCGTGGGAGCCCTGACCCGCCGGGTCGAGGTGCGCCACGGCATGGTCGGCTCGTCCCCGGCCCTCACCCGCGTGCTCGAAGCGGTCCGCCGGGCGGCGCCGACCCGGGCGCGGGTGCTCATCACCGGCGAGAGCGGGGTCGGCAAGGAGCTGGTGGCGCGCGCCATCCACCACAGCAGCAAGCGCGCCGACGGCCCGTTCGTGAAGCTGAACTGCGCTGCGATCCCCCAGACCCTGGTCGAATCGGAGCTCTTCGGGCACGAGCGTGGCGCCTTCACCGGGGCCGACCGCCGGCGCCTGGGACGTTTCGAGCGGGCGGACCGGGGCACCCTGTTCCTCGACGAGATCGGCGAGATGCCCCTCGAAGTGCAGGCCCGGCTGCTGCGCGTGCTGCAGGAGGGGGAGCTGGAGCGCGTCGGCGGCACCGCCACGATCCCGGTCAACGTCCGGGTCATCGCGGCGACGAACCGCGATCTCGCCACCGAGGTGCGCGAGGGACGCTTCCGCGAGGACCTCTACTACCGCCTGGCCGTCATCCCGGTCGAGGTCCCGCCCCTCCGCGGCCGCAAAGAGGACATCCCCGAGCTGGCGGTTCACTTCCTGGCGGCCAGCTGCGAGGCGAACGAGCTGGAGGACCGGGAGTGGACCGGCGAAGCCGTCGCGGCGCTTCAGCGACACGACTGGCCGGGGAACATCCGGGAACTCGCGGCGCTCATCGACCGGCTCGCGATCCTCACCGCGGGTCCCATGATCCGGGCCGAGGACGTGCGGGCGGCCCTGCCCGGGGCGCCCCGCCTGAGCGGCGCGGAGCTGCCGACCGAAGGCTCGCTGTACGCGATCCTGGAGGCGGTGGAGCGTCGGATCCTCGAGGACCGCATCGCGAGGTTCGGCGGCAACATGACCCGAGCCGCCGAAGACCTGGGGCTCGAACGGTCGCACCTCTACAAGAAGGTGAAGCGGCTGGGGATCCACCGGTAGGGACACACAAGGCCGTGTCCCCCCGGACACAGGCCCACCCGCGACCGCCCACAAGCTGCTGTAAAGACTCAGTTTTCAGTTCTGGCACGGGCCGTGCTCCTCCTCCGAGCAACCCACGGAGGTGAAGCATGAACACGCACCACCCGATTCTGGCCGCCCTCGCACTCGCCCTGACCGCCTGCCCAGCGGCCGACGAGCCGACCGACGAGATCTTCGAGCTGACCGTCATCGACGACGCGGCGCTCATGCCCCTCGACGAAGACACGATCGACGACGAGGAGGCGCTCGCCGAGTCGATGCCCGCCATCGAGCCGACCGCCACCGGCTCGGCGGCGCTGCAGCGCGAGGCGATCCCGCACCACGACCCCCGGTTCCACGACCACTACAACGAGGCGGTCCTGTACCTCGAGGAGGGGTCGGACGCCGACGCGGTCGACGCGCTGCGCATGGCTCTGTTCGACGCGCCCGATTCGGCGCCCGCCTGGCTGCTCCTCGGCGAGACGTACGCGTCGCTGGGGCGCCCGCGACAGTCCATGGACTGCGTCGAGGAGGCGCTGGTCCACGACCGGGACCTGCCCGGGGCCCACGCGTTCGCCGCCGGCTGGCACCTGAAGCGCGGCGAGCCGGACCAGGCCCGTCCGCACGCGGAGCGGCTGGCCCGGCTACAGCCGGACGACGCCCGGGCGACCCATCTGCTGGCGCGCAGCTACCTGGGGCTCGAGATGTGGTCCGAGGCGATCACCTGGTCCCGCCGGACGATCAGCCGCGACCCCCAGCACATCGACGCCTACAACGCCGTCGGCTTCGCTGCCCTGCAGGTCGGCCGGAACGAGCTCGCGCTGCAGTACCTGCAGGCCGCCACGGAGCTGGACGGGCTGCGTCCGCACATGCTGAACAACCTCGGGATCGCGTTCGAGCGCCTGGACCGACCGGTCGATGCGCTGCAGGCGTTCGCCGACGCGGCCGCGATGGACCCCGCCTACACCCCGGCGGTGGTCAACCGGGATCGCGTCCGACAGGTGGTCGACCGCCAGATCGCCGATGAGGTGGCCCGAATCCTCGCCGAGCAGGCGGGCGAGCGCGGGCTGCCGACCGCCGAAGCGGGGGGTCAGGACGACCCTGATCCGACGACGGTGTCCCCCTGATGGGCGCGCGTCGGTGTTGGACGCTCTGCTAGAACGTGCACTCTCGTGGAGCCGGAGGTCGCCGCAGTGGCTGCCTCCGGCGCCCCGGGTTGGCAGGCGACGGGTGGCTACCTCGGAACACGACCTCGTCAGCCGCACCGAGGAAGAGGCCAACTGGCTTCGGCACGGCCAGATCCTCGAGCGGCAACATGACCTCGAAGGCGCGCTGGTCGCCTACCTGCGGGGGGTAGCCTGGGACGAAGCGGCTCGCCTGTTGAGCCACCTGGGCCGTTTCGCCGACGCCGGCCACGCCATGCTGCTGCACCTGCCGCGCCAGCCCACCCCGGCCGACCGCCTGACCGCCCGCCAGCGCCGCGCCGCGATGAACGCAGCCCTCTGCTTCGCGCGCGCGGGCTCTCGCCGGGAGGCGGTGGGGCTCCTCATCAACCTGGGCGAGTACTCCAAGGCCGCGAGCCTGCTCGCCCGGGCCGGGCTGCGCAACGAAGCGGTGCGCGCGATGCGTGGGGAGGCGGTCGACGGCAACCCGTGGCCCAAGGGGGTGCTCTTCCGGCTCCGAGGCCCCGAGACGCTGGCCACCCGCTGGGGTGACGTACCCACCGGCGACATGCCCCAGCCCCGGACCGACACCGACGATTACGCGTTGCCGGAGGGCGGGCTCGACGCAACGCCCTCCCCCTCCGACATCGGCCGGGCCCTCCTGGCCGCCCAGACGCACGGCCTCGAGCCGGTCCTGAACGCGCTGCGGGAGGGCTGGGACTCCGACAAGGTGCCGACCGACGTCACCCAGGAACTCGGCGAGTTCATCGGCCGAGGCCGGCAAGCCGGCGCCCCCGCCGAGGTCAAGGTGCACTGGTACGCCGTCGGGCGTCTGCTCGAACGCGCCGGTGAGCCGGGGCTCGCCGCCCAGGCGTACCGGGCGGTGCCGGGGGTGCTCGACGCCTCCTTCCGGCTGGAGCGCACCCACATGGGCCAGGTCGAGGCCAACGACGGCAGCTGGCTGCCTCCCCAGGTCTTCGGACAGGGGCTGCTGCGCCGGGCCGCCTCGCTGCCCGACCTGGACGCGCTGTTCGAGAGCGCCCTCCAGAACCGCGACGCCTACTCGACCGGCTCGCAGCCGATCATCGAAGACCGCGTCGACACCAAGACCAACACCGCGACGTTCAGCGAGATCACGCCGTCCACCCCGTCGCCGGCCTCGGTCCCGGCGGGACCAGCCCCCGCTCCGGGGATCGGCATGGGCGCGCGGGTCGACGGTCGGTACCGCCTCAAGGAGGAGATCGGCTCGGGCGGCATGGCCAAGGTGTTCCGAGCGTCGGACGACGAGCTCGGCGAGGACGTCGCCCTCAAGCTGTTCTTGCAGCTGTCGCGGGAGGGCTCGGGGCTCGACCGGTTCCGTCGCGAGATGAAGCTGAGCCGCAAGCTGCTGCACCCCAACATCGTCCGGGTCCTCGAGTTCGGTGTCTGGAACGGAGCCCGCTACCTGACGATGGAGCTGCTCGACGGGGTCGACCTCGAACGGTTCATCGCGAACCAGCCCAACCGACAGGCGCCCCTGGACCACGTCCTTCAGCTGATGATGCAGGCCTGCGACGGCCTCGCGGCAGCCCACGCGGTGGGCGTCATCCACCGGGACATCAAGCCCGGCAACCTGTTCGTGGTCGAGAACGGTCGTCGCCTCAAGGTGATGGACTTCGGCATCGCGAAGGTGATCGGCAGCTCCTCGCTGTCGATCACGGGCGTCCGGGTCGGCACCCCGCGCTACATGAGCCCCGAGCAGATCGAAGGCAGCGGCGCGGTCGTTGGCCCGGCGGCGGACTTGTACGCGCTCGGGGGTGTCATGTACGAGCTGCTCACCGGGTCGCCCCCCTTCACGGACGAAGAGTTGATGCCGCTGCTCCTGAACCAGATGACCGAGACGCCCGACCTTCCGCGGCTGCGCAACGGGGCGATCCCCAAGTCGGTCGAAGACGTCGTCATGAAGCTGCTCGAGAAGGAGCCCGAAGACCGGTACACGGACGCCCGCGAGCTGCGCGCCGAGCTGCTGCGGCTCTGGGTCGCGCTTCAGCGCAGCCCGGGCGGCTGATGCGTCGGGCGCTCGTCGCCGCCGCCCTGGTCCTGCTGCTCGCGCCGCCCTCGGGCCGGGCCGGCGCCCCGGAGAAGAAGCACTTCGACAGTTCGCTGCTCGCCTGGGTCGACGGCGTCGCGGACGCCCTGGAGGCCCGGGCCGGGGAGGGTGACGTGGCCAGCGTCTCGCTGGTCGTGACGGGCGGCCGGGGGGTCGCCGATCGCAAGGCGCAGCGCGTGTTCCGTCCGCGCCTCGTCGAGCGGCTGTCCGAGCGAGGGGCGCTCAGCGCCTCGGGCGGCGTGGCCACCGTCCGCCTCGAGCTCAGCCTGCTCGGCGGCCGGGTCTGGGCCGTCGGAGAGATCGAGGGCGGCGGCCTGCCGGGGCCCGCCGCGGTCGCGGTGTCGTGGCCGGTCGACCGGGAGTTGGAGGCGCTGCTCGCGAGCGGCTCCGCGCGGTTCGGGCAGGCCCGGTGGACCATGCAGCGCCTCGGCACGGCGCCCGCCGGCGTCCTGGACGTCGTCCTGCAGGACCTCGACGACGACGGGGGCGACGACATCGTGCTCCTGTCGGTGGACGGGGTCCGCGCGTTTCGGTTCGGCGTCGGGGAGTCCCGCCCCGAACGCCTCGGGGGGCCCTGGTCCTTGCCCGGAGACCGGCTCTGGCCCCGCACCGTCGCCGGCTGGCTCGCGGTCGAGGGGGGCGATCGGTTCCGGGTCGGCACGACGGCCGGACACGCCTCCATCCTGGACGTCAGCAGCGGCCGGTGGACCGCCGCCGATCGCGGCGTCCCGCTCCGGCAGCCCCGGGACGACAGCCGGACCGCCTACCTGGCGGCGACCCTCGCCGGCGGCGGGCCCGATCTGCGGGCCTCCGCGCTCGACCCTCAGCTCCCGGAGACGGCCCGAGAGGTCGCTCGACTGCCCGGCCCCGAGGGAGGCTGGATCTGGATCCGGGCGGACGGCAGCCTCGGCGGCGTGGTCGGGGAGACCCCCGCGACGCTGCCCGAGGGGCGCTTCGGCGACCGGGTCGTGCTCGACGATCTCGACGGCGTCGCGGGCCTGGAGCTCGTCACGTCGACCGCGTCCGCGCCGACCGAGCCCGACGTCATCACGATCCACCGACTCGCCGACGGCCTCACAGGCCACAGCGTGCTCTTCGCGGCGCCCCTCGAGGGGAGCGTGGTGGCGATGGCCGCGGGGGACCTCGACTTCGACGGAGATCCGGACCTGCTGGTGGTGGAAGAGGGGCGCGGTGACCTCGCAGTGCTGTGGCGCGTCGAACGGAGTGATCGGTGAAGCCACGCGCCCGGGGGCTCATCGCGCTCGCGGCGGCCGGCCTCCTCGTCGGCCCGGTCGGCTCCAGCGTCGCCCGCCGACTCCCGGCCCCCGGGGGCTCCGTCACCCTCGCCTTGCCCGGGGACCTCGCCGACCGCGTGCTCGCCGCTCACTCGCGCGTCCCCCTCGTCGAGCCGGTCGAGCCGGGAGAGGCAGCGACCACCCGCCTCGCGCGGGGTCAGCTCGGCGATGAGCCGTGGCGCTCGCATCTGCTCACCGAGGTCCGCGCGTCGGACGACTCGAGCCGTTGGGAGCTCGTGCCGGCGGGGGGCACCAGCTCGGTGGAGGCCGCGGTTCGAGACTGCTTCGGGACCCGCGCGTGGCCCGGCCGCGCGCTCGCCGCGGCGGCCATCACGCCCACCGTGAGCGCTGGACGAAGCGGGCTCACGGTGCGCTTCGACCGCCCCGTCGGCCCGCTCCTGACGCTGCTCTCGGGCTGCCTCGCCGAGCTCCCGGCGGCGTTCGCGGCCCAGGACCAGACGCTCGTGTCTCGCGGCGACGGCCTCGGCGGCCCGGGCCTGCTCGACGAGATCGTGCTGACCGATCCTCCCGCCGTCGCCGACATCTCCCTCGGCGACCCGGTGCGACCAGCCGGCACCGCGCTGTCGACCCGGGCTCCCGACGTCGTGATGTTGGTGCAGGACGAGCGGGCCCGCCGGTCGGACCCCCTCGGCCTCGGCGAAGGCGTGCAGCGGCTGCGGGAGCTCATCGCCCCCGACGTCCTGCTCGCGGTGTTCTGGGGCGGACGGGGCAGCCCGGCCCGCGGCCTGCTCCCCGGCGGGCTCGCGCCGTCGCGTCCGCTGCCGAGCTCGGAGCCCGGAGCGGTGCCGACGCTGGCTCTCGATCCCCTCCCCTCGGACGCGCCCCGGGTGGAGTTGCTGTTCGACGACGATGACCCCCTGGTGGTCGGCACCGTCGAGCGGATCGCGCTGCTGTTGCGCAACCGGGGCTACGCCGTGGGCCCCGGCGGACCGACGATCGAGGTGCTCCGGTGGCGCCCGGAGTCGCTCGATCCGGCCGTCGCGCTGCTGTCCCTCGCGGGGTCGGTGGGCGACCTGGCGGACCCGAGCCTGGCCGACGAGGCGCTGCTCGACCCCGACGCAGACCGGCGCCTCGAGGCGGCGTTGACGGTGGAGCGTCGCTGGATGGACGAGGGCCGCGTGGTGCCGCTGATGTTCGCGGACCGCTGGATCTCGGTCGACCCCGACCTGCGGGGCGTCCGCCTCCGGCCCGACGGCGTGCCTCTGCTCCATGACGCCTGGTGGGGGGCCCCTCGGTGACCCCCCTGCGCTTCTGGATCATCGGCGCGCTGCTCCTCGTGGTGCTCCTCGCGGTCGGAGGGTCGACCGTGATCTCGATGCGCGAGGTCTCCGGCCGCCTGGAGGCCGATCTGGCGGCCGACGGCGAGCGCGCGATGGCGTCGCTGCGGGCGGAGCTGGAGCAGGCCGCGTCCGGGCTGGACAGCGAGCTGGAGCGTATCGTCGACCCCCGCGGCGCCCCGGCCCGCACGTTCTTGAGCGGCGGCGCGGCGGCCCGGTACCTGTGGGCCGCCGGCCGGCTCGAGCCCGGGCGCGTCGACCTCGTCAAGGTGCTGGACCCCGACGCCACGATCCTGACGTCGGGGCACTGGCCGGCCACCCTCGGCGCGCGCGACGGAGGCATCGTCACCTACCAGCGGGATCTCGGCTCGCTCGTCGCGGTCGTCGACGAGCCGACCCCCGCGGGCAGCTCGCCGAGCCTGCAGCGCTGGGCCGCCGGCCGGTGGGGCTCGGTCGAGGTGGTCGCGGTCGTCGGTCGCTTCCTCGACGCCGACGCCCTGGAGCGCATGCGAGCCCGGCTCGGGGTCGACGTGTTCGGCCTGTGCCGCGGAGACGACGGCGCTTGCCTCGTCGCGCGCCGCTCGGACCTGGAGCTGGACGAGGCAGCCCTCGACCTGCGCTCCCCGACCGCGATGGAGCGGCTGTCGCTGCGGTCCATCGAGCTGGGCCACGGGGCGCCCGCGCCCGCGCTCGTGGTCGGCTTCGACCGGGCTCCCATCGAAGCGGTCCGGGCGGGGATCCGCCGACGCGCGATCGGCGTCGGCTCGGCGTCCGCGCTCCTCGCGCTGCTCGTCGGGCTGTTCCTGGCGCGCGGGATCGTGCGGCCGGTCGAGGCGCTCGCGGGCACGGCGGGGCAGCTCGCCGACGGCGACCTCGCCGCGCGGGTGCCGATCCCGGAGAGTCGGGTGGCCGAAGTCCAGGACCTGGTCGGCGCGTTCAACTCGATGGCGGAGGACATCGAGGCATCCCAGCTCCGCCTCGTGCAGGCGGAGCGGGTCGCGGCGTGGCGCGAGATCGCCCGGGGCCTCGCCCACGAGCTGAAGAACCCGCTGACCCCGATCCTCGGCGCGATGGATGTGCTGCGGAAGGCTCGAAAGCTAGACCGCCCCGACTTCGACGAGATCCTCCACGAGCAGGCGAGCGCGGTGGTGGACGAGGTGATGCGCCTCAAGCAGCTGTCCGACTCGTTCGCCCAGTTCGCACGGCTGCCCGACCCGGTCCCCGAGGAGCTCGACCTCGGCAGCCTGGTGGACGGCGTGGTCGCGCTCTACACCACGGGCGACGAAGGAGTGCAGGTCGTGCGGGACTTCGCCGGCCCGAGCCGGGCGGTCGCTGATCGGGCCCAGCTGCAGACCGTCGTCACCAACCTCGTCAAGAACGCCCTGGAAGCGATGGACCACGAGGGCACGCTGACCCTGCGCCTCGCCCCGGCGTCCGACGGACGGGTGGAGCTGCGGGTCGAAGACAGCGGCCCCGGCATCCCCGCCGAGGTGAGGGACCGGCTGTTCACGCCCTACTTCACGACGAAGGGCAGCCGCGGCACGGGTCTGGGGCTGGCGATGGCGCACCGGATCGTGCTGGAGCACGGAGGGACGATCGAGGTCGACGAGGCCGCGGGGGGCGGCGCCGCGTTCGTTATCCGCCTCCCGGTCGAGGGGCGTGCAGCGGCCCCGCCGACGCCGTAAAGCCCGTCTCGAGCTCGGCCTCGCAGCGGTCCAGCGCCTCCTGGATGACGTCGATCCAGGCGTCCTCGAGCCGCAGCAGCTGCGACAGCGACAGCACTTCGCGGTAGTCCACCGCGGCCTTCTCCAGGAACTGCCGGGTCCGTTCGGCGAGCAGCTCGTCGTAGACGGCCCCCGCCTCGCTCGACAGGCCCGTCGGTCGAGGCGCAGCGAGCAGGTCGGCGCGGAAGTCCTCGTAGACCGCCCCGAGCGCGAACGCCGCCGGTCCGCTCCACGCCGACACGCCGTGCCTCAAGGAGCGCTTGAGGTGCTGCCGTGCCTCCAACAGGTAGCCCGCCTTTCGGCCCAGGTCCTGGTCCAGGGCGGCGACGTCGTCGGCCTGCTCGAGGAGCACGGCCGAAGCCCTCATCCGGTACAGCTGCCCCGCCGCGTACCAGACCATCGCGGACTGGTACGGGAAGCGCTCGCCGAGCTTGCGGGTGGTCCGCTTGATGTCGCGCCGGATGCGATCGAGCTCGTCCTCTGCGTCGTCGTGCCCGCCGGCCGCGGCGTCGACCATCGCGGCCAGGATCTCCACCTCCCACACCTGCTCGGGGGGGAGCTCGGAGTCGGCCGGGATGGAGGCGAGCGCCTCCCCGGACTCCAGCCACCGCTCCGCGTGCTGCAGCAGGCCCGCCTGCCGAACGCGGGCGCGGGCAGCATCGGTCGGATCGGCCTCCACCACGAGCTGGGCGTAGGCGCTCAGCCCGGCGGCGGCGTCGGCCAGGCGGCCGAGCTTCTCGTGGCTGAGGGCCAGGTTCCAGGTCGCCGGCGTGCAGTCGGGGTGCTCGGGGAACTCGACGAGCATCCGCTCGTACAGCGCCGCGGCGCGCTCGTGGTCGCCTTCGTCGAAGGCCTGGTAGCCCAGGGCGAACAAGTCGTCGCCGTCGTAGGCCTCCAGCCCGGTCAGGGGGTCGGTGCCGTCCAGGATTCGGATCGGCTCGAACGAGACGGGCGGCCGAAGGCCGCGCTCGGAGCCGGTCGGCTGGACGTGCGCGCATCCCGCGGTCAGCAGGAGGGCGATGAGCAGGAGCGGGACGCGTGGGTGCACCATGGGATCCATCGGCAGGCTGGTCACCTTCTCAAGGACAGCATAGGACCGAATCGGTTCCTTCACCCGACGGCTTCGAGCTCTTCCCACTCCTCGAACGCCGCCTCGAGGCGCTCCTGCAAGCCCGTCTCGGTGACCTGCAGCTCCGCCAGCTTGCTCCAGTCGCTGGCCGCCGCAGCCATCTCGTCGTGCACCGCGCCGATGCGGACCTCGAGCGCCTCGATCTCCGCCGGCAGCTCGGCCAGGCGCTTGCGCCGACGGTCGTCCGCAGCCTTGCGCTTCTTGCGTTCCTTCCAGGCGTCGGCCCCCAGGTCGCCGTCCCGGGCCTGAGACCCGCCGTCGTCGTCGCTCGACTCGGCGGGCGCCGGCAGCCCGCCGAGCAGCCAGGCGTCGGGCGCCTTGACGCCGGACAGGCGACGGGTGGCGACCCCGAGCTCGACGGCGCGGGCCCACAGGAAGTCGTCGAGGTTCCCGTTGTGGCGGGCCACGATGCCGCCGCCGACCTCCCACACCACGTCAGCCACCTGGTCGGCGAACGCGCGGTCGTGGGAGACGAAGAGGATGGTGCCGGCGAAGCGGAGCAACGCGTCGGCGAGCACGGCCTTGCTCTCGATGTCCAGGTGGTTGGTGGGCTCGTCCAGGAGCAGGACGTTGGCGCGAGCGAGGAGGACCCGCGCCAGCGCGACCCGGCTCCGTTCCCCGCCGGACAGCACCCCGCACTTCTTGTGCACGTCGTCCCCGACGAAGAGCAGCGACCCCAGCACGGCCCGGAGCCGAAGCTCGGTGAGCAGCGGGTCGATCCCCGCCACGGCCTGCAGCACCGTCTTGTCGGGGTCCAGCTCGGCGGCCTGGTCCTGGGCGAACCAGGCGACGCGCACGCCCGGCCCCCGGGTGACGTAGCCCGAGGTCGGATCGTCCCGCCCCGCGAGCAGGCGCAGCAGCGTCGACTTGCCCGCGCCGTTGGGGCCAACGAGCAGGATCCGCTCGCCTCGCCAGGCGCTGGCGTCCGCGCCCTCGAGCACCTTCAGGGCGCCGTAGTGGCGGCTGAGGGAGCGGACCTCCAGCGCCGGGTCACCGCACGGCGGCGCGTCACCGAAGTCCATCGTGGCGGCCCGACTCAGCTGGGGGACCACGATCCGAGGCAGCCGCTCCAGCTGCTTGACCCGGTCCTGCACCTGGGACGCCTTGCTCGCCTTGAACCGGAAACGATCGATGAACACCTGCAGCCGGGCTCGCTCCTCGTCCCGGGCGATCGCCGCCTTGCGCAGCTGCTCGATCCGCAGCTCCCGGGCCGCGAGGTAGGCGCTGTAGCCGCCGGCGTAGGACGTCAGGCCGCCGCCGTCCACCTCGACGGTCCGCTTGACCAACCGGTCGAGGAAGTCCCGGTCGTGCCCGATGACGACGACCCCTCCAGGCCACTCCTGCAGCTCGTGCAGCAGCCAGGTGCGGGTCTCCAGGTCGAGGTGGTTGGTCGGCTCGTCGAGCAGCAGGAACGTCGGACGCTCGAGGATCAGCCGGGCGAGGGCGATGCGGACCTGCCAGCCGCCCGAGAAGGCCGCGCATTCCTTGCTCCACTCCGGCTCGGCGAACCCGAGGCCCGAGAGCACCCGCCCGCAGGTCGCTTCGGCCTGCCAGCCGCCGGCGTGGCGGAAGCGCTCCGACAGCTCGTCCGCCTGGTGCAACAGGGCCACCTGCGCGTCCCCCTCGGTGTGCTCCGCCTGCGCGATGAGCTCCTCCGCCCTGCGCTGGAGCCCGAGCACCGGCTGCATCGCCGCGAACGCCTCCTCCCACAGGGTGCGGCCCGGCTCGACGACCGCCTCCTGCTCGAGGTAGCCGACCTCCTGGCTGCGCCCGAGGGTGACGTCGCCTCCGTCCCGCTCGATGCGCGCCGCCGCGACCTTCAGCAGCGTCGACTTGCCGGCGCCGTTGCGCCCGACGATCGCGAGGCGCTCCCGGTCGGAGACCTCGAGGGTGACCCGATCGAGGATGACCCGGTGGCCCAGCTGGACCGTGACGTCCTGGAGGCGAAGCACGGGCTACAGGAGCGAGAGCCGGTCGCGGCCGGAGCGGGTCTCGCGGGTCGGCAGGCTCCCCGCGAACGAGTTGCTGAGCGCTCGATCGAGCTGCACCGGCACGGTCTGGCCGACGAGCCGCTCGCCGCCCGGGAAGTTGACGATCCACAGCTGCGAGATGCGGCCGGACAGCCACGTCGCGTCCTTCTTGGACGGGCCCTCGACCAGCACGTCGGCGGTACGACCCTGCCAGCTGTCCATGATCTCCCGCGTGATCTCCCGCTGGACCGCCTGGACCTCCTGCAGCCTTCGACTCTTGACCTCCCGCGGCACGTCATCGTCGAACTTGCGCACCGCGCCGGTGTGGGGCCGGGGGTCGTATCGGAAGCTGTAGATGAAGTCGTAGCGCACGGCGCGGAGCAGCTTCAGCGTCGCCTCGTGCTCCTCCTCGGTCTCCCCCGGGAAGCCGACGATGATGTCGGTCGACAGCGCGAGTCCCGGCCGCGCCTCGCGGAGCGCCGCCACCAGCTCCAGGTAGCGCTCGATCGAGTGCCGACGACGCATGCGTTGGAGCATCGAGTCCGCGCCAGCCTGCACCGGGAGGTGGAAGTAGCTGCAGAGCTTGGGGTTGCTTCGGAACTGTTCGACGAGGCCGTCGTGCAGGTCCCAGGGGTTGCTCGTCGTGAAACGGACCCGGTCGACCGCGGTCTCGTCCGCGATGCGCGCGATGAGCTCGTGGAAGGGCGGCTCTCCCGAGCGCTTCAGCCCGTAGCTGTTGACGTTCTGCCCCAGCAGCGTGACCTCGCGCACCCCGGCGTCCGCCAGCCGCCGGACCTCGGCGAGGACCTCGTCCGCGGGCCGGCTGACCTCGCGGCCGCGGGTGAAGGGCACGATGCAGAAGCTGCACAGGTTGTCGCAGCCCTTCTGGATGTTCACGAACGCGGTGACCGGGCGGCCCCCGCGGAAGACCAGCTGGTTGGCGAACGGGTAGTCCTGCCGGTCGAGCTGCTCGGTCGCGAGGATGCGCTGGCGCTTGAGTTGCACGTCCAGCAGCAGGGCGGGCAGCCGGGTGATCGCGTCGGGCCCCATGACGAGGTCGACCTGGGGGAAGCGGTCGAGCAGCCCCGACGCCTCCTGTTGGGCGTAGCAGCCGGTGACGCCGATGACGAGGTCGCGGTTGGCTTGCTTCAGCTGGCGGAACCGACCGAGCAGCGAGCGGACCTTCTGCTCGGGCTTCTCCCGAACCGAGCAGGTGTTGATCAGGATGACGTCCGCCTGCTCGGGATCGGCGGTGGGGCCGTACCCCTCCCCTTGCAGCAACGACAACATCGTGCCGCTGTCCTGCTCGTTCATCTGGCAACCGTACGTCTGGATGAAGACGCTCCGGTCGGGCTGGTCGGTCAGGTCTTCCACTTCTCCGACTCGAAGTCGCTCACGTCGGCCTTGCGGTTCATCCGCTTGACGAGGCCGCAGAGCGTACGTCCTGACCCGACCTCCAGCCAGCGGTCGACGCCGTGCTCGACCATCGACTGCATGCCCTGCAGCCACCTCACCGGTTTGCTGACCTGGCGCACCAGGTTGGCGCGCACGTCGTCGGCGGCCGGGTCCTCGGTCCAGGCGCCGGTCACGTTCGGCACGTAGGGCAGGGTCAGGGGGGCGACATCGACGTCCTGGAGCGCAGCGGCGAGCGCCTCACCGGCCGGCACGAGGAGGGAGCAATGGAAGGGGGCGCTGACGTTGAGCTGCTTGCCGATCCCGTTGTGCTCCCGAGCCAGCGCGACGGCCCGCTCGACGGCCGCGGTGTGGCCCGCGACGACGACCTGGCCGACGGTGTTGTAGCCGGCCGGCTCGAGCACCTCGCCGTCGGCGGTGGCCGCGTCGCAGAGCGCCTGGAGCGCCGCCGGCTCGTCGATCCGCAGGATGGCGGCCATCGAGCCGACGCCCAGCGGCACCGCGCTCTGCATGGCCTGCCCGCGGAGGCGGGTCAGCCGCACCGCGTCGGCGAACTGCAGGGCGCCCGCCGCCACCAGGGCGCTGTATTCGCCCAGGCTGTGGCCGGCCACGACGTCCGCCGTCAACCCCTCCGCCGCGAGCACGCGGTGGTAGGCGACCGCGACCGTGAGCAGCGCGGGCTGGGTGTTCTCGGTCCGGGTCAGGGCCTCGATCGGTCCCTGCAGGATGATGTCCGACAGCTTCTCGCCGAGGGCCTCATCGGCCTCGTCGAACGTCTGCTGGATGAGATCGGACCGGCCGAGCCAGTCACCGCCCATGCCGACGGTCTGGGAGCCCTGTCCGGGGAAGATGAACGCAGTGGTCATTACTGAATCACCTCGATGACGGTGCAGGCGACGCCGAGGAGGGTGGTCTCCTCGCCGCACGCCAACTTGCGATGGAGCGCCAGGTGCTGTTCTCCGATGAAGCCGATCTCGTAGTCGACGCGCCAGGACTGGGTGCCGCCGCTGGCCTTGTCGAGCACCATGTCGGCCATCTCCGCCTCGCCGTTGACGAACAGGTCGATCACCGGACGACATCCGGGTCCGATCTGCGACGACGGGCTGAAGGCGCCGACGGGGAGCGTGTCCTCCTTGACGGAGGTCGGCACGGCGGGACGCATCGAGCCGCCGGTCGCCTTGCTCGCGCTCTTCGCCGCCCCCCGCAGATACAGAGGCTCGGTGCAGGGCTCGAAGTCGAGGCGCTGCAGCTCGGGATAGGGCACGAACAGGTTGAGCCCGTCGGCGGCCTCGCGGGCCTCCTCGCGGCCCCCCTTGACGTCGAAGTGGTCGAGCTGGAGCCGACAGTCGCTCGTCAGGCTCGCCTTGATGCGACGGGCCGCCCCGCCCGGGTCGAGCGGGCCGCCGACCTCGTCGAAGGTCATCGTCTCGTTGCCCGTCCGGGCGCCGTCGAGGAGGTAGCGCTCGGCGTTGCCGCCGACCCACTTGAGGGTCACTGCCTCGCCTTCGCGGTCGAAGCGCACCCGCCAGCGGCTGTTGACGCCGGTGTCGCCCTCCAGGCGGCCGAACCAGCCCTCCAGGGCGTCGAAGTTGGTGTCCCCACAGCGGTGATAGACGGTGACCACCGGCTCGGTCGGGGCGCGGTCGCCGCAGGCGGCGAACAGCATCGAGGCGAGCGCGACGGAGGCGATCCCCAGCGGACGCGGGAGGGTGAACAGGAGGCCCGATCTCGGCATGCGCGGGCTTCTATCAGACGCGCGAGGCGCGCGCTACACCCTCACCTGCGCGAGTTGAGCTTGACCAGGAGCCGCAGGAACTCGACGTACAGCCAGACCAGCGTCACCAGCAGCCCGAAGGCGGCGTACCACTCCATCCACTTGGGGGCGCCGCGGTCGACCCCGTTCTCGATGAAGTCGAAGTCGAGCACGAGGTTGAGGGCCGCGATGACGCAGATGAACAGGCTGATGCCGATGCCGATGGGGCCCGAGCCGTGGATGTACGGGACGGTCACGCCGAAGAAGCTGAGGATCCAGGTCGCCATGTAGACGAAGAAGATGCCCATCGTCGCGGCCACGATGCCGAGCTTGAAGTTCTCCGTCGGCTTGATGAGCCCGCTGGTGTAGGCGACGAGCAGCCCGGCGAACGTCAGGAACGTCAGGGCCGCGGCCTGGATGACGATCGGCACATCGGGGAACTGGGCCTGGATGAACGCGGACAGCGCGCCCAGGAAGAGCCCTTCGCACAGGGCGTACATCGGGGCCGTGAACGGGGCCACCTTCTTGCCGAAGATGGTGATCAGGGCGAACACCAGCCCGCCGATCATGCCGCCGAACAGCCAGGGCATCACCGCCTGGGAGCTCCCGGTGGTGAAGTACAGGTTCCAGGTGAACGACGCCGTGATGAGCACGAGCAGGAGCAGGATCCCCGACTTCGTGACGGTCCCCTGCAGGGTCATCCGTCGGGACGGGTCAAAGGCGAGGTCGGCGAAGACCTTGTCGTTCAGGGCTGGGTTGGCGGAGCGCATGGACTCAGGCTCGGTTCGCTCGGGGCGAAAGTCAACGAGGCGGCACGATCCGGGTCAGGGTCCGCGCCGCATCGACACCGACATCAGCATCCCGATCGCCAGCAGCATCGTCAGCACCGAGCTGCCGCCGTAGCTCATGAACGGGAGAGTCACCCCCGTGATCGGCATCAGCCCGAGCACGCCGCCCAGGTTGATGCAGACCTGGCAGAACAAGATCGTCACCACCCCCGCCGCGAGGATCGAACCGAACCGGTCGCGCGCGTTCCACGCGATCCACAGCCCGAGGAGCATCTGGGCGAGGTAGAGCCCCAGCAGGCCCATGCAGCCGATGAACCCCTGCTCCTCGGCGTAGACGCTGAACACGAAGTCGGTGTGCTGCTCGGGGAGGAACCGCAGCCGCCCCTGGGTGCCCTGGGCGAAGCCCTTGCCCGACCAGCGGCCGGAGCCGATCGCGTACTTGCCCTGGATCGACTGGTAGCCCGACCCCTTGGGGTCCGCGTCGGGCTTCAGGAGCACGTTCACCCGCTCCTTCTGGTAGTCGTCGAGCACGAAGAAGTAGGCCGCCGGGGCGGCCATCACGCCGATCAGGGCGATGACGGCGACGGTGCGCCAGCGCAGCCCCACCGCGAAGGTCAGCCCGCCGAAGACGAAGCACAAGAAGAGGGTCGTGCCGAGGTCCGGCTCCAGGAACACGAGCGCCGCGAGCGGGACGAGGAAGGTCGCCGCGGGCACGAGCAGCTCCCGCATCCCCCAGCCGTCGTCCCGGTGCCGGGTGGCGAAGTAGCGGGCGCAGGCGAGGACCAGGGCCAGCTTGGCCAGCTCCGACGGCTGCACGTTGAACGGACCGAGCGCCAGCCAGCGCTGGGACCCGCCCCGGACCGCCCCCATCACGAGCACGAACACCAGCATGGCGACGACGCCGCCCCAGGCGGTGTAGGCGAGGCGCTCGTACACCCGCGGATCGATGAACGCGAGCCCGACCATGCCGACCAGCCCGCCACCCATGAAGATCATCTGGCGGCTGAACGCGGCGGGGGCGTCCTCGCTGAACGGTGAGCCCGCGGCAGACCACAGCGTCGCCAGGCCGACGGCGCACAGCGCCACGGTGACGGTCAGCAGACCCCAGTCGAAGCGGAGCTTGCGCTGCTCCCGGATGACCTCGGCGCGGGCTTCCTTCACAGGTCCTCCGGCTGCACGCCCGGCACCGCCTCGAACCCGCCGTCGTCAGGGGGCGCGGACTCGGGCACGACGGCGGACGGGGCGGGCACCCCGGGCACGCCGATCCGCGTGTCATCGGCCGCCGCGGCCTCGATCCGATCCTTGAAGTAATGCTCGAACATCTGGCGGGCAATCGGCGCCGCAGCAGTCGATCCATGCTCACCGTGCTCGACCAGCACCACGATGGCGACCTCCGGCTTGTCGGCCGGCGCGTACGCCACGAACCAGGCGTGGTCCCGGAACCTCCGTTCGTTGCTCGAGCCCAGCCGGACCACCTGGGCGGTGCCCGTCTTGCCGGCGAACGCGAGGCGACGGAGGCGCTGCCGTCGAGCGGTGCCGCCGACCTCCTCCACCACCGCGAACATGCCGCCCTGGATCGCCGCGAAGTGCTCCGGGGCGAGGTCGACGTAGCCGAGGACCTCCGGCTCACCGCGCTGCACGACCTGGCCGTCGGGTCCCACCACCCGGTCGACGAGCTGAGGTCGATAGACGGTGCCGCCGTTGGCGATCACGGACGTCATGCGGGCGAGCTGCATCGGCGTCGCGAGCGTGAACCCCTGGCCGATGACCGCCGAGGCGGTGTCGCCGGCGGTGAAGGTGGTCATCCCCCGTTGGCCGGCGAAGCGCCGCGCCTTCCACTCGGCCGTCGGCACCAGGGCGCCGCCCTCGTCGTTGATGCCGATCCCGGTCGCCTCCCCCATGCCGAACATGCGGGCGTACCGGGCCACCTCGTCGATCCCGACGGCGAGGCCGGCTCGGTAGAAGTAGACGTCGCAGGACCCCCGGAGCGCCTCCTTCAGGGCGACGCTGCCGTGTCCGCGCCGGTTCCAGCAATGGAACCGGCGGCGGCCGACCTTGAGGTAACCGCCGCAGCTGACCCGGGTCTCCTCGGTCCAGGTCCCCGTGCCGAGCGCCGCCGCCGCCACCAGCATCTTCCACGTCGAGCCCGGCGGGTAGATGCCCTGCAGCGCCTTGTCGACGAGCGGGTGGGCGGGGTCCTCGCGGAGCTCGGCCCAGGCCTCCGGGCTGATGCGGCTGCTGAATATCTCGGGGTCGAAGGCCGGCGCGTTGGCCAGGGCGAGCACGCGGCCGGTGTCGACCTCCATCATCACGACGGAGCCCGACTCCTCGCCCATGAGCCCCACCGCGAGCTCCTGCAGGTCCTTGCGCACCGTCAGGTGCAGGTCGTGGCCCGGCACCTCGGGTACCACCGCCTTGTCGAGGAAGTGGGCGATGGAGCGGAAGTAGTCGTCGCCGGGCAGGTCCGCGCTCGTCGAGCGGCCGAGCTCGCGGCCGTGCACGTCGACCTGCACCCAGAAGGTGCCGTCGAGCCCGCGCAGCAGGTGCTCGTGCGCCGCCTCCAGGCCGTACTTCCCGATCCGGTCTCCCGGCTCGTACCAGTCCTCGCCCTGGGGCTGGTCGCGGTACTGCTCCCGCAGCCGACCCAGCTCGTCGCCCCGCACCTCGCGCATGTAGCCGACCAGGTGCGCGAACAGCTCGCCGTCGGGGTAGCTGCGGCGGTGTCGGCTGACGACGTGAACCCCGGGCAGCTCCGCCCGGTGGGCGAGCACCCGCTCCAGCTCCCCCGAGGACAGATCCGACCGCAGCACCACCGGACGCCATCGACTCGGAGCGTCCTCGAAGCGCTCGATCAGCTCCTCGGGCGGGGTGCCCTCCAGCAGCGCCGACAGGCGGATCGCCAGGGTCCCGATGTCCGTGCGGGTCTGCAGATCCGACGCGACCTGGCTGATCGGACCGCCCAGCGCCGCGGGCATGTCGTCGACCGGCTCGGGCCGTCGGTCGACGTCCTGGGGGGACACCACGATGTCGAACGACGCGCGCACCTCGGCGATGCGGTGGCCGTGGGCGTCGTAGATCGCGCCTCGGGGGGCGGGGATCTCCCGCTCCTTGAGGTGGTTGTCCTGGGCGAGCTCCGCCAGTTCCTCGCCGTGGAGCACCTGCAGGTACCACAAGCGGCCAGCGAGGATGGCGAACACCGCGATGATCAGGAGCGCGAACGCGCTCAGGCGGCTGCGCAGGTCCCGGGGACGCTGCTCGAGCTTGAGGCTGATGGTGTCGTCGACGCCGAACGGCTTCACAGCCAGCCCCTGCGCACCGACATCGACCGCTCGTCCTGCCAGCCGGCGACGCGGCGGTAGATCGGCCACCCGATCGCGGCGGCGCAGCCCGTGCCGAGGCACTCGGCGGGGAGTCGCGTGGCGTCCGTCGGCAGCGTGGCGCCCATCGCCCCGAGGATGAGCAGCACCGCGAGGCCCGAAGCGAGCGCCAGGGCGGTCACTCCGAAGGTCGGCACCAACCGATCGCGCAGGACGACGCGCCCGTGCATCGGCGTCGCCAGGCAGACCACGATCGCGTACTGCAGCGCCAGGCGCCCCGAGGCGACCCCGGTGAAGGAGTCAGCGAGCCAGCCGAGGCCGAGCGCGAGCACCCACGCCTCGGCCGTTCGGCCGCCCATCGCGAACGCCGCGACCAGCGGCAGGATGGGGTCCAGGGGCAGCCCCGCGAGCCCCACCTGGGGCAACACGCTGGCCTGGATCGGGAGCCACAAGAAGCCGGCGAGGCCCGCCGCGAGCGCGCGGCCGAGCATCAGCCGGGGCACCCCGGCGCGCTCGCCGGGGAGCAACAGCGTCGGCGACGCCCGGCTCACGGGAGCTCCAGCTCCTGGGCCGCCCCGTCGTCCGGGGCCGGCTCCTCCACGGGGTCGGGGGCGGGCCCGGACCACCAGGGGCCGGTCCCCCGGTCGAGCACGACGAGGACCTCGTCCAGCTGGTCGGGGTCCACCGCCGCTTCGACCGCCACCTCGAGGAAGAGGCCCGTCTCGGGCACCGCCGCCTCGACGACCCGACCGAGGGAGATCCCTTCGGGGAAGACGTCGTCCTCGCCCGTGGTGACGAGCAGGTCGCCGGGCCCCACGCCGTCGGCGTCGTTGCGGCGGACGAAGCCCATCCGCAGCTCCTCGCCGCCGTCCCCCAGCAGGACACCGCGCAGCCGCGACTCCTGCACGACCGCCCCCGCGGCGCTCAGGCCGTCGGTGAGCAGGAGCACGTCCGAGTAGCCGCCCGACGAGCGGAGGATGCGACCGACCGCACCGCCCGGCGCGATGACCGCCTGGCCCGGCGCCACCCCGGACGCGGAGCCCCGGTTGATCCGGATGGTCCGGAACCGGGACGACGTGCCGCGGCCGACCACCGCCGCGCCGACGGTCGCCCCCGGGGCCCGCCTCCGAACGCCCGCCAGCTCCCGGAGCCGGTCGTTCTCGGTGCGGAGCTCCGCCAGCTCGGCCACCGCGCCCCGGGCGCCCCGCAGCTCTTCGGTCAGGCGCTGGTTCTCTTCGCTGACGCCGACCAGCCAGACGTAGTGCTCCCAGGCGCCGCCCGTCTTGGACAGCACGCTGGTCAAGCCGGACTGGATGGGGCCGGTGGCGGAGAGGAGCAGCCGATCGGCGAAGTTCAACTCCGCCTCGGGCTTGCTGCGTGCGTGGACATGCCAGCCCAGCAGGGCCAGCGCGACCAGCACTGCCGCCGCGCGGATTCCCGGCCGGGACACTGGCTCCCCTCCCTCGTCCTAGTTGAAGGTGACGTCTCGCAGCAGGTGGACCTCTTCGAGCACCTTGCCGCTCCCGATGGCGACCGCGCTCAGGGGGTCGTCGCACACGACCACCGGCAGCCCCGTGCGCTCGGCGAGCAGCCGGTCCAGCCCGGCGAGCTGGGCCCCTCCGCCCGCGAGCACGATGCCCTTGTCGACGATGTCCGCGGCGAGCTCCGGCGGCGTACGCTCCAGCGTGCCGAGCACCGCTTCGACCACCAGGTCGACCGCCTCGGCAAGCGCCTCGCGGATCTCGTCGCTGTCGATCTCGATCTCCTTGGGGATGCCGTCCATCAGGTCGCGACCCTTGATCAGCATCGTCCGGGGGATGTCCTCCGGCCACGCGTTGCCGATCTCGATCTTGATGCGCTCCGCCGTGCGCTCCCCGATGAGCAGGTTGTGGCGCTTGCGCACGTGGCTGACGATCGCCTCGTCCCACTTGTCGCCGCCGACCTTCACGGACCGGCTGATCACGATCCCCGCGAGGGAGATGACGGCCACCTCGGTGGTGCCGCCGCCGATGTCGACGATCATGTTGCCGCTCGGCTCGGTGATCGGGAGGTTGGCGCCGATGGCGGCCGCCAGGGGCTCCTCGATCAAGTAGACCTCGCTCGCGCCCGCGTTCTCGGCCGACTCCCGGACCGCCCTCTTCTCCACCTCGGTCACGCCGAAGGGGATGCAGATGACCATCCGCGGCTTCACGAACGTCCGCCGGTTGTGCGCCTTCTGGATGAAGTACCGGAGCATCGCCTCGGTCACCGCGAAGTCGGCGATGACGCCGTCCTTCAGGGGACGGACCGCCCGGATCTCGCCCGGCGTCTTGCCGAGCATCTGCTTCGCCTCGTGGCCGACGGCGAGCACGTTCTGGCTGCCCCCTCGCCCCTGGGCGACGGCGACCACCGACGGTTCGTTACTGACGATCCCGCGACCCTTGACGTACAGCAGCGTGTTCGCCGTGCCGAGGTCGATCGCGATGTCCTTGCTGAAGAGGCCGAACAGGGCGTTGAACAAGGTGTTGGCTCCACGCGCGCGTAGGGTTCTACGAAACCCCGGGGGTTGGCTCGACTACGCCCGCTGGACCCCCCGAGCCCACGCTTGCGCCTGCAACTGCATTTATTACCAGGGATCCCCTGACGCCAATGAGCATGACGTCTGCCGTTTGTGCCTGTCAACGATTATGTTTGCGGGCGCGCAGGAATTCGGGGAGGCTGCTTCCATGCGTGTGGCAATCGTCGTCGCGACCTGCATCCTCGGGGTCTGCGCGCTGCTCCAACTCAACGATCCGGATCCGCTCGGCTGGATCGCGATCTACGCCGCTGCCGCCGCGACCACCCTCGCTTCGCTCAAATGGCGGGGGGCCGCCGGACACGTCGCCCTCGGCCTCGCGGGGCTCACCCTCGTCTGGTCGATCGTGATCTTCCCGGACGCTCGGGGCTTCGCCGCAGGCGACCTGTTTGCGTCCATGAAGGCGAGCAGTCCGCAGATCGAGGCCGGCCGGGAGGTCGGTGGATTGGCCCTGATCGGCGCCTGGATGGTCGCCTTGTTCTTCATCGGACGACGCCCGCAGTCTTGACGCGCGCGCTCCGTGCGCGTAGATGACCGCTCATGCTCGGATACATCCGTCGGAATGCCGACTCGTGGGTCATCAAGGGGATCCTCGGGCTCATCGCTGTCGTCTTCATCTTCTTCTTCGGCTCGGGCGCCTTGAACTCGCCCCGCAGCGAGATGGTCGTGGAGGTCAACGGGGAGGCCATCCGCGAGCAGGAGGTCAACCGCGTCTGGCGCCGGCAGGTCCGGTTCCAGCAGCAGTTCAACCCGAACATGACCGAAGAGCAGCGGCTCGCCGTTCGTACGACCGTGGTCGACGACCTGATCGAGCGACGGCTCATGCTCCAGGCGGCTCACGAAGAGGGGATGGTGGTCTCCAGCCGTGAGCTGCAGCGGGCCGTCCTGCAGGATCCGTCGTTCCAGGACGACGAGGGCAACTTCGACGCCGAGGCCTACGAGCGGTACCTGGGGGACAACCCCAAGGCGCAGATCCGCGCGCTGGACAGCTTCTACCGTGAGCGGCTGATGCTCTCGGCTCTGGAAGACATGATCAGCGCCGGCGTGCAGGTGTCCGACGCCGAGGTGCGCGAAGCCTGGTCCAAGGAGCACAGCAAGCGCGACATCGAGTTCGTCCGCGTCTCCACGAGCCAGTTCCGCGACCAGGTCGCCCCCAGCCCCGAAGAGCTGACCGCCTGGGTCGAGGAGAACGGCGAGTCGATCCGCGAGCGCTACGACCGCGACTTCGACCGCAAGTACAACACCCCCAAGAAGGTCCAGGCACGCCACATCCTCCTCAAGTTCGGGGATGAGGACGACGAGGCCACGCGCCAGGCGATCCGCGATCGCATGGCGACGATCCTCGACGAGGTGAACGCCGACGGCGCCGACTTCGCCGAGCTCGCCTCCAAGTACTCCGAGGACACGTCAGCGACCCGCGGCGGCGACCTGGGCTTCTTCGACGAGAAGCGCATGGTCAAGCCGTTCAGCGACGCCGCCTTCGCGATGGAGATCGGCGACACCAGCGAGGTCGTCGAGACCCGCTACGGCCTGCACATCATCAAGGTGGAGGCGATCGAAGAGGCCTCGGTGCAGCCGCTGGACGAGGTCGAGAGCGAGATCGCGAGCGAGCTGTACGCCGAGGACCGTGCCCCCCAGGCAGCCCAGGAGTTCGCGCGCAGCCTGGTCGGGGTCTTCGACGGCACGCTCGATGACGAGGCCGCGGCCGCCCTCCTCGACAGCCACAACCTGGACATCCAGGAGACCGGCGAGTTCGACGGCAGCGCCCGCACGGTGCCGAAGCTGGGCCGCGCTCCCGAAGTCGTCAACGCGGCGTTCGCCCTGACGGAGGTCGGCAGCGTCTCCAGCGAGCCGATCGAGCTCACCACCGGCTGGGTCGTGTTCCGCATCAAGGCGGCCACCGAGCCGGACGACGCCACCTTCGCCGAGGAGAAGGGCGACGTCAGGGACCGACTGCTGCGCACCCGCCAGTCCCGCGCCCTCGAGGGGTTCAAGGCCGGCCTCAAGGCCGAGGCGACCATCCGCTTCTCCTCGGGCGCCTAG
>CAYQEG010000074.1:0-19031 GCA_964416435.1 uncultured Rickettsiales bacterium
CCGGAAGGCCGAGCGCACCCCGATCACCGCCTGACGGCCCAAGCACGACGGCCCGGGTTCGCGCCCGGGCCGTCGTCGTTCTGGGGGAGCGATCAGGTCGGGGGCGTGCACTCCACCTCGATCAGCCAGAAGTCGAACGTGCACTGGGTAGCCTCGAGCAGCATCGCGTCCCACGCCGCGTCCAGGATCTGCAGCTCCGGCGGGGGATCGCCGAACTCGTAGTTCGACTGGATCGTCGGCCCCTTGCCGGCCTGGAACGAGACGTACTCCGCTCCCCCGTCGGCGCAGTCGGGGCAGCCGTAGACCTCGTCCAGCGTGCCCACGTCGACCCCGGCGAGCGCCGAGAGCAGGTCGGCCTCGCCGTCGGCGGTCAGCGTCGTCGCCAGGGTGAACAGCACGGAGTCGTCCCAGTTGCTGACGACGATGTTGAACGCGTCGTCCTCGACCAGGATGTCCCACCGGCACATCCCCCAGCACTTCCCGAAGGACCGGCCGTAGCCGACGGTCGACCAGGCCGACTCCGGGGCAGAGTCGTCGTCGTCCGTCGCGTCGTCATCGTCCGTCGCGTCGTCGTCGTCCGTCGCGTCGTCGTCGTCCGTCGCGTCGTCGTCGTCCGTCGGCGCCGAGTCGTCGTCGTCCGCCCCGCCCGGCGGACAGGCCGTCAGCAGGAACATCAGGGAGAACAGCAGCAGGAGGGGGCGTGAAGACATACGGCGGCCTCGTGCAATCGACGTGCCCACCGGCCGATCCGATCCCTACCCGTCGAGCAGCCCGCGCACCCGCGCCACCTCGGCCGGGTTGCCGGCTCGGAGCCAGAACGCCTCCGCTTCCCGCAGCAGCAGCCGTCCCTGCTCGCGGACGGCGAGGTCGGCCGCGACGATGAACCGCTCCCCCATCCCCCGCAGGCAGTCGCCGACGTGGTGGAACGTGGGGTAGCTCCTCATGAAGTCGAGCTGCTCCATCGTGCGCCAGGCGTCGTCGAACCGGCCCAGGTTGGCGGCGAGCCAGGCGTGGAGCGGCCGCCGCGCCCAGGCGATCAGGGTCAGCCCCGAGTCCATCGCCTTGTCGCAGTAGACGTCGATCGCCGAGCCGACGCCCTCGGTCAGCCCGTCGGACAGGTCGCACGCGATCAGGCGGAAGTCGCAGTACAGCGCCTGCCCCTCCATGCCCAGCTGACGCGCCGCCCGCCGGCTCTCCTCGTAGTAGCCCCGCGCCGCGGGCCGATCCTCGAGCCCCTCCTGCGCGTAGCCGACGTCCGACAGCGCGACCGGCACCCGCGCCGCCTGGCCCGTCCGCCGCACCAGCTCCAGCTCCTCGGTCGCCGCCGCCAGCGACTCGGCCGCCCGCCCCGACGTCAGCAGCGCCAGAGCCAGCGTGCGCAGCGCCCGCGCCTGCAGGTCCGCCCGCGCCCCCGCGTGTTCGAGGGACAGCCGCGCCGCCGCGACGGAGCCTTCGCCGTCCCCCTGGAGCATGCAGGCGAACGCCAGCCGCTGGGCGCCCCGCTGGATCTCCAGCCCGGGCTCGGCCCCGCGGAGCGCCTCCTGCGCCGCCGCCTTGCCCTGGTCGGGATCGACCTGCGTGTTGAGCCAGAGCGCGCGCGCCCGCGCGAGGGCCCGCAGGCCGGCCGGCCCCGCGTCCGCCCGCCGCGCCTCCATGCGCTCCAGCAGGTCCTCCCAGGCGTCTCCCCGACCCTTGTTCTCGAACACCTCGCCGAGCACGTCCCCGGCGATCAGGGCCAGGTCGACGTCGTCGGCCTCCACCACCGCGGCGAGCTCCGCGGCGGCGCCGTCGAGGTCGCCCGAGTCGAGGAGCAGCCGGCCGAGCCGGGTCTGCGCCGCCGGCCGACGCTCGTCCGTCGGCTCCATCGCCCCGACCGCCTTGCGGCCCCAGTGCGCCGCCCGCCCGAGGTCCCCGGAGCGGACCGACCAGGCCATCGCCCGCAGCCACCAGTCCACCGCCGCGGCCGCGTCTCCCGCTCCGTCGAGGTGGTCGCCGATCGCCCCGGCCCGCGCCTCGTCCCCCGACCGCTGCCGCACCTCGGCGGCCCTGCGGTGCAGCCGCCGGAGCCGACGGCCGTGCATGCCGAGCAGGACCGCGTCCCGCGCGAGCACCCGGGCGAAGGCGACGACCTCCACCCCGCCGACCACGTCGTCGCGCAGGGTGCCGGCGTCCAGCAGGTAGTCGAGCAGATCGTCCAGGCGGTCCGCCCAGGCCTCGCCGTCGACCAGCTCCTCGAGCTCGTCGACCCGCGCGCGCACCCCGAGCACCGCCAGCCGGGCGAGCAGCTCCCGCAGCGGCTTCGGATCGTCCGCCTGTCCCAGCTGCTCTTCGAGGGAAGCCTCCAGCATCCGCCGCAGCACGTCGGGCAGGCCGCTCGTCGGATCCGAACCCCGGGTCGCCCCGGTCGACGTGCCGGCGACCCCCGCGTCGCCCCCCTTGGCGAGGTGCATCGCGTACAGCGGGTTGCCGCCGCTACGCCGGGCGACCACGGCGGCCGCGTCGGGGGAGACCATGCCGGCCTCGATCAGCCCCCGGGCCAGCGGCTCGACGCCGACGGGCCCAAGGGTCAAGACCCGCCGGGCTTCGCCTTCGAACCGCTCCGAGCGGGCCAGGCCCTGCTCGAAGTCGCGCGACCGGGCGCTCCGCTGCACCGTCGCGAGGAAGAGCAGCGGCGCCGGCTCGAAGTCGATCTCGAACAGCAGGTACTCCAGGAACGCCGCGGCGTCGGCGCCCCCTGCGTGGATGTCGTCGATCAGCACCACGAGCGGACGATCCCGGGACAGCCGCCTCATCAGCCGGAGCAGCAGCGCGTACCGGCGCCCCCGCGCGTCCGGGCTGTCCAGGTCGGGGCGGTCCGACGACGGACGGAGGAAGCCCATCAGCTCCTCGACCTCCCGCGCGTCCTCCTCCCCGTGCATCCGGAGGAACTCGCGGACCAGCCGCTCCACCTCCGGCAGCGGCCGCCCCGACGTGCCGAACATCCGCTCCACCGCGGCCCTCAGGCTCTCGATGCCGCCGACGCTCTCGTAGAAGGTCGCGCGCACCACGGAGAAGCGACCGCTCTCCGCCAGCCCCACGGCGACGTGCTCCCCCAGCCGGCTCGCCCCCATGCCCGGCTCACCGGCGAGCAGCACCACCCGACCCGCGCCCCGCTCTACGTCCCGGGCGATCGACCCGAGCGACTCCAACTCCGCGTCGCGGCCGACCAGCGGCATCGAGCGCGCTCGCGGGGGGCCCGCGGCGACGTCGAGCGTGTCGGCGACGGTCCCGCCATCCTCGGGCTCGTGCCCGCCCCCCGCCGCGAGCCACGCCGCCTCGTCCAGCCGCGGCTCGGTCGCGAGCGGCCGCAGGTCCGCCAGCGCGTCCGCCGCCACGGCGTAGCGGGCCTCCGGCCGGCGGGCGAGCAGACGGGCGATCGCCCCCGCCAGGGCGTCGGGCAGCGCGCCCCCGTCGCGGTCGACCGCGGCGGGCGGGTCTTCGGTCACCTTGGCGAACATCACCCGGGTGAGGTGGCCCTCGAACGGAAGGCGCCCCGACAGCAGTCGGAAGAGCACGACGCCGACCGGGTACAGGTCGGTCGTGGGAGCGTCCACCCGGTCGGCCAGCGCCTGCTCCGGCGCCATGTAGGCGGGGGTGCCGATCGCCACCCCCTCCGCCGTCAGCCGGGTGCTCTGGGCGTCGCCGAGCGCCGCCGCGATGCCGAAGTCGCCGACCTTCGCGTGGAGGCGACCGTCCGCCCCCCGCTGTACGAGGACGTTGTCCGGCTTCACGTCCCGGTGGAGGATGCCCCGGGCGTGCACGTGGGCCAGGGCGTCGAGGATCTGGCAGGCGAGGCCGACGGCGGTGCCGACATCCATCGGCGCGTCGACGAGGTCTCCCAGGGACAGCCCCTCGACCAACTCCATGGCCAGGTAGTAGCGCTCCCGCTCCGGCCCCCAGCGGCCGAAGTCCAGCACCTGCACCGCGTTGGGGTGCTCGATCCGCTGGGCCAGCCGCGCCTCCCGCAGGAACCGCGGCACCAGCGTGTCCGACTCCTCCAGCCGGTCGGGGAGGACGATCTTGATCGCCACCTCCGCGCCGCCGTCGGCGGGCCGCGCCCGGAACACCGCCCCCATCGCGCCGCGGCCGAGCAGGTCACCGACCTGGTACCGGTCCGCCAGCGTGGTCCCCGGCAGATCCTGGAGCGGGTCCATCTAGTCGTCCTGGGCCGCCCGGTGGGCCTTCGCGAGCTGGGCCGCCTCGCCCGCGCGGGTCGGCTGGGCGGCGTCGGCGGCCAGCTCCGCGGCCCGCTCCAGGCAGGCGATCGAGTCGTAGTCGACGTGGGTGATGCCCGGCTCGAACGCCCGCACGCGGACCATGCGCTGGTCCCACTCGTCCCAGTCCCGGTCGTACGCCAGGCAGGGCAGCAGCAGCGCGTCGACGTGCTGGACCAGCCCGCCGCGCCCGGCCTCCTTGACCTCCCGCCAGCACTCTTCCAGCCCGTGCCGGGCCTGGCCCATCCGGTCCTGCTCCATGCGCACGAGCGCCAGGTTGATCCGCGGCATGAAGGCCCACGGCGAGCCGATGCGCTCGTACAGCAGCACCGCCTGCTGGTAGGCGTCCTCCGCCTCGCGGACCTCGCCTCGCTGCCGGTGGACCTCCCCCGCCTGGTTGTAACAATCGGCCGTCAGGCCCGGGTTGCCGAACCGCTCGCGGACCTCCCGGGCCCGCTCGACGAGCAGCCCCGCCTCCTCGGTCTCACCCCGGGCGCAGAGCAGGCTCGACAGCATCAGCCACGCCTTGGCGAGGTCCAACAGCTGGCCGCTCTGCTCCAGCTGGCCGACGGCCCGGAGCAGGAGCTCCTCCGCTTCGGCGAACCGACCCTGGCCGACGTAGACGCTGGCCAACCCGGCCAACGCCTCGGGCAGGCCCGCCACGCCCTCCTGGGCGTCGCGCAGGCCGACCGCGCGGCGGAACGCGGTGACCGCCGTCTCCATCTCCCCCAGGTCGCGGAGCGCGTAGCCGAGGGTGGCGCAGGAGGCCGCCGCGCCGTCGTCGTCGCCGATCGTCTTGAACAGCTGCCGGGCCGCCTCCAGGCTCGCCGCCGCTTCGTGCAGCTTGCCCCGCGCCAGCAGCGCCGATCCGAACTCCAGCCGGGCCGGGGCGAGCACGTCGTTCCAGCCGTGCTCCTCCGCGAGCTCCACGATCGCCCGGGCCTCGCTCTCGTTCTTGTCGAGCTTGCCGCGCAGCCGGTTCAGGCGGGCCCGCCCCAGCCGGCCGAGCGCCCGGCGGGGGTCCGTATCGGGGAGGGCCAGCCGCTTGACGAGGGCGTCGCGGAGCGCGAGCAGGCGCACCGCCGTCTCGGACTCGCCGAAGCCGATGCGGTCCATCGCCGCGAGGTACAGCGGCTGCAGGGCGTCGGCGTACCGCTCCCCCTCGACGAGCAGCCGACCGACCCGCTCGTTGGCGTCTCGACCACCGCCCGCGGCGACCTGGGCGGCGCACGCCTGGTTGAGGGCGGCCCAGCGCCCCGCTTCCTTGCCCGAGCGCTCCAGGCTCTCGCGCGCCATGCCGTGCACGAACGCCCACCCGTGGGGATCGCTGCGCACCAGGCCCTGCCCCGCGAGGTCGCCGAGCAACGACGCCGGCGGCGCCACCCCGGCTCGACGGCAGGCCCCGCGCCACTCGCCCCAGTCGACGTGCTGGCCGAGCGCCGCGGCGATCTCCAGCGACGCCCGGGCCGCCTCGTCGCGGTGCTCCAGGATCCCGTCGAAGCGCCCCTTCCAGATCGCGTGGAGGTCGTCGGGGATGGTCGCGGACACCCCCCGCCGCAGCGCGAACCCACCGCGGGCGAGCTCCAGCACACCCCGGGCGACCCAGTCGGCGACCAGCTGCACCGCGAACAGCGGGTTGCCCTCGGACCGCTCGACCACCTGCCTGGCCAGCCGCTCGTCCATCCGCAGCAGCCGGGAGACCAGCTGGCTCGCGTCCTCGCCGTCCATCGGGGCGATGGTCAGCTCGTCCGCGTCGGGGTGCTGCAGCAGCCGCTCCAGCTCCTGCTCCTCGAACGAGCCGGGGGCGAGGTCGTCGTCCCGCAGGCAGAGCAGGATGACCGACGGCACGGGCGCGGTGTCGTTGCGCTCGAGCAGGTGTCGCGCCAGCGCGACGGCGTCGCCGCCCCACTGGACGTCGTCCAGCCACATCGCCAGCGGACGCAGCAGCGCTTCCCGCTCCAGGAACGCCGTCGCGACGACGTAGCGCTCCTCGGGGCTCGGGAACCGGATTCCGGTCTGCGTGTTGTCCGGGTCGTCCGACGGCACGATCAGCTCGGTCAGCGCGTGCCACAGGTAGTGCCGCTGCCAGCCCAGCTGCTTGAACCGGCGCTCCGCCCGCCGCAGCACCTCGCTCCGGCTCATGCCGGGGGTGCGCAGCAGCCGCCCGAGCATCGGCCCGATGCCGTGCTTCGGCGACGGGATGGTGCCGTGGACCGCGAGCATCGCCTGGGCCGCGCCGGTCTCCTCGGCCCGCTCGCACAGCCACTGGGCGAGGCGCGACTTGCCGTTGCCGGCCCCTCCGCGCAGCACCAGCACCCGGGTCCGCCGCTCGGTGGCGGCCGACCGGAGCGTGTTCCACAGCCGGTCCCGCTCGGCGTCGCGACCCACCAGCGGCACCCGGCGCAGGCCGAACAGCCCCAGGCCGGCGCCCACCAGCTCCAGCGGGGCCGCTTCCCCGCCGGGCTCACGCCAGTCCGGCGGGATCGGCGGCAGCGCCGACGGCGGCTCCGGGTCGAACGTGCGGTCAACCTCCGCGTCAGGGCCGATCGCGAAGCGGCTGGGGCGACCCTTGGTGTCGATCGTCGGCAGGTCTTCGATCTCGGCCTCGGTCCGCGGCGGCGCCAGGGAGATCGTCGTGCGACCCGACGGGTCCAGGGCGAGCAGCGCCGCTGCGGCGTCGGCCGCCCGCTGCACGCGCCGGGTGAGGCTCGGCTGGATCAGGCTGCGCAGCCAGCCCTGCATGCCCCGGGGCAGGTCGACCAGCGGCTCGTACATCGGCAGCTGCCCGCGGCAATGCAGGTCGAGCATGTCCGACAGCTTCACCGCCTTGTAGACGGTGCGACCGGTGGTGATCGCCCACACCGTGCAGCCCAGCGAGTACAGGTCCGACCAGGGACCGACGTCGTGGTGATGGGCCTGGAACTGCTCGGGCGAGATGTACGACGGCGAGCCGCAGAAGTTGGTGTCGTCCAGCGGGTCGTCGGTCGGCTGCAGCCGCAGCTGGGCGATGCCGAAGTCCGTCAACTTGGGCCCCTGGCGGAGATCCCCGGGACCGCTGAGCATGATGTTCGACGGCTTGATGTCTCGGTGGATCACCCCGCGCGCGTGCGCGTGTGAGAGCGCGTCGAGCACCCCCAGGAGCGTCGGCTTGAGCTCGTCCCAGTGCAGCTTGCCGACCGTGTTGATCAGCGTCGGCCCGGTCACCAGCTCCATCGCCAGGTAGGGGCTGCCCGCGACCAGCTCGCCCTCGCTGCTGTGCTCCGCGGAGGCCGGGATCGTGCCGTGGTCGAGGATCATGACGATCCCCGGGTGCTCCAGCGCCGCCACCGCCCGGACCTCGGTCTGGAACAGGCCGACGGTGCGCAGGTCCCACGCCTTCTCCGACTTGAGCACCTTGACCGCGGCGCGCACGCTCGTCGCCGGGTGGTAGGCCTGCCAGACCACGCCCATGCCGCCCTCCCCGATGCGCTTCTGCAGCGCGAACGGGCCGACGGGGATCGGGGCCTTGGGCGTCGTCTCTTTCATCAGCGGGGCTAGTCGTCCGGGTACGCGGGGGCCCTGAAGTATGCGCAATCGCCGACCTCGAGGCAGGGGTCCTCGGAGAGGTCGGCCCCGCGGGACGCCAGGAACCACGACGCCAGGTTCCAGGCGTAGTTGTTCGTGTCGAAGGGGGCGTCGGGGTCCGGGACCGCCCAGCCGTGGGACCCGCGGGGGTCGGCGTAGACGATGCGCATCGCCGTGAAGCCGGCGTCGTGAGGCACGGTCGCGCGCAGCGGATCGTCCGACGGCGCGCCGGTGCCGTCGGTGCCGTCATCCAGGTCGTCCGGGTCGAACAGGATGGGGCTGCCGTCCGGCGCCGTGAACGGCCCGAACTCCTCCAGGCCGTGCACCACTTCGTTGTCGACCAGCCACCGGTCGACCGACCGACCGTAGCGGTCGTCGATCGCCACGAGGTCGTACAGCCCCACCGCTCGGGCCAGCGCGATGCCGTTGGCGATCGGCACCACGTCGTCGCCGACCGTCGGCATCATCAGGTAGTTGATCGGCCCGTCGACCGGCCGCTGGAACATCAGCGGCGCGTAGGCCACCGGGTCCCCCAGCTCCGCCGCCATGCCGAGGATCTGCACCGACCGACGCAGCCGCGGCGAGCCCCGGATGAGCCCCGAGCCCTCCGCCAGCGCGACCAGCGGCGAGCCGGCCCGGTAGGTGATCCCCATGAACTCGACCTCCTGCTCGAAGGCGTCGATCTCGGTGACCAGGCTCCCGTCGGCGGCTTCGATCCGGAGGACCAGCGGGTCGCCGAGCTCCGCGTTCCCCTCGGTGCCGTACGTGTCGAACGTGACCGGGATCTCCGGCATGCCCACGATGCCGCGCTTCTCCCAGGGGTCGGGGGTGTCCGCCGCCACCGACACCCGGAACCGGCCGTCGGCCGGGATCGGCGCCTGGCCGACCTCCCCCGTCGCCAGGTTCTCGAGCGCCACCCGGCCTCCCTCCGGCCAGCTCGCCAGCGTGGCGACGACCCGCTCCCGCGGCGCGTCCCCCGCGATCACGATCTGTCGGACCTCCAGCCCGCCGACCCCGTCGGGCACGCCGACCACCAGCGGGGTGACCAGCCGCCCCAGGCTCGCCTCGCGCGGGCCGCTCATCGTCGTCCGGATGACCCCGTCGCCCATGCCGCCGCCGGGGATGATCGAGACCGTCGCCGAGAGCGTCGGGTCGACCGCCGCCGCCAGCGTGCTGGTGATGCCCCCGAGCGAAGCGCCGATCAGGACCACGTCGTTGTCGGGGCCGCCGAAGTCGGGCACGCCGTCGCCGTCGAAGTCGCACGACACCACCTCGGTCCCGTCCGGCATCGTCATCGTGCCGCTCCCGCACGCCCGCACCGCCTCGGCCAGCTGGGCGAAGTCGACCGCCGCCTGGCGCGTGTTCGACGCGGTGTGGAACGGGTCGTCGGTGAACATCGCCTGGCCGCTGTCCGGCAGCCCGTCGCCCGTCAGGTCGATGTAGCGGCCGTCCCCGAGGGCCTCGAGCAGCGGGGCCAGCCCCAGCCCCTCGAGCAGCGGGCCGAACTCCTCCATGTCCTGGGGCTCCAGCAGGCCGCCGTGGCCGGGCATGTCGAACGCGCAGGTCGCGAAGCCGTGCCGGTTGAGCGCCCACGCGATCAGCAGCATGTGGAACCGGGTGCCGCCCTGGCCGTGGCCGATCATCGCCACCGGGAACGGCGCCTCGTGGCCGGGGCCCGCCTTCGGCGTGACGCAGGTGATCGGCACCCGCTCGGCGAACACCGACGCTTCGCCGGCGGCCGCCTGGACCCGCCACCACTCGTCGCTGACGACGTCCCCGTCTCCGTCGCTGTCCGTGTGGAGCGACGGGGTGTGGAACGCCGCGTCGACGACGTAGTCCGACCAGTTCTCGTAGCCCTGGACCAGCGCGTCGCTCCCCGGCAGGGCCCCGGCGTCGGCGATGATCTGGACGATGTCCTCGATCTGGAGCATGTGGGTGGGCGACGCCTCCTGGACGACGTGGGCCTCGCTGATCGCGGCCGGCACCTCGTCCCGGATCCAGGCCAGCGGCCCCTCGCCGTGCAGCCCCTGCACCACGCCGACGAGGTCGCCGGTGATGTCGCCGGTGGTGAACGTCCAGGCGAACGCGACGTCGTCCAGCGTCAGCCCGACCTCCGGCAGCGCCTGCAACACCGGCTGCAGCGCTGCGGTCTGGCGGGTGTGGTTGACGTACTCCCACGGGCTGCGCACCGGCGCGCCGCCTTCGTCGACCAGTCGCTCGGTGAGCACGACGGCGTAGGTCGTCTGCTCCCGCAGCGGCACCACCGGCCGGGCCATCAGCGTGTTCGTCTCTCGCTCGTACCAGGTCAACAGGTCCGCTCGGGGATCGCCCCCCGGCGGGTGCACGTTGGGCACGTCGAGCACGCCGTCACCGTCGGTGTCCTCGCCCGGGTCGAGCACGCCGTCGCCGTCGAGGTCCTCGTCGACCGTGTCGAACAGGGCGGCCGGCGAGTCGGCGCGGGTGTCGTTGGCGAACAGGATGTTCGTGCGCGGCAGGTCCTGGGGGAAGCGGCCACCGCCGAGATCGAGGAGGACCGGCTGGAGGTACGTCGGCGACCCTGGGGTGACGTCGAACACGTAGATCGCGTCGTCGGCGAGCTCGTCGTCGTCGCCGTGCCGATCCAGGACGGCGTCCAGGTCCAGCGGGGCGTCGAACGCGACCAGGATCGGCGCGAACACCCCGAAGCCGGTCAGCTGGTTCGCCTTGGCCCGCAGGTCCCGCTCCCGTTGGGTCGGCGCCCAGGCGGCGAAGTTGAGGCGCAGGCCGGTGGGTGACGTCGGGTCGGGGCGAGTGGCGAGGTCGTTGGGGAACGGGATCTCGGGCAGCGGCTCGGCGTCCCAGTCGATGGTGATGGTCGGGCCCGAACCGTCGGGGGTGGGACGGAGGCCGTCCGTCGGCGCGCAGCCGACGACCAGGAGAGCAGCGAACAGGGGCGCAGCGCGCGTCATCGCGGGATTGTATCGGGCGGCCGGCGAGCAGTCGGGCTCATCTGCCGGACTCCTTCGGATTGCCCGAGGGGGCTGTGGGGTTCCGCACACAGCGGACGTCAGCATCGTTTGAAATGCCACAGCCATCTCGGGGGGACGGCGGGGGTGCGGCAATCCGTCGCGGAGACCGCCCCCGAATCGATCGCTGGCATGACATTTGCCTGCTCAGCCGACATTCTCATCCATTAAGTTCAGGCCCTTCATGAAACAACTGCGCGAACCACGGCACAGCGCTGCGTCCGACGTGCGGACGTGGATGACCCTCGCGGTGACCTGCCTGGTGGTGGCCGGCCTGCTCGCGGTCGTGCTCGTGATCGGGCGCATGCCCCCGTTCGACCGCCTCTTCACGGACCCCGGCATCTTCCGACGCTGCCTCGTGGTGCACGTCGACCTGTCGCTGGTGTGCTGGCTCGGCTGCTTCCTGGTCGCCGCCTTCCACCTGCTGCCGACCCGCAAGCGCGAGTGGCGGGCGACCCGACCGGCCGCGCTGCTGTCGACCCTCGGCATCACGATGATGGTCGCCGCGGCGATGGGCACGTCGGCCGAGCCGATCCTCGCCAACTACGTCCCCGTCCTCGACCACCCGCTCTTCTCGTTCGGCCTCGCCGCCTTCTTCGGCGGCCTCGTCGCCGCCATCGCGGGGCCCCGGCTGTTCGTCGAGCACGAGTCGGAGGACTCGATCATCCCGCTGCCGGCGTCGGCCCGCCCCGGCCTGCGCGCGGCCGCCGTCGCCCTGCTGTTCGCCGTCGTGACCTTCTTCGCGGCCTGGCTGGTGACGTCCAAGGGCATGCCCGCCGAGAGCTACTACGAGGTCGTCGCCTGGGGCGGCGGCCACGTGCTGCAGTTCGCCACCAGCGCGGCGATGCTCGCCGTCTGGCTGATCCTGGTCGCCTCGGCGACCGGGCGTGACCCGCTCCCCCGCGGCGTCGCGGCCGGCCTCTTCGGGCTGCTCGTCCTCCCCCTGACGGTCGCCCCGCTGGTCGCCGTCATGGGCACCACCGCGCCGCTGTACCGGCTCTTCTTCACGCGCATCATGCAGTGGGGCATCTTCCCCATCGCCCTGGTCGTGCTCGGCGCCTGCCTCGTGACCATCGCCCGGGCCCGCCGCGACGGCGACCTCCCCGAGCGGGGGCTGCGCGACGTCCGCCTCATGGGCTTCCTCTTCAGCGCGTCGCTGTGCCTCCTGGGCTTCGGCATCGGCGCGATGATCCGTGAGTCCAACACGGTCATCCCGGGCCACTACCACGCGTCCATCGGCGCGGTGACGGCGTCCTTCATGACGCTGACGTGGGTCCTGCTGGAGCCGGCCGGCCTGAAGCTCCCCGAAGGACGCATGGCCCGCGCGACGCGCTGGCAGCCGGCGATCTTCGGCTTCGGTCAGGCGGTCTTCGCCATCGGCTTTGCCATCGCCGGGCTCTACGGAGCCGGTCGAAAGATGTACGGCACCGAGCAGGTGCGGGAGGCCGGCGAGAGCGTCGGCCTGGCCGTGATGGGCACCGGCGGCCTCATCGCCTGCATCGGCGGAATCTTGTTCCTGGCGGCGTTCCTGCGTGCGTGGTGGAGGAGGACCCACCCAGTCGCGCAGACCCGTCGAATCCCCGTTCCCCTCACCCAGTGGAGGCTGTAGTGGCCGACTCCGAAGACCGGATCCATCCGGTCCAGAAACTCCTCGACAACACCTGGCTGCTCCTCGCGCTGGGCATCGTCGTTCCGATCATCTCCTACACGCTGTGGGGGTGGCTCGAGCTGGCCAGCCTGACCACCGCGACGTTGCCCTAGGGAGGGTCCGCCATGAGCATCACACCTCCCGAAAAGGGATGGTTCCACGCACCGACCGGCGCCGAGCGCGCCTGGGTGGGCATCGCGCTCGTCTGGTGCATCATCATGTTCCTCGCCATGCCCTACTGGGCGATGAAGGGGAAGCAGAACAGCAACGGTGAGGCCTACACGGTCGAGCCGGCCGCCTTCATGGAGCGCGTCACCCAGTTCGTCGAGGCGTACAAGGTGGGCGAAGAGAAGGGCATCCCGATCGTGGAGGCCCCCCCCGGCTCGGACATCTACATGTTCGCCGGCGGCTGGAAGTTCTATCCCATCCTCAAGCTGAAGGAGGGACAGGAGTACCGCCTGCACATGTCGTCGCTGGACTTCCAGCACGGCTTCTCTCTGCAACCCATGAACATGAACTTCCAGATCGTCCCGGGGCTCGACCACGTGCTGACGATCACCCCCACCCGCAAGGGTGACTACACAGTCGTGTGCAACGAGTTCTGTGGCATCGGTCATCACCAGATGACCGGAAAGATCGTGGTGGATTAGTCATGGCTGTCGGCAACTTCCTCTCTGGACAGTCGCGTACTTGCGACACGACCGGCCTGCCGGTCTGCCTCAACGCTCAGAAGTTCATCAAGCTGCACGCGGTCGTGGCCGTCGTGTTTCTGCTGGTGGGCGCGATCGCAGCGCTGCTGCTCGCTCTGACGCGCGCACCCTCCATCCACCTGCTCTCGGCCGAGTGGTACTACCGGATCCTGACGCTGCATGGCTTGAACATGCTGATCTTCTGGATCCTGCAGTTCGAGATCGCGGTCCTGTACTTCTGCGGCACGACGCTGCTCAACAGCCGACTGGCGAGCACCAAGGCGGCGTGGGCCGCCTTCGGGATGATGCTCGTCGGCGGGGTGATGGTCGACTACACGATCTTCGCCGGCACCAGCGACGTGCTGATGACGTCGTACGTCCCCCTCAAGGCCAGCCCGCTCTTCTACCTGGGCATCATCCTGGTGGCCGTCGGCACCCTGACGGGCGTCCTCAACTTCCTGGCCTGCGTCTACATCGCCAAGCGCGACAAGACCTACGAAGGCTCGGTCCCGCTGGTCGTCTTCGGCGCCATCTCGGCCGCGATCATCGCGGTCATGACGCTGCTGCACGGCGCGACGGTGATGATCCCGGCGTTCCTGTGGTCCATCGACGTCATCAAGGACTTCGACGCCGCCTGGTACCGGCTGATCTGGTGGGGCCTCGGCCACTCCAGCCAGCAGGTCAACGTCTGCGCGATGGTCGCCATCTGGTACCTCATCGCCTACCTGACCGTCGGCGCCAAGCCGCTGAGTGAAGCGGTCTGCCGCGTCGCCTTCGTCCTGTACATCCTCTTCATCAACATCGCGTCGGCCCACCACCTGCTGGTGGATCCGGGCATGGGCCCGGGCTGGAAGATCTGGAACACCTCGTACGCCATGTACCTCGCGGTGCTCGCGTCGATGATCCACGGCTTCACGGTCCCCGCCTCGATGGAAGTCGCGCAGCGCAAGAAGGGCTGGGACCGCGGCATGTTCCAGTGGGTCGCGAACCTGCCCTGGAGCAACCCGGCGTTCAGCTCGATCGCCCTGTCGATCGTGATCTTCGGGTTCATCGGCGGCATCACCGGCGTGACGCTCGGCACCCAGCAGATCAACATCATCGCGCACAACACCCTGCGCATCCCCGGCCACTTCCACGCGACGGTGGTGGGCGGCACGACGATGGCGTTCATGGGGCTGACCTACTACGTGGTCCCGCTGATCTTCCGCCGGGAGTACAGCTTCCGCGGCCTCGCGCGGGTGCAGCCCTGGATCTTCGGCGCGGGCATCGTGCTGATGTCCGTCGGCATGTCCTTCGCGGGCTCCTACGGCGTGCCGCGTCGGCACTGGGACGTCGAGTTCACGGGCGCTCCCTTCTCGGCCGGCTTCGACCCGGGCGCGCACCTGTTCCTCGGCCTGGTCGGCATCGGCGGCACGATCGCCTTCATCGGCCTGCTGGTGTTCATCCTGCTGACCGTGCACGCCGTCTTCCTCGGCCAGAGCAACGAGGGTCGCGCCATGACCCCGTGGCACACCGAGAAGACCCCCGCCACGCCCGCCCCCGAGCCGGAAGCGGCTCCCGTCGGCGCCGTGCCCGTCTACAAGACGCCCGGCACCTTCGCCCTGGTGATGCTGCTGCTGCTCAGCTTCGCGGTGTACTACTTCGCGAACTGGAAGGCGCTCGCCGATGTCTGGTGGGTGCGGTAAGTAGTACGGCTGATGATCCGTCGTTTCGAGAAGTTCGTCAGCAGCGCAGCCTTCGCTGCGCTGCTGACGGGCATCCTGCTGGCCGTCCTGGTCTTGCAGGTCACCGTCTTGCTCTGGCCCCCGGGTGAGGGGGCGGCCGCGGAGTTCGCGGCCGAAATCCGCAAGTGGTGCCTCAACTGGGACGCCGGCAACGAAGAAGCGACGCGCATGTGGATCGTCACCATGCTGCTGCAGCCGTTCGCGCTGCTCGGCATCCTGGCGGTCGTCTGGTGGAGCCCGGTCAAGACCGCGTGGGCGGAGCGTCGGGGCTGGCTGCTGCGGTGGGCGAGCACCGGCGTGGCGGTCGTCGCGCTGTCGACCACCGGGCTGTGGGTCTTCGTCGACCCGAGCGAATCGGTCCCCCTCGAGATGGACCTGGCGGCGATCCGCACCGCGGTGCCGCTCCCCCAGGCGCAGCTGATCGACCAGAACGAAGACTCGTTCGCGATGTCCGACTTCGAGGGTCGGGTCGTGCTTGTGACCTCCTTCTACGCCAGCTGCCCCCACACCTGCCCGGCGATCATCAGCCAGCTGCTGTCGGTGGTCGGGGACGTGCCCGCGGAGGCCGAGCTGTCGGTGGTTGCGGTCTCCATGGACCCCGCGACGGACACCCCCGCGGTGCTGTCGACGATGGCGCACGCGAGGGACATGCACGCGCCCCGGTACCGACTGGCGACCGGCCAGAAGGACACGGTCAACGCCTACCTCGACCTGCTCGGGTTCCAGCGGTCGCGGGATCCCGAGACCGGCGTGATCAACCACGCCAACCTGTTCGTGCTCGTCGACCGCCAGGGCAAGATCGCCTGGCGGTTCGCGCTCGGGGAAGAGCAGGAGCCCAAGCTCCGGGAAGCCCTGGATCTGCTGCTCGCGGAGCCGTCCGCCCTCGCCGCGGCGGACCCTTCGCCACAATAGGCCGATGACCGAACCCCCAGTGCGGGGAGGCGGTGCGCTGAAGGCGGGCGAGGGCCTGTTCCTGCGCGCAGACCGCCTCGTCGCCGCAATCCTCCCGGCCGAACGAAGCCCCCTGGTGTGGTCCGGGGCGATCGCCAACCTGGCGTTCGTCGTTGCGTCGCTCACCGGGGTGGTGCTGCTGCTCTGGTACGAGACGAGCGTGCACAGCGCCTACGACTCGGTCGAGGCGATGGCGGCGGCGCCGTGGACGGCGGAGCTGACCCGGTCGCTGCACCGCTACTCCAGCGACGCCTGCCTGCTGTTCGTGCTGATCCACGCGCTCCGGCTGACGTCGGAGCGTCGGTTCGGCGGGGCCCGTTGGCTCGCCTGGGTCACGGGCGTCGTGTCGGTGGGCCTGCTGTGGTTGATCGGCTGGCTCGGCTACTGGCTGGTCTGGGACACCCGGGGCGAGCAGGTGGCGCGGGTGAGCGCGCTGGTGCTGGACCCCCTGCCGATCTTCGCGGACCCGCTCTCCCGCGGCCTGATGACCGACGATGGCGTCGGCTCGCTGCTGTTCTTCCTCGTCTTCTTCATCCACATGCTGCTGCCGCTGGTCTGCGTGGCGGCGCTGTGGCTGCACATCACGCGGCTGTCGCGGGCCCGGTGGCTGCCGGACCGCTCGATGACCCTGTGGGTGCTCGGCTCGATGGTGCTCGTCTCGTTGCTGTGGCCGGCGACGAGCGCCAACCGGGCGGCGATGGCCGCGTGGGCCGAGCCGATGACCATGGACTGGTGGTACCTCGCGCCGCTGGCGCTGGGCGAGCGCCTCTCCGGCGGCGCGGTGTGGACCGGCATGTTGGTCAGCGGGCTGGTCCTGTTCTCGGTCCCGTGGGCGCTGACCCGGGGGCGGGCGCCGGTCGCGGTGGTCGAGTCGTCCCGCTGCAACGCGTGTGAGAAGTGCTTCACGGACTGCCCCTACGAGGCGATCCAGATGGTGCCCCGGACGGACGACAAGCCGTACGACGCCCAGGCGTTCGTACTCGCGGACAAGTGCGTCGGCTGCGGGATCTGCGTCGGCTCGTGCGACACGGTCGGGGTGGGGCCGGCCTACCCACCGGCGATGGAGACCCGCCGGGCGGCGACGTCGTGGATCGAAGAGGGGCCCGAGAAGCGCCTGGCCCTCGTCTGCCAGGAGTCGGCGGCCGCGGGGCTGAGCATCGACCCCGAGACCGGCCGATGTGCTGCGCTGCCGGGCTGGCGGCTGATGCCGGTGCCGTGCGCCGGCTGGGTGCATCCCCTCGTGGTGGAGAAGGCGCTGCGGGCCGACGCCGAGGCGGTGGCGATCGTCTCGTGCGGCCCCTCTGCCTGCCGCTTCCGGGAGGGCGACAGCCACATCGAGCAGCGGCTGTCGGGGGCCCGGGCGCCGTCGCTGCGTGACGACAAGATCGACGCCGACCGGGTGCACCTCGTGCGCCTGGACCGCAGCCGCGGGCGAGACCTGCCGGGCGCGCTGGCGGCGCTGACCCCCGGGGCCGCCAAGGCGGAGCCGCCGGGCACGGGCTGGACCCGCGGGCGGGTGGTGGTCGGCGCGACGGTGGCGGCGGCGGTGCTGACGGCGGCGACGTGGCTGCCCAGCGACCTGAAGTACACGCCGGTGACGCCGGACCAGCCGAGGTTGTCGGTCTCGTTCAAGCACCCGGGCCAGGAGGGCGAGGACTGCCGCCAGGTCAGCGAGGAAGAGCTCGCGAAGATGCCGGTGCACATGCGCAAGCCCGAGATCTGCGAGCGCCGGCGGGCCTCGGTCCGGCTGCTGGTGGAGGTCGACGGCGCGGTGGCCCACGACGGCGCGTACGCGCCGCGCGGGGTCTGGGGCGACGGCAACAGCCTCGCCATCGAGCAGATCGAGGTCGGCGAGGGGGCCCACCGGGTGCGCGTCGCCATCGCGGACGGGCACGACCCCGACGTCTTCGGATGGGACGAGACGCGGGAGTTGGAGTTCGAAGCGGGCGGCGATCGTGTCGTGTTGTTCGACAAGGTGGCCGGGCTGCGCTGGTATTGAGCCTTCGAATCCGCGCCGGAGCTCGCCCATGTCCCGTCTACCGTCCGTCCTGTTTGTTCTCCTGACGTTCCTCCTGCTGCCGGCGGCGACCTGCCTCGAGCCGGCGGAGTGCGACGAGTGCTTCGTCTGCGGACCAGGCACCCACGAAGAGGACGGGGTCTGCGTGCCGGACGTGGACGACGACGATGTGGCGGACGACGACGACGCGGCGGACGACGATGACAGCGCGGTCGACGACGACGACGCCACCGACGACGACGACGTGGCCGACGACGACGACGCGGCCCCCGGCTGCGACGACTGGATCGTGTTCGTCGGCCGCCGCACCGGCCAGAACGAGATCTGGCGCATGCACAGCGACGGCAGCGACCTGCTGCAGCTCACGTCCGGTGGGGCGGGCGGCAAGAGCTACCCGGCGCTGTCGCCCGACTGCAGCGAAGTGCTGTACGTCGACACGGGCGCGTGGGAGATGCGGAGCGTCGGCATCGACGGCACGGACGACGTGTTGGTGATCGCAGCCGCGACCGACGAGCAGATCCGGAACCCCGCGTGGTCCCCCGACGGCGGCCAGATCGCCTACGACAGCAACCTGCCAGGCCCCAACAAGGCGGTCTGGACGGCCGATCCCGACGGGAGCAACGCGGCGGCGCTCACCGACGGCAGCGCGCCGACCGGCGAGCCGAGGTGGAAGCCTGACGGCAGCCAGTTCGTGGTCTCCACGGGCTCGTGGCCCAGCGACATCGCGACCATGGACCTGTCCGGCGGCAACGTGACACCGGTGACCGACGCCAACGGGGGGGACACGGCCCCGAAGTGGTCGCCGGACGGGTCGCAGATCCTGTTCCAGTCCACGCGGGACGGCGGCTCCTACATCTACGTGATCGACGCCGACGGCTCCAACCTGACCCAGTTGACGGACTTCGGCGAGGAGCGCCCAACCTGGAGCCCCGACGGCAGCCAGATCGCGTTCCGGTCGGATCGCGACGGGAACAGCGAGATCTACGTCGCGGACAGCGACGGCTCCAACCCGGTCAACGTGAGCAACGACGGAGCCTTCGACGGCGGACCCGATTGGCGCTGAGCCGCTTCGGCGCGCCGCCTGTGGCGACGAGATGAGCCATGTCGGGCGCCCCAGTCCGCGTGAACCGGACTGGAGCGGGGGACATGAGCCATGTCGGGCGCCCCAGTCCGCGCAAAC
>CAYQEG010000074.1:19131-33702 GCA_964416435.1 uncultured Rickettsiales bacterium
AACCGGACTGGAGCGGGGGACATGAGCCATGTCGGGCGCCCCAGTCCGCGCAAACCGGACTGGAGCGGGGGACATGAGCCATGTCGGGCGCCCCGGTCACGGCTGCCCGGACAAGGCGAGGCCGCTCCGCCAAACCTGGCGCAAATTCCCATAAGCGGCTTGACGATCGCGGGCCGGCGGTCGACGCTTGCTGTATGGACACCGTCGCCGCCGTCATGGCCCCCCACGTCGTCGACCTCGGCTCGGGCGACCTGGTCCGGTTCCTCGGCTCGGGCCTTCGGGTCGTCCAGGTGCACTCCGACGGACGCCCGTTCGGCTGGCTGCTCAAGGGGCTGCTCCACGGCAGCCTGGGTAGCGCGCTGCGCTGCGCGCGGCTGGACGCGACCGCGCTCCACCCCCAGGACGAGGCGGCGCAGGACCTGCTGCGGCCCTGGATCCACCTCGCCGGCGAGGGAGGCCGATTCCCGCCTCCGAACGGCTACTACCTGCTCCGGGGCCGCGGCCTCCTCGGCTTCCACCCCGAGCTCGAGCCGACCGGCCGGGACCTGATGCTCCTGGCCAGCGTCGGGGCCAAGGGCGCCGCCGCCTGGCTCAAGGCGCGCGACGCGACCCAGGCGGGCCGCACCGCGCTCGACGGGCTGCCCGAAGTGGACCTCCTCCGCTTCTTCCAGCGCGCCGCCTGTGGCACGACCCCGCTCAGGGCCCCCGCCGCCGGCGACCGGCGCCGACAGGGCGACCGACGACAGCAGCAGCGCGGCGCCGGCCGGCGCGAGAGCGAGCAGATGCGGAGTGAGCTGGAGGAGGCGTTCGCCGTACTCGGCGTCGGCCCCCAGACCCCGCTGCGGGACATCAAGCGAGCCCGCAGCCGGCTCATGCGCCAGCGCCATCCCGACCGCGTCGGGGACGACCCCAAGCTCATCGCCGAGGCGACCCGGCGCGCGGTCAAGATCAACGCCGCGTGGGCGACCATCCGGAAAGCCGACACCGCCGGCTGGCTGCAGTAGCGGGGCGCCTACCCGGCGGGCGCCCACGGCATGGCGATCAACATCGCCAGGATGATCGCCCCCATGTAGCGGACCGACACCCGGAACATCGCCCGGTCCATCTCCGTCGTGGCGACCCGGATCTGGCGGATGTGCGCCCCCAGGAACCACGCGCCGAGCAGCCCCGCGGGCGCGGCGTACGCCGGGTGCACCAACCCCAGGGGGACCGGCGCGAGGCTGATCGCCAGCGTCAGGAACGTCCACGGCAGCGTGCGTCGGCGGGTCGGATCGTCGCCCAGCACGTTGGCCATCATCTTGAAGCCGGCCGCCCCGTACTCTTCCTTGCGGTACAGCGAGATGGCGCCGAAGTGAGGCGGCGTCCAGGCGAACACCAACGCGAACAGCAGCCAACCGCCGACGCCGATCCGACCGTCCGGCGCGATGTCCGCGATCAGCGGCGCCGCGGCGCCGACCGACGCCCCCAGCACCGTGTTCCAGTGCGTGCGCGGCTTGAGCCAGACCGTGTAGACGACCAGGTAGAAGGCCTCGGTGCCGGCCCCCAGCGCGGCAGCCGGCCAGCCGCCTCCCCACCACAGCAGCGCCACCGAACCCAGTCCGGTGATCACGCCGAACGCCGTCACCTCCGCCGGGCTCAGCACGCCGGTCACCAGGGGGCGGTCCCGCGTGCGCTCCATGAGCGCGTCACGATCCCGCTCGATCACCCCGTTGAGCGCGCTGCAGGAGCACCCCAGGAGCAGCATCCCGCCGAGTACGGGCAACAAAATCGACAAATCCGGCCAGGAATCTGCGCCCAGCGCGAAGCCCGGCAACGCCGACAGGACGACGAGGAGCAGCAATCGCGGCCGCGTCGTCGCAACGAGACCCCTGATCCGGCTTTCAACCGACACCGAGGGTGGTTTACCCTGCTCCACGTGAGCGCTCCAGTCCCCGGTCTGCCTCTATCCGCGCGGTACGCACTGGCCGCCGTCATGTGTCTCGCTCGTCTGCCCGAGGGGGCCCGCGTTCCAGCGGCCCAACTCGCGCAGGAGACCTTGGTCCCTTCAGCCTACCTGAGCAAGATCCTCCGCCAGTTGGTGAGGTCAGGTCTGGTACACGGGACCAAGGGCCATCACGGCGGGTACAAGCTCGTGTTGGGAATCGACGACATCCTGCTCGGCGACGTCATCTCCGCCGTCAGCGACCCCGAAGCGGGGCTGCAGACGTGCGTGATGGGTGATCGCATGTGCGACAACGAAGATCCCTGCGTGCTGCACAACATCTGGACCACCGCCTCGGAGCCGCTGACGCGACTGCTCCGCTCGGTCTCGGTGGGCGAGGTCGTTCGGACCGCCGGCCCCACCTGATCCTCAAGGCACCAGCGGCCCGGCTCCGTTGTCATCCCAGACGGCGGAGTCGACGGCGAAGTCCGTGCACACCCCGGTGCCCGTGGGGCACGGATAGCAGGTGATGAAACTGCAGGCCGTGGCGCTGAAGTCCGGCGGCACCTCGAGCATGCCCACCACGGTGCCGTCCGTGATCTGATCCGCTTCCTCGGTGAACAGCCCGGTCATGATCGTCTCGTGCACCGTCACGATGAGCCCCGGCGCGGGCAGGGTCAGCGTGGAGGGGCCGACCTCGAAGTAGGGGTCGACGAACAGGCCCGGCTGACCCGCGGTGACGTCGAGCACCGGGTTGAGCGGCTCCTGGTCGCAGGTCGCGGTCGCCGCGACCGCCGCCAGCATCTCGATCTCGCTCGCCGCGGTGTCCGCCGACGTCGGGTTGAGGAGCACCGGGAACTGGGTGATGTCGATGCCGCCGAACGTCTGCAGCAGCGTGATGAGCCCCGGCGGCGTCACCACGTTGACCGAGTTCCAGTCCAGGCAGTAGGTGATGCCGACCACCGACGTACCGACCTCGACGGCGACCACGTCGCTGCAGTCGGCGTCCAGCTGGTAGGCCGACTCGGCGCCGTCCTTGCCGTCCACCACGACCGTGATCGGCACGCCCGCCGTCGCCGGCACGGTGACGGACTCCGAGTTGTTCGAGCCGACCGACGAGCCGAGGCACGCCGCGCCGGGGTCGCAGTCGTCGAGCACGAACACGTCCAGGTCCAGCTCCGCGTCCGCCCACGACAGCGTGAACGTCACCTCGCCGTCCCCGCCCGGAACGAACCGGAACACGTCCTCGCCGCCGGTGTAGGCGCCGTCGCCTCCGCACGCCGACCAGTCCTGCACGTTGTCGACGGCCCCGATCGTGGTGCCGCCGACGGTCGCGCACGGCAGGCTCACGCCGGGACAGACCAGCTCGGGCGCGGGGGCGGAGTCGTCATCGTCGTCGTCGTCGACCGCCGAGTCGTCGTCGTCGTCGTCGACCGCCGAGTCGTCGTCGTCCACGACATCGTCGTCGTCGTCGCTCGCCGAGTCGTCGTCGTCGGCCACGACGTCATCGTCGTCCGTCGCGTCATCGTCGTCGGCGGGGGGCGGCTCCTCGGCGCACGCGGGCAGCACGAGCAGCAGGGCGATCAGCAGCCAGAGTCGTCTCATGGCGACGAGCTATACCACCGTAATCAGCGCACACCTCGGGCCGATTCGACGGCGGCGAGAGCCGCCCAGAGCCGCGCCTCGGCCCGCAGCACGCCGATCTCGGCGTCGATCCGGGCCCGCCGGGAGTCGAGCAGCCCGGAGACGTCGGTCAACCCCGCGCGGTACCGCTCCTGGATCAGCCGGAGCGCCGCGTCGGCCGCCTCCAGGCTCCCCCGCCGGGCGTCGAGCGCCGCGACCGCGGCCTCCCACTCGGCCTCCGCGCCGATCCGGGCCGCCGACAGCGAGCGACGCTGCCCGTCCAGTTGGTCCTCCGCCCGCTCCTCGGCCGCCCGGGCGGAGACCAGCTCTCCCCGCCCCTCGCCGAGCACCCGGAGCGGCACGTCGACCGACACGCCGGCGCTCCAGCCGACGCCCGGCGCCTCCTCGGGCGTCCCGTAGGCGCCGACCGTGCCGTCGGCGCTCACCGTCGGCAGCTGGGACGCCACCGCGCTGGCGCGCGACGCCTCCGCCGACGCCAGCGCCTCCGCCGACGCCACCAGCGCCGGGTGGTCCCCGTCGGCGAGCGCAGGCGCGGGCGGCGGGGGCAGCTCGGCCAGGTCGCACGCGCCGTCGACCCGCAACGCGAGCAGGTCCTGCAGCGCCGCGCAGGCGGCCACCGCCTGCCCACGCGCCTCGATCGACCGGGCCGCCAGGTCCATCGCGTCGGCCCGGGTCCGAGCCCCGTCCGACGGCGGCCGCAGCCCCGCGTCCACGAGGGCCGCCACCGCGTCGGCGTCCGCCTCCGCGTCGGCCCGGGCAGCGCTCAGCGCCTCGGCTACCCGGTGCTCCGCCCGCACCCGCGCGAACAGCGCGGTCGCCTGCTCCCGAGCCCGCACCCGCGCCCACGCGATCGTCGCCTCCTGGCCCGCCTGCGACCGCCGCGCAGCCGCCGCCGCGGCCCACGTCGCCGGGTCGACGAGCCCCACCGAGCCGCGGACCCCGAGCCCCCACTGGGTCGCCACGGGCCGGTCGAAGCCGAACGCGGTGCGCCCCGCCCCGGTGCTCAGGTCGAAGAAGCCGGTGACCGACGGCAACGCCGCTCCCGTCCATTGCGCGAACGTGCCCCGGGCGGCCTCCGCGTCCCACCGCGCGAGGGACACCTCCAGCGCTCGGTCGGTCGCCCGGATCCGAGCCTCCTCCAGCGTCAGCGGCTCCTCCGCCAGCGCCGGCACGACCGACAGCAGGACCGCCAGGGCGAGGGTGCAGCGGCCCCTCATGCGCGCCTCGCGAGGCGCCACACGACCGAGAAGACCGCGGGCACCACGAAGATCGTCAGCAGCGTCGACAGCGCGAGCCCGCCGAGCACGATGGCGCCGACCCCCCGGTACAGCTCGCTGCCCGACCCCGGCAGCAGCACCAGCGGCAGCAGCCCGGCCAGCGACGTCAGCGCGCTCATCGCGATGGGCCGGGTCCGCCGGGCCACTGCGCCGCCCATCGCGGGCCCCAGGTCGCTCCCCTCGCGCAGCCGGACGAGCGCCCCATCGACGACCAGGATCGCGTTGTTCACCACGATCCCGATCAGGATCACGAAGCCCAGCGCGCTCATCATGTCCAGCGGCTGGTCCCCCAGCCACCGATCGACGGCCCGCAGCCCCGCCACCCCGCCCGCGGCGGCGAGCGGCACCGTCACCAGCACCACGAACGGCGCCAGCAGGTCCTCGAACAGCGCCGCGAGCAGCAGGAAGCTGATGACCAGCGCGAGCAGCAGCACGTTCCCCAGCCGGCGCTGAGCCTGGGCCAGGTTGTCGGCCCCGCCGCCCAGCCTCAGCTCCACGCCCGGTGGCAGCTGGGGACGCAGCTCTGCGAGCACGCCGTCGAGCTGCTCGACCGCGTCCGAGAGCGCCAGGTCGTCCGGCGGAGAGACCCGGATGGTGAGCCCCCGCTTGCGCTCGATCCGTCGGATCTGCGTCGGGCCGCTCCGCTCGGAGACGAACGCGAGGGTCGACAGGGGCACCACCTCACCGCGGGGCGTGGCGATGGGGGCCGCCGCCAGCGCGTCCGAGGTCTCCACCCCGCCGCCCGCGGGACGCACCACCACGTCCAGCTTGGGCCGCCCGCTGCGCGCCAATTCGCCGACGATGCGTCCGTCGACCAGCGCGTCCACCGCGGCGCCGAGCTCCCGGCCGGTGAGCCCGTGGCGGGCCAGCTCGTCCCGTCGGGGCACGACGTGGAACTCGGGGGCGCCCGCGTCCAGCGTCGGGATCGGCCGCACCTGGGCCCCCTCCATCGCGCCGCCCACCGCGCCCATCAGCCGCCCGCCCGCCCCCGCGAGGGAGCCCAGGTCCGAGCCCGTCACGTCGACGTCGATGGATCGCGAGCTCGCCAGCCCGCGCCCGAACAGGCTCGCCTGGGACGCCAGCCCGAAGACCCCGGGCACGGTGCGCTGGTGACGTCGGTAGAAGCCGACCAGGTCGTCGATGCGGCCGGGGTCCTCGGCCGACGCGCCCATGAACGCCATGCCCGGCCGCGACACGAAGAAGGACCGGCGGATCGCCGGCACGCCGTCGACCTCCTGGCCGGTGTGCTCGGCCACCCCCGCCTGGAAGCGCTCCCCGATCTCCACCATCTCCTGGACGGAGTAGCTCGGCGGGGCGATCAACATGCCGAACAGGAAGTTGCGGTTGCCCGTCGGCAGGTACTCCATCGGCGGGAGCAGCACGAGGGCGAGCCCGAGCATCAGCCAGGGCACGGCGACCGCGACCCCGAGGCTGGCGAAGAGCGAGCCGGCCATGCGCTCGACGACCCGACCGGTCGCGGTGGCCGCCCGCACCACCCGGCCCGACTCGGCCGATCGACTCGTGCGCGCGCCCAGCACCTTGCCGGCGAAGCTCGGGATGACGACCACCGAAGCCAGGAGCGACAGCGCGACGGCGAGCGAGATCGCGATGGCGACGTCCCGCAGGAGGTAGCCGACCTCGTCCTGCCAGGCGATGACCGGGATGAAGACGGCCGCGGTGGTCAGGGTCGACGCGAGGATCGCGCCCCACACCTCCCGCGTGCCCTCCAGCGCCGCTTCGGTCGGATCGTCGGTGCGGCTCCGCCACAGGTCGATGGACTCGAGCACGACGATGGCGTTGTCGACGACCATGCCGACGGCGAACGCCATGCCGGCCAGCGACACGACGTTGAGCGTGCGGCCCAGCAGCGACATCCCCAGCACCGTGCCGACGACGCAGACGGGGATGGTCAGGGCGACCAGCGCCGCCGATCGGAACGAGCCGAGGAACAGCAGCAGCACCACCGCCGCCAGCGAGCCGCCGATCAGCAGGTTGGTCCGCACCAGGTTCAGGGCGCCGTAGATGTAGGCGGTCTGGTCGTTGACGATCTCGATCGACAAGCCCCTCGGGGCCATCTGGTGCTCGTCGACCCACGCCACCTCGGCCCGAACCTCTTCGGTCACCTCCAGGACGTTGCTGCCCGCCTCCCGCCGGAACAGCAGCGCCATCGACTCCGAGTCGTTGCCGTAGACCTTCGCCCGCCGCTTGCGCAGCCCCAGGTCGACCGTGGCGACGTCCCCCAGCCGCACCGCCGGCTCTCCGTCGACCCCGGGCGCGAGCACGATCCCCTCGAACGCGGTCAGCTCCGCCGGCGCGGCCAGGGTGCGCACCAGGTAGCGCCGCTTGCCCAGGTCGAGGTCGCCGCCGGAGCTGTCCTGCAGCTCGCCCTGGACGGCTCGCACCAGGGTGGTCAGGGGCACCCCGCGGGCCGCGAGGTCGGCCGGCCGGTAGGTGACGACCACCTCGGTGTCCTGCCCGCCGAAGAAGTCGATCCGAGCGACGCCGGGGATCCGCTCCAGGCGGGGGAGCACCTCCTCGGCGGCCCAGGTCCGGTGTTCGGCGACGGGGTCGCCGTCCAGGTCCTGGATGAGCACCACGGCGAGCGGCGGGCCGCCGGTGTCCGACGTGCTGACCACCGGCTCACGCGCCGCCTCGGGGTAGCCGGAGACCTGGACCAGCCGGTTGGTGACCCGGACCAGCGCGTCGTCCAGGTCGGTGCCGACCTCGAACTCCAGCGTCAGCTCGCCCCGGTCCAGGCTGGCCGACGACGACATCCGGACCAGCCCCTTGAGCCCCTTGAGCACGTCCTCCTGCTCCTGGAGGATCTCCCGCTCGATCTCCGGCGGCGACGCCCCGGGCCAGCGGGTGTCGACGCTGAGCACCGGCACCTGCACGTCGGGCGTCAGCTGGATCGGGAGCCCGGCGACCGACAAGGCGCCGAACAGCACGAGCATCGCCAGAGCGCTCAGGACCGCGACGGGGCGCCGGATCGCCGACGCGATCAGCCCGCCCACGTCAGGGCTCCTCGCCGAGCACCCGCAGCGCCTGGCCCGGACGCAGCCGCTCGTTCCCGCGCGTCACCAGCACATCCCCGGGCTCGACCCCGTCGACGAGCATCGCCGTCGGGGCCTCCGCGAGCACCGTCACGGGGGTCGGCTGGGCGGCGCCGTCGACCACCTTGACGACCTGGGCGTTGCCCATCGACGAGCTGACCGCGTCCCGCGGGACCCGGGCGCCGTGGCCCAGGGACAGCTCCGTGTCGAACACCACGGTGACCGAGCCGCCGGGGATCAGCACCGACGGCTCGTCCGCGGGCTCGATCCGGACCCGCGCGGTGCGGGTGCTCGGGTCCAACACCGGCACCACGGCGGCGATCTCCCCCGCCACTTCGCCGCGACCCGCGGCGATGCTGACCTGCTGCCCGGCCTCCAGCCGCTCGGCGAGCGCCGGCGCGACGTCGACCAGCACGTCCAGGTCCTCGGTCGACGCGAGCTCGACGAGCACGCGCCCGGGGGTCACCCAGTCACCGCGGTCGGCGTGACGCCGGGTGACGACCCCGCTGAACGGGGCCCGCACCGAGTGTCGCGCGAGCTTCGCCTTCGCCAGGGCGACCCGCGCCTCCAGCGTGCGTTGCCGGGCCCGGAGGCGCGCCGCTTCCGCCTCGACCCGGTCGACCTCGGAGCCGGCCAGCACCTGGGAGTCGACCTGGCGATAGCGCGCGAGGTCCGCCTCGGCTCGCTGCAGCTCCGCCCCCGACTCTTCGATCGACGCCTCCGCCGCCTGCAGCTCGGCCCGCGCGACCGCGTCGTCGACGAGCACGAGCAGCGCGCCGCGGCTGACCCGCTCCCCTTCGAGGGCGTCGAGCTTCACCACTTCGCCGTCGACGCCGACGGCGAGCTCGGCCTGGTGCCGGGTGCGGACCTCGCCCAGGACGGAGAAGCTGCGATCCAGGCGCGGCTCGCCGGCGACCTCCACGGACACCGGGGCCGGGGGTCGCTCGCCACCCCCGGGGCCACCGCCGGCCGGCGGCTCCGCCGGCGCGTCGCACGCGCAGACGAGCAGCATCAGCAGGCCGAGGAGCAGCGGGGCACGGGTCGGGAGCATCGTGGCGGGCACTATGGCCAAGCGATCGGCCGATCGCCATCGGGCGGAGCCCGGTCGTCGATCAGCGGTCGTAGCGCCGGGCCTCGTCGCGAGCCCCCCACAGCACCGCCTCCGCGCTCGACGCATCCACGCCGGTCAACGCGTCCGCCACCCGCTCCAGGTCCCGGTCGCTGCGGATCCAGACCCCGCGACCCACCTCCCGCAGCGCGGCCCGGCGGGCCTGGGCATCGACGGTGGAGCCGGCGACGCCCGCGATCAACTCGTCCAGGTCGCCGGCCTCCCAGCCGGAGCAGTGGTTCGCCTTCGGGCGGGGCGCCTCGGCACCCGAGCCCGGCCAGCGGGGGCATCGGCTCGACGGCACGTGGGAGGCCCGCCCGACCAGGTCGTTGCCCCGCCCGTCGTCGAGGATGCGCCGGTAGAAGGGCAGCTCGTCCGCGTCCAGGGTGTCGACCTGCAGCACGAACCAGAGGTCGTGGTCGGGCAGGTCCCGGTCCCAGGTCGACGGCGCGACGAACCCCAGCGCGGCGACCAGCCCCAGCAGCGAGAGCACGGCGACGCTGGCCACCGCGGCCCGCGCGACCCCGACCCGGGGGCTCCCCACGTGCAGGACCAGGCACAGCGTCGCGGCCACCCACGCCCCGATGAAGTACCTGCCCATCGGCGCCCCTGCGACGATCGGGAAGCCGACCGCGAGGCACGCCCACAGCGACGCGAAGCGGCCGACCTCCCGCCTCGCCCCCTCCTCCAGCGACCACGGTGTCCAGCACAGGGCCGCCGCCGCGACCGCAGCGAGCAGAACCAGCCGGTGCAGCGCCCCTTCGAGCGGGCCCCCCGCAGGCACCCCCCGGCGCCACGCGAACGCGACGGTCTCCCCCACCCCGTGCCCTCCCGGCCGCTCCGCGAGCATCGCGGACAGCGCCCCGTCCCCCATCCCCCAGGGGCGCAGCCCGATCCCCGCGAACAGCCCCGCGGCGGCCACCGCCGCAGAGCCGGCGACGAGCGCCGCGAGCAGCCGCCGGCGCGGTGACCCGCTCGCCGCGAGCACGACCACCCCCGCCGCCACCGGCAGGGCGGCCAGCCGGTAGGCGAAGAACAACGCCGCGCAGCCCACCCCCACAGCGACCGCCTGGGCCGCCCCCCGGCGAGCCTCCTCCGGGCGCGACGCCAACCACACCCCGAGCAGCGCCGGCAGGGCGACGAACTCGCTGTGGTTCCCGTAGGGCCACAGCGCGAAGACGGTCGCGAACTTCGGCCCCAACACGAACAGAACGGCCGTCGACGCCGCCATCGGGGCCGACAGGACGCGGGACAGCAGCCACGTCAGGGCGAACACCCCGCAGCACTCCAGGAGCACCGACGCCGCCCACTGGGCCACCAGCGTGTGCCCGAACAGCGGCGACAGCGCCCACGCGAGCCCCTGCAGGAGCGCCGTCCCTTGAGCGAAGTACTGGTACGAGTAGTCGGCGAAGAACGAGCCGAGCCCGTCGAACTGGAACGCGCCCTGGGCGAGCTCCCACTGGAGCCGTCCGATGGACGCCGCCTCGCCGGAGTACAGCTGCTGACCGCAGCTGCGGATCTGCAGCGCGCGCAGGCAGGCCAGCGCGGCGGCGGGGGCGAACAGGAGCAGCGGCGTCAGCGCTCGCCGTTCTCCCGCGTCGGCTCCAGATCGCTTCACAGGAGCCCATTCGTAGCACGTCCCGGGGCCGGACTTCGGCCGTCGATCGTTCGGAAATGACCAATTCAATGAAACCGGTCATTCCGTATTGACTCGCTCTCTCGAGAGGCGTATGCCGACATCGTGGGCAAGCGTCCCAACCTGCTGGAGTACATGCGCGAGCAGCTCGGCGACCTGGCCGACCTGTTCCCGTTCACCGAGGCGGGGGATCGGGTGAAGGACTCGGCGATCGAGGCCTTCATGAAGCACGGCTTCAAGCTCATCGAGCGGTTCGTCGGGGACCCGGTCCCGAAGACGCCCAAGGAGCGCCGGCATCGACGCATCCTCGAGTCGGCGACGGAGCTGTTCATCCAGCAGGGCTACCGCAAGACCAGCATGGACGAGGTGGCCCGGAAGGCCGGCGTCGCCAAGGGCACCGTCTACCTGTACTTCAAGACCAAGGCGGACCTGCTGATGCACGCGATCGCCCTGGAGAAGTACCGGTACGTCGGCGGCGTGCTCGAGGTGCTCCAGGGTGACCTGAGCCCGCGCGAGAAGCTGCGCGCCTACCTCAAGGGCGTGCTGATCCTCGTCAACGAGATGCCCCTCGTCGCCAGCATGGCGCGGGGCGACCACGAGATCCTCAACGCGCTCGAAGACATCGGCGGGGTCGGCCCGCTGTCCGCCTTCGAGATGCAGGCGTCGTTCATCGGCTGGCTGGTCAAGCGGGCGGCCCCCCGCGGCAGCCTGACGGACGAGCAGATCGACGCCCGCGCCCATGTCCTGATCGGGCTCATGTACATCGGCAGCTCGCTGGGCGATGACCGGCTGCGCGGTGGGCTGAGCCTCGACGACTTCGCGGGGACCCTGGTCGACATGTTGATCGACGGGATCCCCCACGACGAGCCAAGGAGTAACGGATGAACCTGTTCAGCATGGCCTGGCGCAATGTCTGGCGGAACCGGCGCAGGTCGCTGGTCACCATCTCCGCCATGGCGTTCGCGCTGTTCGTGGAGCTGCTCTACGCCGGGCTCATCCCCGGGATGATGGAGGGGATGCAGGAGGACATCACCGACCTGGAGCTGGGGGACCTCCAGATCCACGCCGGGGAGTACCTCAGCAAGCCGTCGCTCTACACCTCGCTGCCCCAGTCCGAGGTGCTCGTGGAGCGGATCGAGGAGGCCGGCTACCTCGCCGCGCCCCGGCTGCTCGGCGGCGCGCTGGCCGCGTCGGGCGAGTTCTCGGCCGGGGTGTCCCTGCGGGGGATCGACGTCGAGCGCGACGCGCGCGTGACGCAGATCGACGACCTCGTCGCCCACGGCTCGTGGCTCGATCCCGCGGCCCCCAAGGGCGTGGTCATCGGCAAGGCCCTGGCCCGCACGCTGGGGGTGGCGCCGGGGGACGAGGTGGTGGTGCTCACGTCGGCGTCGGACGGCTCGATGGGGAACGACCTCTACACGGTGCGCGGCGTGCTGCACTCGGTCGCCCAGGGCACCGACCGGACGACCGTCTATCTCAACGAGGCGACGTTCCGGGAGCTGTTCGTGTTCCCCGACGGGGCCCACCAATTGATCGTGTCGTTGCCCGACGGGGCGGATCTGGGCGACGCGAAGGCGACGATCGTGGGGCTCGCCGAGGGGCTCGAGGGTGAGCCGAACGTGATGACCTGGCGCGAGCTGATGCCGATCATCGCCCAGATGATCGACTCCACGCAGGGGATGATCTGGATCATCTTCTTCATCGTCTACATCGCCGTCGGGATCCTGATCCTCAACGCGATGCTGATGGCGGTCTTCGAGCGCATCCGGGAGTTCGGGGTGCTCAAGGCGATCGGCGTCGGGCCGACGCAGGTGCTCCGGCTCATCCTGTACGAGAGCGGCATCCAGGTCGTCATCGCGGCGGTGGTCGGGTTCACCCTCGCCTTGCCGGGCATGTGGTTCCTCAGCACCAAGGGGATCGACGCCGGCGGCATGGCCGGCATGGACATGATGGGCGTGGCGATGCGCCCCATCTGGTACGGCATCTACCGCCCCGACGTGGTGGCCGGCCCCCTCATCATGCTCTTCGTGGTCGTCGGCATGGCGATCGTCTACCCGGCCCTCAAGGCGGCGTTCATCCAGCCCGTCAAGGCCATGACCCACCAATGAGGAGGCAGCCATGAAGTCCTTCGAGCTCGCACGCATGGCCTGGCGCAACCTCTGGCGGCAGAAGCGGCGCACGCTGCTGACGCTGTCGTCCATCGCCTTCGGCGGCTTCCTCGCGGTGCTGATGTCGGCGATGCAGGACCGATCGTTCGCCGACTTCATCGACACCGCGGCGAGGCTGGGCAACGGCCACGTCGTCATCCAGCACCCGGAGTACGCGGACTCGCCCTCACTCACCCGAACGGTGGCCGACACGGCGGAGAAGCGGGCCACCGCGGTGGCGGACCGGGACGTCGCGTCGGCGGTGGACCGGACGTCGGGGCCGACGATGCTGTCGACGGCGTCGGACAGCTTCGGCGCGATCTTCATCGCCTACGACCCCGCCCTGGAGACGGAGCAGAGCTTCGCGCTGCACGAGGGGTTGGAGTCGGGGGAGATGTTCACCTCCGGAGACGACAAGGGGATCATCCTGGGCCGCAAGCTGGCCTCGAACCTCGGCGCCGACATCGGCGACAAGGTGGTCTTCACGCTGACCGACCGGCACGGCGAGATCGTCGCCGGCATGGGCCGCCTGAAGGCGACGATCAACACCGGGGCGCCGAGCCTGGACGCGGGGCTCTGCCTGCTGACGCTCGGCACGGTCCGGGACGTGCTCGGCTACGACCCGACGGAGAGCACCCAGATCGGCGTGTTCCTGGAGGACTCCCGTCGCAGCCTCGCGGTGCAGGACCGGCTTCTCCGCAACTTCGAGGCGGGCATCGCGGTCCTCACCTGGGACCAGGTGCAGCCGGAGCTGAAGTCGTTCATCGCGATGAAGATCGGCGGCGGCCGCGTGATGATGATCATCATCGGGCTGCTGGTGGCGGCGGGGATCTTCAACACGCTGTTCGTCTCCGTGATGGAGCGGGTACGCGAGTTCGGGATCATGCTCGCCATCGGCTACTCGCCTCGACAGCTGTTCAAGCTGGTGATGTGGGAGAGCACCTGGCTGGCGACGACCGGCATCGCGCTGGCCGTGGCGGTGAGCGCCTGGCCCTACTGGTACCTGTACAACAACGGCCTCGACCTGACCGAGGTGTACGCCGATCAGCCGACCGAGGTCGCCGGCGTCGGCTTCGACATGGTGATGCGGGTCGGCATGTACACCGAGACCGGCATCGCCATCGCCGCCGCGATCATCCTCGCGACGCTCGCGGCGGGCATCTACCCGGCCTGGAAGGCCGGCCGCGTCGAACCCGTCGAAACCATCCGCCTGCAGTAGGGAGACCGAGATGAGCAACGCGATTGTCGAGATGAAGGACGTCAAGAAGGTCTACCGCCAGGGCACGGTCGACGTGCACGCGCTGCGGGGCCTGGACCTGGTGATCCACCCCGGTGAGTTCACCGCGATCTGCGGGCCGTCGGGGTCGGGCAAGACCACCGCGCTGAACCTGATCGGCGCGCTGGACAAGCCCACGTCGGGGGTGGTGACGGTCGCGGGGCAGGACCTGAGCACGCTGGGCGGCGTCGCCCGGAGCCGGCTGCGCCGGGACAAGCTCGGGTTCGTGTTCCAGGCCTACAACCTGATCCCGGTCCTCAGCGCCTACGAGAACGCCGTCGCGATCCTGTCGCTGCAGGGCGCCGACAAGGCGGAGGCGCAGGCCAAGGTGATGGGCCTGCTGAAGGAGGTCGGGCTGGACGGCATGGAGCACCGCCGCCCCCACGAGCTGTCCGGCGGCCAGCAGCAGCGCGTCGCCATCGTGCGGGCCATCGCCGCCGACCCGGCCATCGTGCTCGCCGACGAGCCCACCGCCAACGTCGACTCCACCACCGCCGAGAACCTCCTGG
>CAYQEG010000075.1:0-1517 GCA_964416435.1 uncultured Rickettsiales bacterium
CGTCGCGTCGTCGTCGTCGGTCGCGTCGTCGTCGTCCGTCGCGTCGTCGTCGTCGTCGGTCGCGTCGTCGTCGTCGCCGCCGCCTCGGCGGCCGGTCGGCGGGCAGCCCACCAGGGGCACGGCGATGAGCAGGAGCAGCGTGAGCAGGGACAGTCGGTGCACGGGTTCCTCCAGGGCCGGCGCCGGCTCTCTCCAGGCGGCGCCGCGGGCGACCCTACCAGGGACCGGCGAAGCCGCGGCGGGTCTCTTCGCGTGCTACAGAGGCGGCGTGATCGGCCTCCGCTTCGCCCTGATGCTGCCGCTCGCGGCGCTGCTCCTCGGCTGCCCGACCTCGCCCGAGCCCGAGCCCGAGCCGACGCCGTGGGAGCAGCCCGCGCCGTGGGACGAGCTGTCGTTCGACGAGCGGGAGCTCTTCATGACCTGGATCTTCCAGCCCCGGATGACGGAGATCTTCCTGGAGCACGACGCCGAGCTGTACGACGGCTTCGACTGCGAGAGCTGTCACGGCGAGGACCCCGAGGCGATCGACTACGAGATGCCGGCGGACGTCGATCCGCTGACCCTGGACGACATCCCGGTCGAGAACATCGAGGACGACGAGCGCCGGGCGACCGGCCTGTGGATGGAGGAGGTCGTGCTCCCCGAGATGGCGGAGCTGCTCGAGCAGCCGATGACCCTGGCCGGCTCCAGCTGCACGGACTGCCACCCCTTCGAGTAGTTCGGCCGACGGGTCCCCTTTACACAACTTCACGTCGGCGAAACACGCCAGAGAGACGCGAGCACGAGCTTGGATCCGAAAGGAGCTCGCAACGATGCTCGGTTTTCTCTTCGGTGTTGGTATCACCCTCTACATCGGCTCCCGCTTCCGCCGGGGCGGATTCCGCGGCGCCCGCCGCTTCACCTCGTCCCGCCGGCGCCGCCGCCGGGAGTGGGTCCTCGGCCGCCTCGCCAGCCGCCTGGACACGACGGCGGCCCAGGAGCGCGCCCTCGGCGACGTGATCGACGACCTGTTCGACGTCTTCTCGGCCGAGCGCAAGGCCATGGGCGACGCCCGCAAGGCGACCGCCGACGCGCTGCGGGCGGACTCGTTCGCCGACGGCGACCTCGATCCCATCCGGGATGGCTGGCGAGCGTCGATCGATCGGATCTCGGCGGCCCTGGAGTCGGCGATCGGCACCGCCCACGACGTCCTCGACGACGACCAGCGGGCCGAGCTCGCGGACCTGGTCAAGGACGGCCCAGGGCATTGCCACGGCCGGCGTCGCGGCCACCTGCGGGCCGCGTAGGCGAGGAGCAGGCCCCCTGAACGGGGGCCGCGGGCGCACGGTCGAGCGACTACATTGGGCGGTGATGAGACTCCGCCTGATCGCCGCCACGACCGTGCTCCTGCTGCTCGTCGCCTGCCCCGATCCCCCGGCCAACCCCGCGTTCGTCGAGGGGGACGACGACGACTTCGCGGTGGACGATGACGATGTCGCCGGGGACGACGACGACGTCGTCGGAGACGACGATGACTC
>CAYQEG010000075.1:1617-33415 GCA_964416435.1 uncultured Rickettsiales bacterium
GGCAGACGACGACGACGCGGCAGACGACGACGACGCGGCAGACGACGACGACGCGGCAGACGACGACGACGCGACCGACGACGACGACGACGCAACCCCCTCGGCCTGCCCCTCGCTCCAGGTCCTCGGCGGCGACCTGAACGTCAACGACCCGGACGACGCCGAGGACTTCTGCCTCACCTACAACGCGGTCGGCGGCGACCTGACGGTGATCGGCACGCTCCTGGAGGATCTCGACGGCCTCGGCTGCCTCTGCCAGGTCGGGGGCGACCTGCGGATCATGAGCAACCCGCCGCTGCGTGACCTGCTCGGGCTGGCGGCGCTGGAGGTGGTCGGCGGCAACCTCCAGATCGTCGACAACGACTCGCTCTCGGACCTGGCCGGCCTGGCCGCGCTGGAGTCGGTGGGGCTGGACCTGCTGCTGGACGGGAACAACTTCCTGGTCGAGACGGGCGGGCTGCCGCAGCTGACGTCCATCGGCGGAGACCTCCGGCTGGTCGGCAACGCGTCGCTGGGTGACACCGAGGGCTTCGACGCGCTGTCGTCCCTCGGCGGCGATCTCGTCCTGGACACCAACGCGTCGCTCGCGGTGGTCGCGGGGTTCGCTTCCCTGGCCGACGTCGGCGGCGACCTGCGCATCGTCGACAATGACTCCCTGCAGACGATCGCGGACCTGCCGATCCTGATCTCCATCGGCGGCGACCTCGAGCTCCACGACAACAACCCGCTGTGGGATGTCGCGGGCCTGCTCGGCGTCAGCTCGGTCGGCGGGGATCTCGTGATCACGGACAACGGCAGCCTGTCGACCGCGTGGGACGCCGAGCCCCTGCGCGACGCCATCGGCGCCTCGAACATCGCGGGCGCGGTCGTCATCTCCGGAAACGCCCTGCCCTGACGCCGACGCCGCGTGTCATCCTGCGGCGGCTGGAGTCGCCGTGCATCGATCCATCGCCCCGATTCTGCTGGCCTTCGCCGTCACGGCGTGCGCGCCCGAGCCGACCCCCCTGGGCATGACCCTGGCGTCCGACGGGGTCACCTACGCCGGCGCCTCGGTCATCGACATCACCCCGGTGATCACCGAGACGTTCACCGATCTGAACGGCAACCACGACTTCGACGGCTGCCTCGACGATCCGACGGCCTCCCGCGACGAGTGCGACGAACCCTTCGACGACGTGGACGGAGACGGCATCTTCGACGCGGTCTTCATCGGCGGCTTCGGCCCCATGCGACCCGCCCAGGACATCCACGACCCCGTCTGGGTGCGGGCGGTCGTGCTCAGCCACGACGGCGAGTACATCGCGTTCGTGGCCATGGACTTCGTCGGCCTCGGCTCCCCCCGGATCCACGAAGCCCGCGACGCGCTCGCGGCCGACGGCTTCGACCCCAACCGGCTGATCGCCGCCTCCTCGCACAACCACCAGGGGCCCGACACGATGGGGCTGTGGGGCAACCCCGAAGACCTCGACAACCCGACGTCGGGCCGCGACCCGGCCTACCAGCAGCGGGTCGCCGAGGCGATCGAGACCGCGGTCCGGGACGCCGCCGCCGCGATGGAGCCGGTGGAGCTGGTGGTCGGCAAGACCCGCATGCGCGACCGGGGCCCCTGGTTCAGCGGCAGCCTGTTCGGGGGCAAGAACCCGACGGCGAAGATGCACGGGATGATCTACGACGGCCGGGACCCGGTCCTGGTCAGTGATCAGCTCCTCGTCCTCCAGGGGCGGACCGGCAGCTCCGCGCTGTTCACCCTGAGCAACTGGTCCGGCCACCCCGAGGTGCGCGGCTCGAGCAACAACAGCATCTCGAGCGACTGGGTCGGCGTGACCCGCGACATCCTGGAGGCCGAGTACGGCGGCGTGGCCCTGCACCTGCCCGAGTGCCTGGGCGGCATGCAGTCGGCGCTCGGGGGGGACGTGCCCCTGGTCGACGAGGACGGCGTGCACCAGTTCGACGGCACGGTGGACGACGACGGAGACGACGTGCCGGTCTGGGCCGAGCACAGCTCGTGGGAGTTCGTCACCTCCCACGGCTGGCACATCGCCGAGGCGGCCATCGACGCGCTGGAGGCCGGCGACACGATCGAGCCGTCGCCGCTGACGGTCGACGTCGAGCAGGCGCTCATCCCGATCGACAACATCGCGTACCAGATCCTGGGCCCCAAGGACCTGTTCGACCTGGGGCTGGAGGACGGCGTCACCGACCCCGCGCTCTGCCCACGGGCGGGCGACGGCCCCCTGGGCTGCCTGCCCACGAACACCTTCCAGGTGCGGCTCGGGCCGGTGGCCTTCGTGGGTGTGCCGGGTGAGCTGCTCCCCGAGCTCGCGTGGGGCTTCCCGGACGACGCGGCGTGGCTGGCGGAGGTCGACGACCCGACCGCCCGCGGCGACGGGGCGACCTACTTCGCGCAGCACGACTCGGACTGCGACGACCTCGACTACAGCGAGTGCCGCGAGCGCACGGCGTTCGGGGACTGTGACTGCCTGAAGGTCCACGCCTGGCCCTACACGCTGTCGGAGGACCCGACGATCCCGCCCCTGCTCGACCTGCTGCCGGACGGCGTGGAGCACCGCGCGGTGCTCGGCATGACCGACAACTACCTCAGCTACATCATCCCCCGGCCCGACTTCAACCGGGCCGTGAGCCTGCTGATGGACGAGGACGGCGACCACTACGAGGACACGGTCTCCCCGTCGTGGGACTTCGCCATGGAGCTGCAGCGGGCCCAGGAGCGGATCGCGGCCCGCGCAGCCGCCGAGTAGCTCACCGAGCGGCCTTGTGCCGCTCGGCCCGAGGACCGATGCTCAGGACATGGGCCACGCCAACACCGCCTTCGTCACGCTCACCCTCGCCCCGCAGCGGGCGCTCGCCGAACCCATCGCGGAGCTGCTCCAGGACCACGGCATCGACGCGTGGGTCAACTCGGACGACTGCGGCGGGGTCGACCCCGCCCTCAACTTCGCCAACGGCACCAAGGTGATGGTGCCCCGCGCCGATCTCGACCAGAGCCGCGAGCTGCTCGCGGCGTTCCAGGCGGCGGCGCCCCAGATGCCGGACTGATCGATGAGCGGGGGCCCGGGCGCTACCCGGCGGCGCGACCGCGCGGCCCGGAGACGAGGTACTCCCAGACGGCGCGAGGCCGGGACAGGCGGGGACTCGGCTCACCGCCCCGGGCCAGGCGCTTCATCTGCGCCTGGTACCAGCCGCCCTGGATCATGCTGTCGAGCATCTTGAAGCCGGTCGCCAGCTTGACCGCGGTGGCGGCGTCGGCGCGGCCGTCGAGCAGGCGCGCCGGGAGGTCCGGGTCGAACGCGAGCGGGCGGGCCATGCCGACGAGGTCCGTCGCGCCCGCTGACAGCGCCTCCTCCATCCCCCCGCGGGTGCGGAAGCCCCCCGTGAGCATGATCGGCAGACCGGTGCGCTCACGGACCCGCGCGGCGTAGTCGGCGAAGAACGCCTCGCGGAGCCGGCTGCTCTCGGCCCGGGGCGCGGTCTCCTCGAACATCACGGCCTTCTCGTAGGTCCCGCCGGAGATCTCGATGAGGTCGATCCCCTCGGCCTCCAGGGCCTCGATGACGGCCATCGACGCCTGCTCGCTGAAGCCGCCCTTCTGGAAGTCCGCCGAGTTGAGCTTGACCCCCACCGGGAACGTCGGCCCGACGGCGGCGCGGATGGCTCGCACCACCTCGACGAGGAGCCGGCGGCGGCGGGCGTCGTCGCCCCCCCACGCGTCGTCCCGCAGGTTGGTGCGGGGGGACAGGAACTGGCTCAGCAGGTAGCCGTGAGCCGCGTGCACCTGCACCCCGTCGAACCCGGCCTGCTTGGCGATGGCGGCGGTGCGGGCGAACCGCTCGACGACGTCCAGGATCTCCTCCTCGGTCATCGCCCGGGGCTTCGCGAAGGTCCCCGGGGCGAGCTCCAGGGGCACCGCCGAGGGGGCCACGGGAGCGCCGTCGACGAACCGGGGCGTCTGGCGTCCGGGGTGGTTGATCTGCATCCAGAGCTGGGTCTGCGTGCCCTCGGTGGTTGCCGCCCAGGCGCGCAGCGCCGGCAGGTGGCGGTCGTCCTGGACCGCGACGTTGCCGGTCTCGGCGCGGTGCGCCTCGTCGATCATGACGTTGCCGGTGATGAGCAGCCCGGCGCCGCCCTCGGCCCACCGGCGATACAGGCGGACGTGGCGGTCGGTGGGGCCGAAGGCGCGGTCGCCGAGCCGCTCGCTCATCGCCGACTTGGCGATCCGGTTGGGGAGGACCGCGCCGGACGGCAGGGTCAGGGTGCGGGCGAGGAGGTCGGAGTTGCTCATGTCGTCTGCTCCAGGAGGGGGGCGGCGCAGATGCGCGTCGCCATCGTTCGGGCCGCCCGCAAGGCCGCGTCGCGGTCGCTCACGGTCAGGTCGCCGACGTTGGCCCGCCCGCTGTTCGCGAGCGAGACCAGGCCGTGCAGGGAGGCGTGCAGCAGCAGGGCGTCCCCCGCGGGGTCGTCTGAGCCGCCCGCCGCGAGCGCGTCCACCACCCGGCCCCACAGGGCGAGGCCCGGCATGTCCGCGAACGCCCCGGCGGCGCGCAGCGCGTCCCAGTCCCAGGGCCGCTCGAACATCAGGCCGTACAGGACGGGGTGGGCCAGGCCGAAGTCGATGTAGGCCTCCGCGACGGCGGGCAGACCTCCCGCTGCGACCGGGACCAGCCGCTCCATGAGGAGCACGTAGCCGTCCTGGGCCACCGCGAAGAGGAACCCGTCGAGCGAGCCCCAGTGGTGGTAGAGCACCGACGTCGTCTTGCCCAGGTGGGCGCCGATGCGTCGCGCCGTCAGGTCGTCGGCCCGCAGCCGGCCCGCCGCCAGGTCATCTCGCACCGCTCGGATCGCTTCGTCCATGCTCACCCGCCGTAACGTTGTTACGCCCTGAACGTAACGCCGTTATGTCGGGTGTCAACCAGGAATCTGAAACAGGCTCATCAGGGGTCGCCGCGATCGGCTCACTCGCGATGCAGGCGCTCCTCCAACCAGGCCCCGACGTCCGGCGGGACGGAGGTCAGCCCCAGCCGAGCTCCGTCGTCGGTGCCGCCCAGCACCTTGCCGTAGACGTCTCCCGGCACCCGCTCGCTCGTCCCATCGAGCAGCCAGAGCTTGACGTTCGTGAGGGGCGGCAGGGCGGCGTCGGTCACCAGCTCCCCCTCCTCGTCCGACAGGCGCACGAGCTCGCCGGTGTGCGTCACCGGGGCCACGACGCCCCCGCTGACGACGCTGAACTGCACCGGCACCGGGGCGCGCAGCGGCACCATCACGCTGCGACGCCGGCGGTAGCTCGGTCCGCCGGCGAGGCCCTCGACCTCGTACAGCGTGAGCGGCTCGGCCACCCCCTTGGTGGAGAACTTCATCGCCACCGACAGCTGCACGTCGGGGCGCGTCGCCTCGGCCGTCGCCTCGGAGATCAGGACCTGGCCCCCCACCGTGCATCCCTCGATGCGAGCGGCGAGGTTCACGTCGAGCCCGATCGCGCTGTACTTCGTGCGGTCCTGGCTGCCGATGTTCCCGACGACCGCCGCGCCCGTGTGCACGCCGATGCCCATCTCCAGGCCCTGCAGCGCCGGGTCGCCCCCCGCCTTGAGCTCGTTCAGGGCGAGCATCATCTCCAGGGCGCAGGCGACCGCGCGGCGCGGCGCGGCCTCCAGCGCGATCGGGGCGCCGAAGAAGACGAAGAGCCCGTCACCGAGGATCGCGTTGATCGTGCCGCCGTGGCGGTGGATCACGTCGAACATCACCTCGAAGTAGCGGTTGAGCAGCGCCAGCACCTCCTCGGGCTCGGAGCGCTCGGCCATGGCGGTGAAGCCGCGCACGTCCGAGGCGAGCACCGTGATGGGGCGGCGCTCACCGCCGAGCTGCAGCGCGTCGGGGTCCTGGAGCAGGTGCTCGACCACGTCGTCGGACACGTAGCGGCCGAAGGTCTTGCGGATGAAGGCGTTGCTCGCCACCAGCTTGTCCTGGGCGACCCGCAGGTCTCCGAGGGTCTCCTCCAGCTCGTCGTTCTTCTGCGCCAGCTGGGCGGTGCGGCGGGCGACCTTGCCTTCCATCTCGTTGTACAGCCGGGCGTTCTCGAACGAGATGCTGAACTGCGACGCGAGGAGGTTCAGCAGCTCCATGCGGTCGGCCGTGAACGCCCCGGCGACGGCGCGGTTCTCCAGGTAGAGCAGGCCGATGAGGGCGCCCTGGCTGCGCAGCGGCAGGCAGAGCACCGAGCGCGGGCGGGCCTGGAGGATCCAGGGGTCCCGCACGAACCGGCCCTCGCCCAGGGCGTCGTTGAGGACCACCGGCTCGGCGGTGCGGACGGCGTAGTTGATGATCGCCGTCGACAGCCGCCCGTAGCTCTCCACCGACAGGTTCAGGTCGACGTCAGCCTGCAGCTCGTGCCCCCCCGAAGGGTCGGACCCGAGCGAGGCGGCGGCGCGAACCGCCAGGTCACCGGCGTCCACCACGACGAGGACGGCGTGCTGGGCCCCGGCATTCTCGAGCACGAGCTCGAGCAGCCGGCCCAGCAGACGCTCCAGCTTGATCTCGCCGGAGATCGCCTGGGACGCCTTGATGACGGTGCCGAGGTCCAGCAGCCCGTCGGACGTCTCGGTGCCGGTGACGGACACCGAGGAGACCGTGGCGGAGGTCCGGATGGACGCAGCCGAAGGGGCGATGCCGTCGAACTCCGCGTCCAGGGCGGCGACCTTGCCCTTCGCTCCCCATTGCTCGTAGCCGTACCGGGCCTGGGCGAGGTAGCCGCGGCTCAGCTCGTCCCGACCCCGCTCGGACCAGAAGCGGCCGGCCCGCTCGCAGGCGAGGGCGTGGTCAGCCGGCCACCGATGCTCGTCGGCCAGGCGGATCGCCTCCTCGTACGCCTCCATCGCGGCGCTCTCCAGGCCGTCGGCGCGCGCCAGCTCGGCCCCTACCAGGGCGTGAGCGTGAGCCCAGTTCGCCTCGCAGTTCTCGGCCCAGCCTGCGAGCGACTCCAGGATCTTGTCGATCTCCTCGCGCCGAGCCTCGCGGTCGTCCGCGTCGGCGAGCCCCGCCGTGAGCGCCAGGCCCATCGCGAACGAGAGCCGCCCCAGGGCGATGTTCCCGGGGATCGCCGCCGTGAGCGGCTGCGTGGCCCGGCCGATCCGGAGCGCTGCCTCCGAGTCACCGTGGACCAGCATCGAGAACGTCTTGTAGACGCCGTAGTAGCACTGGACCGGGACCGACTGGTTGGCGGCCAGGCGCTCGACGAAGGACGCGTCGTCGAAGCCGTCGCAAGAGAAGTCATCGGGGCCGGTGGTGTTGCCGGCCAGGTTGTTGGCAACGATGCGGACCGCGAGCGCCGAGTCTTCGGCCATGAGGTCCTTCTGGCGCGCCACGAAGGCGCGCTGTCCGGCGGCGTCGCGGAGAATCTGGTCCAGCGGTTCGCCCAGCGTGAGGTCGTTGAAGCCCAGGTAGACCAGGTTGTAGCCCGCGAACCGGAAGTCCCCGGACTGCAGGCCCGCCTGCACGCCCTCCTGGATGATCGCCTTGGCGTTGCGGAACGGCTCGACCCAGCAGAGCGCCCAGTTCGCGGACAGGAAGCAGGCCTGGGTCTTGTCCTTGAGGCTGCCGTACTTCTCGCTGATCTCGCGGCTCAGCACGGTGAACTCGTAGCCCCCCTGGGGGTCGCCGAACATCGCGCCGAGCAGGTGCCCGTACTGGGCGTAGACGGCGAGGCTGTCGTGGGGGTTGCCGTGCTCGGCCAGGAGGCTCATCGCCTCGAAGCTGATGACGCTGTAGAGCAGCGGGTCGATGTAGAAGGCCGCCGCCATGGTCCAGCTGAGCAGACGGCAGGTGGTGGTGGCGACCGGGTCGGTCATCCGGGGGCGGTCCAGGAAGGACGCGGCGCGAGCGTCCCCGAGCCGAGCCTGCAGCGCCCCGAAGGACGCCATCATGGCGTCCATGTAGCCGTCGGAGACGAGGTCGAACCCGAGCAGGGCGAGCCCCTCTCGGCCGGACTCGATCGCGTCGGGGTAGCGACCGGCCGTCGTGTGCTGCTGGACGACGACGATGTACAGGTCGGCCCGCTCCAGGTCCGTTCGGGCGTGCTCGATGCACGACCCGATCAGCTCGGACGAGCGCGCGTGGGCCCCCAGCGCGTACGTCGCCTCGCCGGCGCCCCGGTGGAGCCCCATGGCGAGATCGTAGTGGTCCGACCAGGGGTCGTCGAGCAGGAGCTCGATGCCCACCTCGAAGAACCCGACCGCCGCGTCGTTGGCGGCCGAGGCGACGGCCCGGCGGCCAGCATCGAGGTTGAGGTGTGCGAGCCGGAGCCGCTCGGCCGGGTCCGTCATCAGCGAGCGCCCCCGGTTGAGCTGGAAGCCGAGCTCGAAGAGGTCAGCGTCCTCCTGGGCGGCGAGGATGCGTCCCACCCCGAGGTGGGTCCTGGTGCGCTCGTCCTCCGCCATCGACTCGTAGGCGGCCTGCTGGATCCGGTCGTGGAAGAAGCTGCACTCCTGCTGGGGCGACTCCTCGTCGGCGACGAGCGCGTCGACCTCCGACGTGGCGGTGACGATGCCGTCCTGGATGGCCGGCAGGAGCGCCTTCCAGACCTCGTGGACCGACTCGCCGCGGAGCGACGCGACCGTTCGCAGATCGAACGTGGCGCCGGCGCAGGCGGCGACCTGGAGCACCTCGAGGGAGGTCGCGTCCAGCCGCCGCAGCCGGGCCGTCACGAGGTCCAGCACGTTCTGGGTGAACCCCTTCGCCTGGATCTCGGGCAGGCTCCACGTCCACCGGCCGGCGGTGCGGTCGAAGCGGATCAGGCCGTCGGCGCCGAGGGTCTTGATGAGCTCGTGGACGAACAGCGGGTTGCCGCCGGTGTTCCGAACGACGAGCGCCGCCAGCGCGTCGGCGTCCGCCGCGCTGCAGAAGGTCGTGTCGGCGACCAGCTCCGCGACGGCCGGCTCCTCCAGCGGCGACAGCGCGAGGCGAGGCAGGCTCACGCCCTCCTCCTCCAGCCGTGTGAGGGTCGCCGTGAGTGGGTGGTGCGCGTCCACCTCGTTGTCCCGGAAGGCGCCGATCAGCAGCAAGCTGAGTCGTGAGTCGGTGATCAGCCCGCCCAGGAGCCCCAGGCTGGCGGCGTCGGCCCACTGGAGGTCATCGAGGAACAAGGCGACCGGATGCTGCGGCCGCGCGAACACCGCCACGAAACTGCGAAACACGGATTCGAACCGGTTGAGCGTCTCCGAGGCGGGCAGCTCCTCGACGTCCGGTTGGGGTCCGGTGATCAGCTCGACCTGGGGGATCACGTCCGTAATCACGCGACCGTTGGGACCCAACGCGGCGGCCAGGTCGTTGCGCAGCCGATCCAGCCGCTCCTCGCTCTCGCCGAGCAGCTCGGTGACGAGGGACGAGGGACGAGAACGCTGCGACGACGGCCGAGAACGGGGTGCGGCGGAACTGCTCGAACTTCCCGACGACGTAGTACCCCCGGCGCTTCGTGAGGGGGCCGAAGAGCTCCTGAACGAGGGCGGACTTGCCCAGCCCGGCCGCGCCGGTGACGAGGACCGCGGGCACGACGTCGTCCGACGAGGACGGGTCGGTGGTGGCTCGCAGCGCCCGGATCAGCTGGGCCGTCTCCTCCTCACGTCCGTACAGCCGGGCGGGGACGAGCAGGCGATCGGAGACGTCGTCGGCGCCGATCTCGAACGCTTCGATCGCTCCGGACGAGGACAGCCCTTCCAGGCACCGCTGCAGGTCGCCGAGCAGGCCGAACGCGGTCTGGTAGCGGTCGTCCGCCCGCTTGTTGAGCAGCCTCATGACCAACGCGTCGAGCACCGGGGGGAGCTCCGGGGAGGCCTCGGTCAGCGGCCGGGGCGGCCGCGCGATGTGGGCGTGCACGAGCTCGAGCGGGTCGTCGCTCTCGAAGGGGCGACGGCCGGCGAACAGCTCGTACAGCGTGACACCGAAGGAGTAGAGGTCCGACCGGTAGTCGACCCGAGCGCCGACGCGCCCGGTCTGCTCCGGGGAGACGTAGTGGAGGGTTCCTTCGAGGCGGTTGCGGTTGGAGAACGCGGGGCTCTCGCTGGTCAGGGCGGTGGCGATGCCGAAGTCGATGAGCTTGACCTCACCGGTCTGCGGGTTCCGCACGATGTTCGACGGGTTGATGTCCTTGTGGATGACGTTCCGGGCGTGCACGTCGGCGAGGCCTCGGGCCGCCGCGACCGCGATCTCCAGCCGCTGCCGCAGGGACAGGTCGTCCCCGAGCTGCCCGGCCAGGGAGCTGGCGCCGAAGTCCTCCTGGACGAGGGCCCAGCGCCGCTGGTCCGTCTCGAACGCGACGGCCCCGACGACGTGCTCGGAGCGGACCCCGGCGATCCGCTCGTACTCGTGCCGGAACCGCGCCACCTGGTCGGGGGAGGGGTGCAGCTGCCGGAGGACCTTGAGGACGACCGGGCGACCGTCCGGCGCGGTGCCGCGCACGATCTCGTGGCGGCGACCCTCGTGGAGACGTTCACCGAAGGAGTAGCGAGCCAGCTGTGTCATCGTTCCCTCCGAGCGCGCGGAAGGAGACGTTACTCCGGTCCGGGCAGCCGTGGCGCGGACACCGCGTCCGATCTGGGACGTCTGCGGCCAGGTCAGCGGGACGCGCGCACGCGGGTCACCACCCCCAGGTGGTCCGACGGCGGGTCTCCTCCCGCCGTCACCGGCTCCCGACCGATGCAGGTGAAGCCGGAGAAGCGCACGCGGGATCCCCAGATTCGGTCGTAGCGAGCCCGCTGGCCGCAGTCCTTGATGCGGGTCCAGCGCTCGGCCGCGGGGGCGCCGCTCGCCTCCCAGGCGTCGGGCAGGGGGCCGAGCTCCTCCGCCTCCTTCTTGCGCAGGTTGGTGTCCCCGCCGAAGACCGCGGGGCCGTCGTGGCGGCGCAGGAGGTCCAGCACCCTCCGAGCCTGCTCCATCCGCTCCTCGCGGCCCACCTTCATGCTCTCGAGGTGGGCGGTCAGGAGCAGCCACCGCTCGCCCCCCAGCTCGGCGACCACCTCGACCAGCTCCCGCCCCATGAACGTCGGCAGCGGAGAGACCTGGTGCGACGCCACCTCGAGCGGCTCGCGCACGGCCAGCACCTCGAAGTACTCCCGCTCCGGCGGCTCCTCGGGGAACAGGGTGTAGCCGGCCGCGCCGAGGTGCGGCCGGAGGTGGGCGTACAGCGTCCGCTCCACCACCTCCTGGAACATCAGGACCTCCGGCGGATCGCCCTCGGCCACGCGCCCCGACACGACGTCCTCGAGCGTGCCGCCGAGCAGCGAGATGAACATCGCTGCCTCGGCGCGCACGTCCAGGTCGTCGTCGCTCAGCCCGAACAGGTTCCAGGACAGCACGCGGATCCCCGGCCGAGCGGCTCCCTCAGTCATCCCCGCGCACCCACGCCTCCACGAGGGCGGCCAGCTTCCCGCCCGCCGCGTCGTTCAGGTGCAGCCCCTCGACGGTGCAGGCCCAGCCCCCCCGCTCGGCGATCTCGTCCCACGAGCGGCCGAGGAGCTCGTGCTGCCAGGCCGCCCCCATCACCCCCCGCATCAGCGCCCACTGAGTGGTCGGCATCGGCTGGCGGTCGGGCCCGCCGGGCAGGGAGGCGTGCAGGGGCAGCACGGACAGCCCGAGCTCGTGGGCGACCCGGGAGATCACCCGGTTGTGCTCGTCGACGGAGGCGCTGGCGGCGGACGCGGGGTCCTCCCCCATCGGCGGGATCGAGATCACCGCGGTCTGCACGTCGGCGCCGCGGAGCCGGTCGAGGATGGCGCGCAGGCTCGCTTCGAAGCCGGCGGGGGAGGCCGAGCCGTCCAGGGCCCCCTTGCGGCGGTACGACTGCTCCCAGGTCGGGCCGAAGGTCGCCAACACGTCGTTGCTGCCGATGAGCACCACCGCCCGGCTCGGCCGACACGCGAGCACCTCGTCGAGGCGCTTGCCCAGCGCGAACGCGGTCTCGCCGTTGATCCCGGCGTTGACGAGCTGCCACTCGGGCAGGGCGCGGGCGAGGGTGGGGACCCAGGCGCTGCCGATGCGGCCGTGGGTGATGCTGTCCCCCAGGCAGGCGAGCACGGGCCGGCCGTCCCCGGCGAAGCTGCGGGGGGCCCGTTCGGGCCTCCGCTCGATCCGCGCGCCCAGCCAGACCAGCAGCGCGAAGGGGACGAGACCGGCGACCGCCACCGCGAGGCCGGCGATGAGGACCGGGTGCACCCCCGAAGGGTACGCGCATCGCGCGCACCCTTCCCTGGGGTTGCGTCGTCATGCACAACGAAGACATCGCCGCGCTGTACGACGAGGTCCCGATCGGGGCGATGGACGTCCTCTCCTGAGCCCCGCTTCGGTCAGTTGCTCAGGGTCACCGCGAAGGTGTTGCTCACGCTGAAGTCGACGCCGTCGACCCGGCCGATGGCGCTCACCTCGAGGGTGTAGGCGCCGGCCGGGAACGGGGCCCCCAGCGGGTTGCCGGTGTCCGACGGTCCGTACCAGTTCGTGCCGGTCCAGGCGAAGGCGCCGCTCGTCTGGCCGGCGGGCAGCGTGACGGGGACCAGCGGGGGGCTGCCGCACAGCCCCTGGTCGCAGATGCAGTAGCGCTCGGCGCCGCCGGACAGGTCCTCGAACAGCGTCAGCCCGCTGGGGCCGGGCTGGTCGCAGCCGCCGGCGTCCTGAGCGACCGGCACGAACTCCGGCACCGGCGCCTCGACGATGACGACGTAGGGGATGGAGATGCCCGCGGCGGCCTCGGCCAGCGTCCAGGCGCCGGACCCGTCGGGGAACCAGATGCAGACGCCGGTCAGGTTGGACGTGCCGATCCCGTCGCAGGTCTCCGGGGGCGCCGCCGCGGAGTCGTCGTCGTCGCCGGCGTCGTCGTCGTCCGGCGCGTCGTCGTCGTCCGGCGCGGGGGGCGCGGCCGTGGCGTCGTCATCGTCGGTCGCGTCGTCGTCGTCCGTCGCGTCGTCGTCGTCCGCCGAGTCGTCGTCGTCCGTCGCGTCGTCGTCGTCCGCCGCGTCGTCGTCGTCGGTCGTGACGTCGTCGTCGTCGGTCGTGGTGGGGCAGCCCGCGACGGCGAGGGCGAGCAGGAGGAGGAGGACCGTTCGAGCGACAGGCATGGCCGGAGACTACCAGCGAGCCGATCGACAACGGCTCGGCTGTTCTACGATGCGGCGGCGACGCGATGATCTACCTCGACCACAGCGCCACGAGCTTCCCCAAGCCGGAGCCCGTCTACACGTTCATGGACCGCCTCTACCGCTCTCACGGGGTCAACCCGGGCCGGTCGGGGTTCGACCTGAGCATCGAGGCGGGGCAGCTGGTTCAGCAGACCCGTGAGCTGCTCACGGGCCTGTTCGGGGGGGACGATCCCGACCGCCTGTGCTTCGGCTACAACGCGACGGACGCGCTGAACCTCGCGATCCGCGGCCTGGTGGGCGCCGGCGACCACGTCGTCACCACCACCCTGGAGCACAACTCGGTGCTCCGTCCGCTGCACCAGCTCGAGCAGCAGGGCGGGGTGGCGGTCGACCGCGTGCCGTGCGACGCGTCGGGCTTCGTCGACCCCGACGACATCGCCGGCCGGCTCCGGCCGAACACCCGCCTGGTCGTCGTGAACCACGCCTCCAACGTGATCGGGACCGTGCAGCCGGTCGCCGCGATCGGCGCTCGCTGCCGCGAGGCGGGCGTGCCGCTGCTGCTCGACGCGTCCCAGTCCGCCGGGGTGGTGCCGATCGACATCGACCAGCTCGGGGTCGACGTGGTCGTGTTCACCGGCCACAAGGCGCTCCAGGGACCGACGGGGATCGGCGGCCTGTACGTCCGCGAGGGGATCGAGATCGGCCTGACCCGGGGCGGCGGCACAGGCGTGCGCTCGGCGACCCGGGGCCACCTGGCGGAGTACCCGTACCGGCTGGAGTACGGGACCATCAACCTGCACGGGGTGGCCGGCCTCAACGCGGGGGTCCGGTGGGTGCAGGAGCGCGGCGTCGAGCAGATCCACGCCCGGGAGATGGAGCTCCTGACGATGCTCCGGGACGGCGTGAGCGACCTGGGCGGCGTGACCACCTACTGCCAGGACGACCTGGCCGACCACATCGGCGTCTTCCTGTTCAACATCAACGGCTTCGAGGCGGGGGCGACCTCTCCCCTGTTCGACGTCGACCACGACATCGCCTGCCGGACGGGGCTGCATTGCGCTCCCCTCATCCACGAACAGCTGGGCACGACGAAGATCGGCGGGGCGATCCGGCTCAGCGTCGGCCCGCTCAACACCGAGCAGGACATCACCGCGGCCATCGTGGCGGTCGCCGACATCGCGTCGATGAGGAACTGATGGCGACCCTGGACTTCAACGGCCGGCCCCTGGAGCTCAACGAGCACGACTTCCTCGCCGATCCCGACGAGTGGAGCCCGGAGGTCGCCCGCTTGCTCGCGAGGGAGACCGAGGGCGTCGACGAGCTCGGCCCCGACCACTGGAAGCTGATCGAGTTCATCCGGGACTTCTACGGCGAGCACGGCCTCGCCCCGATGATCCGGGTCCTGTGCAAGAGGACGCGGCTCAAGCTCAAGTACGTCTACGAGCTCTTCCCGTCCGGCCCCGCGTTGGGGGCCTGCAAGGTGGCCGGGCTGCCCAACGCCGACGGCTGCATCTGATCAGGGCGACCGGCTCAGGCGGGCTGGTCGCGCTTCTTCTTCTTCTTGGGCGGCGCGACGATGTTCCCGCGCTGGTCCTCCGGGATCGGGTCCGGGTAGGGGTCCCCCGGCGCCACCTTGCGGATGGCGTCCAGCCGCGGCGGACAGGCGTAGAAGCACGTGCCGCAATGGGTGCAGTCGTCCTGGTCGATCAGGTGGATCGTCTTGAACGCGCCGTCGATCGCCTTGGTCGGGCACTTCTTGAGGCAGATCATGCAGGCGACGCACTTCTCCGGGTCGATGTAGTACCCGGGCAGCTCGTCGCTGCTCGACAGGGGGTCCGCCACGAACTCATCGAGCAGCTTCGACGTCTTCGGGCTGGCGTACAGCTTGTCGTACGCCTCCTCCGACTTGACCTTGACCTGCAGCTTCTCGCGCACCAGCAGCTTCAGCTGCGGGACCATCTTGTCCAGCGACTGCAGCTTCGGCATCAGCGTCGCCTGGTCCAGCCCCTCGTGCTGACCGAGCGGCCCCAGCGCCTTGAGCTCGTCCACGAAGTCGTCCATGACCTCCGCGAAGCGGCTGCCTTCGGACGCCGCGATCCACTCGATCCGCAGCCGACTGGGGTGCAAGCCGATGCGCTGCATCAGCTGCTTGAGCAGGTGCATGTTGCCCAGGGCGTCGTAGTTGCCCTCGGTGATGTAGTGGCACTCGCCCGGCCAGCAGCCGCCCACGAACACGGCGTCGGCGCCGCTCAGGAAGGCCCGGAGCGGGAACGACAGGTCCACGCGCCCGGTGCACATCAGCCGGATGATCTTGATCTCTACCGTGTATTGCTGTCTGGAAACTCCAGCAAGGTCAGCGGCCGAATATGCTCACCAGTTGCACAGGAAGCCGATGACCCTCAGCTTCCGCTTGAGGCCGGTCCCCGCTGCGCTCTGCGCGGCTGCTTGTGTCATGAGCCCTCCTGCGGCTCGAAGGCCGCCTCGATCTGGCTGAAGATCGCCTCGTCGGTGTAGTGGTCCAGCACGATGGCCGCCGTCGGGCACTTCGCGCAGCACAGCCCGTCGCCCTTGCAGAGCACCGGGTTGACCTCGGCCACCATGGCGCCGCTCTCGGTCTTGCGCATCTGGACCGCGCCGTAGCTGCACGCCGTGACGCAGGCCCCGCACGCGATGCAGGCGTCGTCGACGACGTGGCAGACCGAGCCCGACGCGGTGACCGTGTCCTGGGACAGCAGGCTGCCCGCTCGCCCGGCCGCGCCGTAGGCCGAGCTGATCGTCTCGGACAGGTGCTTGGGGTAGTGGGCGGAGCCGCACAGGAAGACGCCGTCGGCCCCGAAGTCGACCGGCCGCAGCTTGACGTGAGCCTCCTGGAAGAAGCCGTCGGGGTTCTTCGCCAGCTTGAACAGCTTGCCCGCCTCGTCGCTGCCCTCCGAGGGGACGACGGCGGCGGAGAGCACCACCAGGTCGGCGTCCAACTGCAGCCGCTGCCCGAGGATGGAGTCGGGGACCTCGACGCGCAGGACCTGGCGTCCCTGTTCGGTAGCCGGCGCTACGACCGGGCCATCGTCCGGCTCGAACCTCACGAACCTCACGCCCCGCGCGGCCGCCTCACGGTAGGAGTCCTCGCCGAACCCGTAGGTCCTCATGTCGCGGTAGAGGACGTTGATCTCGAGGTCGGCGTTCACCTTCTTGAGCGCGAGCGCGTTCTTGATCGCCTGGTTGCAGCAGACGCGGGCGCAGTAGTTGCGGTCCTCCTGGCGACAGCCGACGCACTGGATCATCACCATCGATCGAGCGTCCGTGAGCCGTGAGTCGGCCTGGGCGAGGCGCCCCTCCAGGTCCAACTGCGTGAGCACCCGCTCATCGTCGCCGTACCCATGCTCCGTCGGCTTGTACTCCGCCGCGCCGGTCGCGACGACGACCGCGCCGTGCGAGATCTGCTTGGTCCGTCCCTCCGTCTCCACGGTCGTCACGAAGTTGCCGACGTAGCCGGAGACGTCGGTGATGGTCGCGTTGTGGGAGACCTGGATGAGGCGGTGCTTGTAGACGTCCTGGATGAGGCCCTGGAGCGTGCCCTGCACGTCCAGCCCGTCCAGCGTCGAGTGGATCCGACGGGCGAGGCCGCCCAGGTCGTTGTTCCGCTCGACGAGATCCACCTCGAACCCCTGGTTCGCGATGCTCAGGGCCGCGGTCATGCCGGCCAGGCCGCCGCCCACCACCAGCGCCCGCTTGTTGACCGGCAGCTCGAACTCGTTGAGCGGCTCCAGCTTCTTGGTCCGGGCGACCGACATCCTCACGATGTCCTTCGCCTTGGCGGTCGCCTCCTCCTTCTGCTTGGAGTGCACCCAGGAGCAATGCTCACGGATGTTCGCCATGTCGAAGAAGTACTGGTTGATGCCGCCCTCACGCAGGGTGTCGCGGAACAGCGGCTCGTGAGTCCGGGGAGTGCAGGCTGCGACCACGACGCGGTTGAGCTGCTTCTCCTGGATCGTCTCGGAGATCGCGGCGGCCGCGTCCGTCGAGCAGATGAACAGCCCCTCTTCGGCGTGCACGACGTTGTCCAGCGTGAGCGAGTAGTCGACCACCGAGGGGATGTCGACGACCCGACCGATGTTGGCGCCGCAATGACACGCGAAGACGCCGACCCGGGGCTCCTCGTCGGTCGTGTCCCGCTCCTCCGGGTAGACCCGATCCTGAGCCATCTTGCCGCGCCGGTAGGCGAGCAGATCCGCGGCGATGCCGGCCGCCGCGCTGGCGGTGGTGACCGACTCGGGGATGTCCATGGGGCCCTGGAACGCTCCGCTCACGTAGACCCCGTCGCGGGTGGTCTTCATGCGGTTGGCGGGGCTGGTCTTGCAGAAGCCGTGAGTGTTCAGCTCGATGCCGAACTGTTCGGCCAGCTTGCCGGCGTCCGCCGGGGCCTCCAGCCCGATGCCCAGCACCACCAGGTCGAACTCCTGCTCCTTCACCCCGTCGTTGTCGGTCGCGTAGCGGATCGTCACGTTCTTGGTGACGGGGTCCTCCTTGCCGATCTGGACGTAGCTGCGGATGAACTCGACGCCGTCGAGCTGCTCGGACCGCTGGTAGAAGCGCTCGAAGTCCTTGCCGTAGGACCGGATGTCGTTGTGGAAGATGACCGCTTCGGCGTCCGCGTCGTGGTCCTTCGTGAGGATCACCTGCTTCTGGACGTAGGAGCAGCAGACCGACGAGCAGTAGCTGTTGCCGCCCTCCTGCACCTGCCGTGAGCCGACGCAGTGGATCCACGCGATCTTGTGGGGGTGCGTGCCGTCGGACGGCCGCAGGATCTCCCCTTCGTGCGGCCCCGTCGCGCACATCAGCCGCTCGTACTCCAGGCTCGTGACGACGTTGCTGTAGGTGCCGTAGCCGTAGTCGCCCCGCTCGCTCGGATCGAAGGGCTTGAACCCGGGGGAGAGCACGATCGCGCCGACCTTGACCTCCATCCGGGTCGGCAGCTGGTGCAGGTCGATCGCGTCGTTCTTGCAGGCGCCGACGCAGATCGAGCAGCGCTCGTCCTCCAGGAACGTGCACTTCTCGTCGATGTACGGCACCAGCGGCACCGCCTGCGAGAAGTAGATGTGGATCGCCTTGTTGTCCGACAGCCCGGCGTTGAACGGGTCGGGGATGGGCACCGGGCAGTACTCGGTGCAGACCGTGCAGCCGGTGCACTTGTCCTCGTCGACGTACCGCGCCTTGCGCACCAGCGTGACCGTGAAGTCCCCCGCCGAGCCCTGGACCCGATCGACCTCGGTCCACGTCAGGATCTCGATGTTGGGGTGGCGGTCGCACTCGATGAACTTGGGCGACTCGATGCACATCGAGCAGTCGTTCGTCGGGAACGTCTTGTCGAGCTCGGCCATCTTGCCGCCGACGGTCGGCGCCTTCTCGACGAGGAAGACCTTGTAGCCGGACGTGGCGAGGTCGAGCGCGGCCTGGATCCCGCTGATCCCGGCGCCCACCACCATGACGTCGCCGTGCACGGTCTCTGCGTTGTTCATGCCGAGCCCTCCGCGGCCTGCAAGGCCTCCAGGAGGACCTCGGTGACGTCCTTGATCACCAACGGGTCGTCGTCGTCCAGGGCCAGCTTGCTGTCCTCGAAGTTGCTGATGCAGTAGGGGCAGGAGGTGACCAACACCTCGGCGTCGACGTCGCGAGCGTGCTGCAGCCGGAGGTCGGAGAAGCGCTCGCCGACAGGCGTCTCCATCCAGATGCGGCCGCCGCCGCCGCCGCAGCAGAGGCTGTTCTTCCGGTTCTCCGCCATCTCCGTGAGTTCCAGCCCGGGCACCGCCGTGAGCAACTCACGGGGCTGCTCGTAGATGCCGTTGTGACGGCCCAGGTAGCAGGGGTCGTGGAAGGTCACCTTGCGGGCGAAGTCGCCCCCGATCTCCAAGCGCCCGTCAGCGACCAGCTCGGCCAGGAGCTCGGTGATGTGCACCACCTCGAAGTTGACTCGGAACTCGGGGTACTCGTTGACGAACGTGTGATAGCAATGCGGCGAGGAGACCAGGATCCTCTGCACGCCCTTGTCGATGAACGTCTTGATGTTCGAGCGCGCCAGGGACTTGAAGACCGACTCGTTGCCGGTCTTGCGGATGCTCTCCCCGCAGCAGCTCTCCTCGCTGCCCAGGATCCCGAAGTCGACGCCGGCTCGCTTCAGCAGGTCCGCCGTCGCGCGCGCCACCTTCTGCATGCGCGGGTCGTGGGCGTAGTAACAGCCGACGAACCAGAGCACCTCCATGCCCTCGGCGTACGGCTTGATGCCGAGTCCCTCAGCCCACGCGCCGCGGTCGGTGCGGTCCTGGGCCAGCGGGTTGCCGTCGCTGCGCAGGCTCGCCGTCGCGGACTTCACGCCCTTGACCGACGCCGGGAAGACCTCGTACTCGGTGGCGAGTCGGCGGATGGCGACCCCGACCTCGACCTGCTGCACACCCCGGGGGCACTCGCTGGGGCAGGTGCCGCAGGTGGTGCACTTCCAGATGTCGTCGTTCTCGATCTCGGGCAGGCCGAACGCCGCCTGGCGCACGATCTTGCGGATGCTGAAGTCCGTCACCCGGTTCCACGGGCAGACGACGTCGCACTTGCCGCACGTGTAGCAGTACCGGTAGGCGTCGCCTCCGGCGGCCTTGATCTCGTCGACGATCTCGGCGAACGGGGTGACTGTCTCCATCAGCTCTTCTCGGCCATGCGGCGGATCGCGTCCATCACCTTGGGCCAGCCGTGCTTGTTGGCGATCGCCTCGAGGTCGACGTCGAGGTCCTCGACGGACTCACGCGCGACCGCGACCTCCTCACGCTCCTCGAAGATCAGGGCGTCTGCGAGGCACCAGGTGACGCACCAGGGCTCGTCGAGCGTCGGGTCCGACTCACACATGTCGCACTTGAGCGGCAGGTCGGAGTCGGGCTCCTTGAAGAGGTCCCGCGACGGGCACGCGGCCCGGCAGAAGGCGCACTCCTCGTACTCCTTGCCGTCGATCATGTACTTGTCGCGGCCCGCACACTCGGCGGCGGTGTACTCGCCGGCGTAGACCGGAAGGTAGACGTCGTTCAGCGGGTCCCGGGTCACGCGGATGCGCGCCCGAGCCGGGTTGGTGCTGCTCCACCGGGGCTGGGCGTGGAAGCCCGAGCAGACCACCTCGCAGGCCCGGCAGCCGTTGCACTTGTCGACGTCGATGCGGATCGTCTTGATGGTGCGCTTCTTGGCGCTCACGGCGGCGGCGCTCACGGCGAAGCCTCCTGCGGCCCGGCGGGCGCCTTGGGGGCGCGCTTGACCTTCTCGAGGATCCCGCGCTCCTCGAAGTCGTCAGCGACGTAGCCCAGGTCGAGCAGCTCGAGGGTCTCGCGCGTGGGCACGCCGTCCTCGTTCCATCCCTTGAACTTGAAGTACTCCTGCAGGAGCCTCGCCTCGAGCTCCGGGAAGCGCCGCTTCCAGTGGTCCTCGGGCGGCTTCTCGTCCTCGAGCGTGAGCCCTCGCCGCAGGTTGTTGCAGCGGACCAGGTTGCGGTTCCGACGCGTGAGGTGCGTGAGCGCCTCTTCGTCCAGGTCCAGGCCCGCGCCCGACGAGATGAGATCCGCGAGGTTGTGGATGTGGAAGGGAGGCTTCAGCGGGAACGACGACAGGCCCGCGCACATCCCGGTGCTGTCGTCGATGTAGTGCATCTTCTCCTGCCAGTGCACGATCTCGCAGACCGCGTCGGGCGGGGGGTAGTGCGGGATCGACTTCTCGCCCCGCAGCTCCCATTCTTCGAACCAGTGCTTGAAGCGCTCGTCCGGCACGTGAGGCCAGTCCTCCGTGAACTCCTCACGGGCCTCACGGGTGGGGAACGGACCCTGGGGGAAGTTGCCCTCGATCTGGGTGATGCTCGCCTTCTCTCCGGTCGAGTACATCAGGAAGTAGATCGGGTTCATCATCCCCAGCTTGAGGGGCAGCTGCTCGTGCTTGCGGATGTTGTTGTGGGCGTAGACGTCCGCGCCCTTGCCGATCGCCTTGGCCGCCCAGTAGGTGCCGTCCGCGAGCACGTCCCCGATGCCCTCCCGCTTCACGATCTTGTCGAGCAGGTAGTAGAAGCGGCCTTCGCTGTCCTCGGGCATGCCCGGGAAGTCGGCGTCCGTGAGGATGCCGTCCTCCAGCAGCTCGATGGCGAACGCCATGGTCTGGGGTGCGGAGAAGGCGTCGACGCCGTGCTCGGTCGCCTTCTGGGCGATGCGCAGGCCGAAGTCCAGGTCGGAGTAGGCCCCCATCGTGTACGTCAGCTTGCTGAAGCACTTCATCATGTAGGAGCAGAAGCGCGTGTCGACGGCGATGGACGCGCCGCACTTGAGCGGACAGTTGTGGCAGCTGAGCAGCCGCGTCCGCATCGTCTCCATCGTGTTGGTCCACTGGGCCTGGACCTCGTCGGTCCAGAAGCCCTTGCGCCGGGTCCGAGCGTTGCCCCAGACGAAGTTCTCGGTGTGCCACTTCTCGTCGTGGACCTGCATCTCCTGGGGCGAGCCGAGCCCCTGGACGATGGGCATGACGCCCTTGATGGGGTTCTTCTCGCGGACCTTGATGTACTTGAGGGACTCGTTGCACATCTTCAGGAACTGCATCGGCTTCGCGAGGTTCAGGTCCTTGGTGCCGCGGACGGCGATGGCCTTGAGGTTCTTGTCGCCCATGACGGCGCCCATGCCGAGCCGGCTGGCGCTGGAGCGGCCCTGCTCGATGGACGCGAAGAAGACCTTGTTCTCGCCGGCCAGCCCGATGGAGGCGACGGCCGCCCCGGGCTCCTCGAGCTCCTGGCGGATGAGCTCGGCGGTCTCCATCGTGCCGAGGCCCTTGAAGTGCGTGGCGTCCCGAAGCTCGACGTGGTCGTCCTTGATCCACAGGTAGACCATCGTCGGGGACTTGCCCTTGAAGATGATCTTGTCGTAGCCGGCGTGCTTCAGCTCCGGCCCCCAGAAGCCCCCCATCATCGAGAAGGCGAACAGCTTCGTCTGGGGCGAGATGGAGGAGATGACCGTGCGGTTGGTGCCCGGCGCGGGGGTGCCCGCGAGCAGGCCGGTGCCGAACACCAGCAGGTTCTCGGCGTCGAAGGCGTCGACCTCCGGCGGGATGCGGTCCCACAGCAGCCGGGCGTTGGTGCCCAGGCCGCCGAGGTGCTGCTCCGTCAGGTACGGGTCGCTGGGCACCCGCTCGATGCTCCCCCGGGTCAGGTCGATCTCCAGGTTGAAGCCTGTCTCTGCGTACCTCATGAGTCACCCCCGTGGTCTTCGCCGGGAGCGGCGTAACCACCGAGAAATAGTGCGGTTTGTTGTGCTGCGAGGTTGTCGAGGCTGACGCGGGACCGCTTCGGGTCGTACCACTGGTAGAACCAGTTCAGCATGCCGAAGAGGTTGGCCGTGGCGATCCACGGATCCAGCGGAGCCTCGGGCTTGGGGGTCAGCTCACCGACGATGGCGCGCACCGCGTCGAAGTAGGCGCGGCGCTTGTCGTGCACCTCGTGGTGGGCGTCCCCTTCGAGGGCGTCGAGCTCGCGGGCGCAGACCTTGAGCTCGTGCATGTGCTCACCGAAGTGACGCAGGTGGTTGCGCACCGCGACGCCCAGCCGCTCCCGGGGCTCGGTGACGCCTTCCAGGCTGTCGTTGAGGCCCTGGAGCAGCGAGTCGAAGCTGCCGAGCTGGATCCAGTACAGCAGCTCTTCCTTGCCGGCCACGTAGTGATAGATGCCGGCCAGGCTGAGCTCCGCCTCGGCGGCGATTCGCCGCATCGACGCCTTGTCGTAGCCCGCCTCCGAGAAGACCCGGGCGGCGGCGTCCAGCAGCTGGGGCCATCGCTGGTCGAAGCTGGGCTTGCGGTTTCCGGTGAGCCTTGGCTGCAGCATTTCTCCACCCGAACGAACGTTCGGTTGGACAGTAGCCGGAGTGGCTCGGCCCCTATATGACAGACGGCACGATCTCAGATCTGGATCTGGCTATTGAGTGGTCCGCAGCTCACCGCTCCCGGGGAGCGCTATCTCGCGGTCCGCGAGCCCGTCGAGCTGGCCCGGGTCGTGGGTCGCCACGAGCACCGAGGCGCCGGCCTCGCGCCGCTCGCGCACCAGGTCGAGGAGCAGCGGACGGGTCTGCTCGTCGAGGTAGGAGAACGGCTCGTCGAGCAGCAGGATCGGAGTCTGGAGCACCAGCGCTCGGGCGAGCACCACCCGCTGCGCCTCGCCCCCGGACAGCTCGCGGGCCCGACGGCGGCCGAACGCGGACAGCCCGACGTGCTCGAGCGCCGCTTCGACCCGGCGCTGCGCCTCCCCACGCTCCACGCCCCGGGCCTTCAACCCGAAGCCGACGTTGGAGGCGACGTCCCGATCGAACAGGACGGGGCGCTGGTGCATCAGGGTGACCTCGCGGCGCAGGCGACGAGCGGTGAGGCCGCGCCCGTCGACCGTCGGCCAGGCCGACTCCCCCAGGACCTCCAGCGCGCCCGTCGTGGGGCGGAGCAGCAGCGCCAGGATCCGCAGGAGCGTCGACTTGCCAGACCCGTTGGCGCCGGTCACCGCGCACACCTCGCCGGGGGCAACCTGCAGGCTCTCCAGGGCGACCACGGTGCGGTCGGCGAGGCGGTGCTTCAGCCCCCGGACGGCGAGCGCCGCCCCGTCGGTGGTTCGGCCGATCACGACTCCGCCCCCCGTCGGGGCCACCGCACCGCCGCGTTGACCGCGAACGCGGCGGCGAGCAGGACGATGCCGAGGGCGAGGGCGAGCTCGAACTCCCCCTTGCTGGTCTCCAGGGCGATCACGGTGGTCATCGTGCGGGTGAACCCGGCGATGTTGCCGCCGAGCATCATGGACACGCCGACCTCACCGATCGCGCGCCCCAGGGCGGTCCCGCAGGCGGAATGGACGCCGGGCAGCGCCTCCCGAACCACCGCCGCCGCCGTCTGTCCGGGGCCGCCCCCGAGGGTGCGGGCCGTCTCGGCGAAGATCGGGTCGACCGCGGCGACGGCGCTGCGCGAGAGGGAGACGACGATGGGCAGGATCAGCAGCGTCTGGCCGGCGATGATCGCCCACGGCGTGAACAGCAGCCCCAGCTCCCCGAGCGGTCCCTGGCGGGACAGCGCGGCATAGACCGCCAGCCCGACGACCACGGTCGGCACCGCGAGCAGGCTGTCGAAGGCGGCGACGACGAACCGGCGACCGCGAAACGGCTTGAGCGCGAGGAACGCCCCCAAGGGCACGCCCAGGAGCGACGCGAAGGTCGCGCTCGCGAGGGAGAAGCTCAGGGTGGCCCGCACCGCGGCGACCACGTCGGCGTCGGCGGTGACGATCAGCCGCAGCGCAGCTCCGAGCGCCTGCAGGAGCTCCCCCACCGCCTACCTCCCCCCCGCGAGCAGCGGCTCGAAGAGCTGCTCCCCGTCGACGCGAAACCCGCCGATGCGTCGCTGGCCGTCCGGCGAGCACAGCCAGGCGATCAGGGCGCGGGCGAGGTCGACGCGGGCCCACTCGAAGCGGGCGGGGTTGATCGCCATCACCGAGTAGGGGTTGAGGAGGCCCGGGTCGCCCTGGACGAGCACCTCCAGGTCGAGCCCGTCCCGTCGCGCCAACCAGGTGCCGCGGTCCGTCAGCGTGTACGCCTGCTTCTCGTGGGCCAGGGTCAGGACGGCTCCCATCCCCTGCCCCGCAGAGAGGTAGCCGGTCGCCGGCGGCTCCAGCCCGGCGGCGACCCACAGCGCCTGCTCCCGCTGGTGGGTGCCCGACTCGTCACCGCGGGAGATGAAGGCGGCGTCCGACCGGGCGAGCTTCTTCAGCGCCTGCGCCCCGTCGGTCATGCCCCGCAGGCCGGCCGGGTCGGACGGCGGCCCGACGATGACGAAGTCGTTGCGCATGAAGGTGCGGCGCTCGATCCCGAACCCGGCCTCGACGAACCGCTCCTCGAGCGCCGGCGCGTGCACCAGCACGGCGTCGACGTCGCCGGCCTCACCCAGCCGCAGCGCCTGGCCGGTGCCGACCGCGACCACGTCGACCCGGCAGTCGCAGGTCGCCTCGAACGCGGGCAGCAGCTCGGCGAGCAGCCCGGAGTTGTCGGTCGACGTCGTCGTCGCGAGCTTCAGCCGCTCGGGCGCGGCGGAGGCCTCCGCGGGGAGCAGCGCGACCAGCAGCGCTGCGACGGCGGCGAGGATCGCGCACCTCACGAGGCGGCCGCCAGCGCAGCGGCGCCGTGAACGCGCCCCTGCGCCAGGAACAGGACCCGGCCGAGCTTGCCCGACGCCCCGACGATGCAGACCTTCATCCCAAGCCTCCGTCGGCGCATTGTCGCGGGGATTGACGCCGGGGTCTCGTGTGATGCCGTGGTGTAGCGTCGTCGTGATGGAGACTCGCGCTCCCGCCACGGACACGCCGGCCGGATGACCGCCGCGCCCGTACGCCTCCGCGCCTTCACCCTCACCGAGACGCTGGGACGGGGCGGCATGGCGACGGTGTACGCCGCCGAGCACGTCTCGGGGCGCACGGTCGCGGTCAAGGTCGTCGATCCCGGCGGCCCCGGTCGGCCCGGCTTCGTCGACTTCTTCGCCCAGGAGGTCGCGGCGGTCGCGACGCTCGGCCACCCCAACATCATCCGCGTGTTCGACCAGGGGACCACGCCGCCGGATCTGCCCCTGGGCATCGCCACCGGCGCCCCGTGGATGGCCATGGAGTACTGGGCCGTCGGGGGGCTGGGCAGCCTGCCCGACTCGGTCACGTGGCCCGCGCTCCGCCCGGTCTTCGAGGCGCTGCTGCGGGACTGAACGCCCACCCCGGCGGGCCGGCCCTCCGGCCCGCCTCTACTCGTCCGACCGGAACCCGATCCGCGCGTGGGTGCCGTCGCAGAACGGCTTGTTCGACGAGCCCCCGCACCGGCACAGCCGGGCGGTCTGTACCCGCTGGATCGTGTGGCCGGTGCCGCAGCAGATCTCCAGGTTGCCGTCGACCTGGAGCGGCCCGTTCGTCGTCGGCTCGATGGACAGCCGGCCCCCGCGGTGCTTCAGCGGCTCGCTGTCGATCGTCTCACGCTCGCCGGTGGCCCGGAACTTCGCGACCAGGTGGCTGCTGTCGCAGAACGGCTTGTTCTTCGACTTGCCGCAGCGACACAGCGTCGCCCGGAACATGCGCCCCTGGCCGTCGAGGTCGATGTCCGAGTGCACTGCGTACGGCCCGTTCTCGCGCACCCGGACGACGTTCACCTCCGGCGCCTGCTCGCCGTCCGCGCCGTCGAGGCGCTCGTAGGTGATCGCCCCCGAGGGGCAGCTGTGGGCGATGTGGGCCAGGTACTCGGGCGATGACGTCTCGGGGTGCAGCCACGGCCCCTCCACGTTGGCGAGGAACACGCGCGGCGCGCCGAGCACGCAGCGTCGGGCGTGGATGCAGCGCTGCCCGTCGAACATCAGCCGGAACGCGTCGGTGCTGGCCTCGTCGATGGGGGCGCCGACGACCGCAGGGGCCGGCGGCGGCGGCTCTTCGGGCGGCGCCTCTTCCTCGTCCCCCGACAGGCCGACGCTGAGCTTCGTCTCGAACTCCTCGTGCACCCAGGCGAGCCGCTTCGCCACGGCCGCCAACGCGTCGGCGACCCCCGGCAGCTCGACGTCGGCTTCGATGGCGCGCGCGGCCCCGGCGAGCTCGGACGCCCGCTCGCTGAGGATCTGAGCGGCCCCCCGCTGCACCAGGGCGCCGACCGAGCGCGGCAGCTCGAACGACAGCCCGGCGGCCACGTCTCCGCCCGCCGTCAGGGGCAGCTTCGTCGCGGCCTCGCCGACGGTCGTGAGGGCGTACATCAGCTCGGTGGCGGCCCGCGCGAGCCCCGTCCGCATCGCTTGGGGGAGCGGGTTGGGGGCGAACACCTGGGCGAAGGTGCGGATCATGAGCGTGTAGGTCGCGTTGCCGAGGTCGACCACCCGCGTCGCCCGCGGGTCCTTCACCAGCGTGCAGGACTCCGGGCGCAGGGGATCGACGAGGCGCGGGTTGACCGCCGCCGGCCGGGCCGGCTCGAACCCCGGCCGCTTCGCCATCAACGCCTTCAGCTCGTCGTGCACGCTCTCGAACCGGGCGTAGTGCGAGTCGTCGCGATGAGCCGGCGCGCCCTCGCCCTGCAGCACGATCTCCTCGATGGCGCGGTGGGCCGACTCCAGGTCCGTCACCGCGAAGATCCCGGGCAGCGGGAACTGGGCGGCGTCGACCTGGGCGTCACCGTGACCCGCGAACAGCGCGTCGACCCCGAGCTCGTCGGCGAGCTGGTCGAAGCCGTTGGCGATCGAGTGATAGAGGTGGCCCTGGGAGGCGTAGTCGGTCGGCGTCGGCGACAGCAGGTCCGACCGGATCTCGCGGTGGTAGTGCTCGACGTGGCGGAACGCGACGCCGTCGGGCACGTCGATCTCCAGCGGCCGCTCGATGAACATGAAGTGCTGGACCGTCGACTCGTCGAACGGCGACAGGTTCAGGATCAGGTCCGCGGGGAAGCGCCCCGCGGGCACCGGGAACTCCGGCTTGCGCAGGTGGGGGGAGCTGCCGAACGCCGCGAGCAGGTTGTTGACGAGGCAGAGGTGGAGCATCTCCTCGAGCGCGACCGTGCGGATCTGCTTGCGCCACCGCTCGATCGCCGCCAACTCCTCCTCGGTCACCCCCTCGTCGGTCGACCGCTTGAGCGTCCACAGCGCGTACAGGTAGCTGCACATCACCGTGTGCTCGAACTCCGCCGCCTCGGTCAGCAGGTAGACGAGCTCGGCGCGGTCCTTGATGGGGCTTCGGGGTCTCTTCGCCACGTCGGCCTCCTCAGCCCGCTGCTTCGGCGGTCGCGGCGTCCGGCTCCACGTCGTGGAACTTGCCGAAGTCGATGATCAGCCGGCCGTCCTCGGTCGCCCCGGTGATGTCGACGTAGCGATGGTCGACGTGGATGGCGCTGGAGAAGAGCATCTCGCGGGCGCTGATCTGCTGGCCGTAGATCGTGTCGTGGCCCGAGATGCTCACGACGATGACCTGGATCTTCTCCCGCAGCTCCTCCCCGGACAGGGCGTACAGCGGGCTGTCCTCGTCGATGACGTGCATCATCGTGAAGTTCAGCGCGAACAGGGGGAGCCGCTCCCGTACGAGCTTCAGCGGGATGTTCCGGGTGAGGTGATGGCCCTCGGCGGTCACCTGCTCGATGGCCACGGACAGCTGCAGGCGGGCGTCGATCAGCTCGCTCGCGTGCACGTTGCCGACGCGGACCATCAGGGTCGGGGTGCCGTTTCGACGGGTGATGACGATCCGGCTGGCGAAGATGATGCCGGGCTGGGGACGGGACGCCTTGGCGAAGATCAGCCCCGTCAGGAACGCGAAGCCGAGCACCCCGACGATCGCCTCGATGGAGACGAGCAGGTCGCCCAGCGGCGTCGCCGGGGAGAGGGTGCCGAACCCGATCGTCGAGATCGTCTGCACGCTGAACGCGAACGCCTCGGCGAGGCCGACCTCGTCCGCGCCCCCGATCGAGCCCGGGTCCAGGAGGTAGAGGCCGCCGAACACGAGGTTGGTCAGGAAGTAGATCAGCACGGTGCCGATCAGCAGCTGGGTCCAGGAGCCCTCCATCAGGAAGTGATAGAGGTCCTGCCGCTTGCCCTCGGGGACGTTGGCCCGGATGGCCTGCCGGAACAGGCCGCCGGCGCGGGCGGCGTCGCCCGTGTCGTAGGTCCGCTGGATCAGCTTGTTGGTCTCGAGCCCGCCGGCCGCGAGCACGTCCTCCTCGCTCTCCTCGAACGGCGCCATCATGACGTCGAAGACCACCTGGATGAGGCACAGGGCCGTGATCAACGCGACGAACCCGCCCGCCGGGAGGGTGTCGCCGACGGCGGTCGCGAGCAAGACGACGACGGCCGAGGCGAGGCGCACCTTGATCCGGAGGGCGTCCGACAGCAGCACGTTGCGGCGCTCCGTCACCGAGTCGATCAACGCCACCGACACGAACGTCAGCGCGATGGCGCCTCCGAGCAGCCACCGGTACTCGGGCGGCGCGACCCCCGCGAAGTCGGCGCCCACGAGCTTCTTCAGCCCCACCCCCAGCGCGGTGATGCCGATGGCGAGCGGCATGTGCCCCATGACCCAGACGGTCCCCGCGCCGGCCTTGTCCCGGATCTTGGCTCCGGCGACGTCGTCGAAGTAGATCCACCACACGCAGAAGGTGATCAGGAGCGTCAGCAGGCTGGACGCGACAAAGCGGGGGTCCGTGGCCATCTCGCTGCTGGAGACCAGGCTGAGGACCTTCACGAAGGACTCGCCGAGCACGATGATGATCAGCAGGCCGAACCGCTCGGACATGTGCTCCGTGTCGGCGGGGTGACGCCGGTAGTGCTCCCGCGTGCCCGGGGTGTTGAACGAGACGATGATGGCCAGCACGGCGCCGGCCCACAGTAGGAACCGCCAGGGGGGCGGGAACAACGCGGAGCCCATGATCAGCGCGGCTGAGCTCGCGTAGACGAACACCGTGAACCGCGTGAAGTCCCGGGTGGCCTCTTCGTGGCGCCAGGCACGCAGGTACATCAGGGTGAGCACCGCGAAGCTGAGCCCGAAGGCCATCGCGTAGACGACCGAGCCCTCGCCGCGGATCGCGGCCGGCGCAGTGATGGCCATCGCGCCGATCGACATCATGTTGAGGAAGACCAGCCCCCGGTGGGTGAAGTCGTCGATGTCGAAGCGGTTGGAGTAGAAGGTGAAGCTGGCCCAGGCCCAGAAGAGGGTGCAGAAGAAGCCGGCGAACTTCAGCGACGGTCCGAGCGCGTGGTGGGTGTCCTTGATCTCCTTGCTGAGCGCGTCGCCCAGCTGGATGGCGGCCGCCACCAGGATCAGGTCGTAGAACAGCTCGAGCCACGACACCTTCTTGGGCTCGTGGTGCTCGGTGTGGAGGCGGGGGGCGTGAAACCAGCGACTGCGCATCGCGGGAGGATAGCCCCGCGCTCGCGGGCTGCTCCCGACCACTCCGGCAGGACGAACTCGATATCGTGCCGGCATGAAGGCGATCGTCCACACGCGCTACGGCGAGCCCGAAGAGGTCCTGGCCCTCCGCGACGTCGACACTCCCCGGGTCCGCCCGGACCAGGTGCTCGTCCGGGTGCGCGCGACGTCGGTGCACGCCGACGTCTGGCACGCGGTGAGCGGTCGGCCGATCCTCGTGCGGCTGATGGGCGCGGGGCTGTTCCGGCCGAAGGACGGCGTGCCGGGCACGGACCTGGCGGGGGTCGTCGAGGCGATCGGGGCCGACGTCACGCGGTTCGCGGTCGGTGACGAGGTCTTCGGCGAGAGCCAGCTCGAGATGGAGTGGCGGAACGGCGGGACGTTCGCCGAGTACGCGGTCGCCCCCGAGGTGGCGCTGGCGCACAAGCCGGCCGGCGCGAGCTTCGAGGAGGCGGCGTCGGTCCCGACCGCGGGGTACATCGCGCTGCTCAACCTCCGGGGCAGCTCGGAGGTCCAGCCGGGGCACCACGTGCTGATCAACGGGGCCGGGGGCGGGGTCGGGGCGATCGCCCTGCAGGTGGCGAAGGCGCGGGGCGCGACGGTCACAGCGGTGGACAAGGAGGAGAAGCTGCAGATGCTGCGCGACCTCGGGGCCGACGAGGTGATCGACTACCGCGCCGAGGACTTCACCCGGGGGGACGGGCGGTACGACCTGATCTTCGACGTGGCGTCGACGCTGGCCCTGGCGGACTGCAAGCGGGTTCTGAAGCCGACCGGGGTCTACGTGATCATCGGCCACGACCACTACGGTGAGGTGGGCGGGCTGTTCGGGAACCTGCCGCGCTTCGCGTGGCTGCAGCTCCGGGCGCTGTTCGACCGACAGCTCCCGAGGCTCACCACCAGCATGCCCCCGAAGACGGAGGTCATGGCGGAGCTGACGGAGCTGCTCGAGGCGGGGACGTTGACGCCGCTGATCGACCGGACGTTCCCGCTCGCGGAGGCGCCGGCGGCGATGCGGTACATGCAGGACGGGGGCGGGCTCGGGCGGATCGTGCTGACGCCGTAGGAGCGGCGGCGGCCTATCCTGTCGAGATGGACGTCTTCGGTCACGTGGCGCTCTCGGTGCTGATCGGCCGGTCGGTCGCACCCGGCCCCGAGTTGCGGCGGGTCACGACGGCGGGCGCCCTGAGCGGTGGGCTGCTGCCGGACGTGGACGCGGTCAGCTACCTGTGGGGGGCGGAGGTGTTCGCCCGGGTCCACCAGGTCTACACGCACAACGTGGTGGCGCTGCTGGTGTTGCCGGCGCTCGTCGCGGGGGTAGGCGGCCTGCTGGGGGTGGACCGCCGGGCCCTCTTCGTGGCGACGTTCGCGGGCATGGCCGGTCACCTGGTGGGGGACGTGATCGGCCTGTGGCCGGTCCCCTTGCTGCTCCCCTTCTCGGACGCCCGCGTGGCGTTCTTCCTCCTGGAGCAGGACTTCTCCCTGGGGCTCGACCTGGTGCTCGTGCTCGGGGCGGTGCTGATGTTCTGGGATCCGATCGCCGACAGCGCGCGCCGGACGCGCTTGCTCGCCGGGGGGACGCTGGTGCTGGGGGCGGTGGCGGTGGCGGTGACCTGAGGTCCCACGGCGCGGGAGGCGATCCCGCGTCCCGGGCACGCGCTCGCTCTCGCTCGCCTCATTTCAGTATTGTGAGGGGCCGTCTAGTGGTTCTGCACAGGGAATTCGGTGAGTTGAT
>CAYQEG010000076.1:0-33350 GCA_964416435.1 uncultured Rickettsiales bacterium
GACCTCGGTCAGGCCGGGGTGACGGAAGGGGTCCGTGGCGTCGCAGTCGCCGTCGCAGATGCGCTGTCCGTCCTCGTCGAGGTCGTCGCAGTCGTCGGTGCAGGCGTTGTTGTTGTCGTCGCAGTCCTCCCCGCCGCAGGCGATCGAGGTCATCGCGTCGCCGTCGGCGTTGCAGACGAGGTCTTCGCCGTCGCAGTCCTGGTCGATGTTGTCGTCGGCGATCTCCGTCGCGCCGGGGTGGATGTTGAAGTCGTCGTCGTTGCAGTCGTCGCCCCCCGAAGCGGGGGAGGCGAAGCCGTCGCCGTCGTCGTCGGTGCCGTCGACGCCGTCGCAGTCGCTGTCCACCCCGTCGCCGACGTCGTCGGGCGCCTCGGGGTAGACGGCGGGATCCTCGGGGGCGCAGTCGTTGGAGTCGACCGTGCCGTCCCCGTCGAAGTCGTAGGTGTCGTCCCCGCCGGGGCAGCCGACGACGAGCAGCAGGAGCGCGGCCACGATCGCTCGCGGCAGAGTAGACGGGTGCACGGTGAAAGCCCTCGCGCGGACGATAGGACGAAGGCGCGGGATCTCCGAAGGAGAACAGTCAGGTCTCAGGGCGCGGCTTTGCCTATGCGTCGCCGGACAGCTCCGCCATGTTCGCCTGGGCCCAGGCGATGATCTGGTTGGTGCCCTCCGACAGCGGCACCCGGACCTTGTAGCCGATCTCCCGCTCCGCGAAGCCGATGTCGAACGTGTGGCTGCGTCCCAGCCCGACCACCTGCAGCTGGGTGATGGGCGGCTCCCCCTTCAGCCGGAACAGCCGCCAGATCGACTCGGCGATGCGGGCGGCGGTGATCGCCTTGCCGAAGCTCAGGTTGCGGCTCGGGCCCGGCAGATCGAGGGACGCGAGCAGGTTGTCCAGCCAGTCCCAGATGCGGGTCGGCTCGCCGTTGGTGATGAAGTAGGGCTTGCCCGCGCATTCGGCGTCCGGGCCGGTGAGCGCCTCGGCCGCGTCGATGTGGGCCCAGGCGGCGTTGTCGACCACCGTCAGGTCGACCTCGACGCTGCCGTCGCCGATCGACGCGAGCTTGCCCGCCTTGCTCTTCTGGATCAGTCGGGGCAGCACGTTGCGGTCCCGGGGCCCGATGATCGCGTGCGGCCGCAGGGCGACGGTCGCCAGGTCGCCGCCGTTGCTCGCCAGGGCGAGCTGCTCCGCCTCGGCCTTGCTCTCCTGGTACATGCTCACGAACTTCGTGGCGTAGGGGATCTCGGGTCGGCCGAGGTGCACGTCCTCGAGGTAGCCGATCACCGACGGCGTCGAGCAGTAGACGAGCTTGCCCACCCCGTGGGCCTTCATCCCGTCGATGACGTTGCGCGTGCCGTCGACGTTGATGCCCCAGAAGTCCTCGCGCCTGCCCCAGGGGGCGGCCAGCGCGGCGACGTGCATGACGACGTCGTGACCCGCGACCGCCTCCGCGACGGCCGGGCCGTCCCGCAGGTCGACCTGCAGGCCGGTGACGCCCGGCAGGGCCGCGACGTCCGGGTAGGCGCTCCGGGCGATGAACGTGACCTCGTCGCCCCGCTCCGACAGGAGCTCGACGAGTCGGCGGCCCAGGAAGCCGCCTCCACCGGTGACGAACGCTCTCATGGCTCCTCGATGGGCGGCGGCGTGCGGCCGTAGGCGCGCGCCTGGTAGTGACCGTACAGCCGGCTCCACTCCAACATCAGGTCGCCGCCCGCCTCGGCCTGGCCGCTCTCCCGGAGGAACTCGGCCCGGCGCATCGGCCCCAGGTTGCGGTCCTGGTGCTGCTCCAGGGCCGCCTTCCAGACCGCGGGCGTCAGCTCGGGCGCGGCGAGCAGGGTGTCCTCGAACGGCGCGAAGAGCTGCTGGGCGTCGACGATGGGGTCGTAGCGATCGTCCGCGGGATCCATCTCGCTCATCTTCGGTTCGCGCCGGGCCGCCTCGGTGATCGGCGAGCCGTCCTCGACCATCGCCGCGAGCGGGTGGGGCTCGTCCTCGTCCTCGTCCTCGGGGACGTCCTCCGGCACGTCCTCGTCCTCTTCGTCCGCCTCGTCCCCTTCGGCGGCGGTGGCGGCCGGGGTGCGGAACGGGCTCGGGCCGGTGCGCTCGCCGACGTCGACGGTGCGGGAGCGCGTGACGGGTTCGTGCGCGACGGGGGCCGGCTCGGACGAGGGCTCGGCCTCGTCGTCACCCGGGCCGAAGACCAGCATCAGGCCGCCCACCAGGAGGACGCCGATCACCGCGACCAGGGGCCAGGCGGGGCGGGGCTGCGGTTCGGCCATCGTCAGGCCCGCTGCACGGCGGCGGCCCAGCGGGCCAGGTGCTCGCCCCGGTCCTCGTCGGACATGTCCGGCTCGAAGGTCCGGTCGGCGCGCCACGCGGCCGCCGCCTCGTCCTTGTCGGCCCACACCCCGGTGGCGAGGCCGGCCAGCAGGCCGGCCCCCAGCGCGGTGGTCTCCAGCATCTGGGGCCGGACGATCGGCACGTCGAGCACGTCCGCCTGGAACTGCATCAGCAGGTTGTTGGCGGCGGCGCCGCCGTCCACCTTCAGGCTCTTGAGCTGCACGCCCGAGTCGGCCTGCATGGCGTCGAGGATGTCCGCGTTCTGAAGCGCGATCCCCTCGACGCAGGCCCGGGCGATGTGGCCCCGCCCGACCCCCCGGTCGAGCCCGGAGATGACCCCGCGGGCGTCCGGTCGCCAGTGCGGGGCGCCCAGGCCGGTCAGGGCCGGCACGAAGGTGACCCCGGCGCTGCTCTTGACGGTCCGAGCGAGCGCCTCGATCTCCGAGGCGTTGCCGATGATCTGCAGCCCGTCGCGCAGCCACTGGACGGCGGCGCCCGCGATGAACGCGGAGCCCTCCAGCGCGTAGTCGACCTGGTCGCCGACCTGCCAGGCGACGGTGGTGAGCAGGCCGCGCTCGCTGGGCACCGGCTCGGTGCCGGTGTTCATGAGCAGGAACGCGCCGGTGCCGAAGGTGCACTTCGCGTCGCCGGCGTTGAAGCAGACCTGGCCGAACAGCGCCGACTGCTGGTCCCCGGCGATGCCCGCGATGGGGATGCCGTCGGGGAGCACGTCGAGCCCCGCGGTGGTGCCGTAGACCTCGCTGCAGGAGCGGATGTCGGGGAGCATCGACCGGGGCACGTCGAGGTGCCCGAACAGCTCGTCGTCCCACTTCAGGGTGCGCAGGTCCATCAGCAGCGTGCGCGACGCGTTGCTGACGTCAGTGACGTGGGCGGCGCCGCCGGACAGCCGCCAGGTCACGAACGAGTCGATGGTGCCGAACGCCAGGTCGCCGGCGTCGGCCGCGTCCCGTGCCCCGGCGACGTGGTCGAGGATCCAGCGGATCTTGGTGCCGCTGAAGTACGGATCGAGCACCAGGCCGGTGCGCTCCCGGAACAGCTGCTCGACTCCGCGCTCCTTGAGCTCGGTGCAGAAGTTCGCCGTCCGTCGGCACTGCCAGACGATGGCGTTGTGCACCGGGCGACCGTCGCGGCGGCGCCACACGACGGTCGTCTCGCGCTGGTTCGTGATGCCGATCCCGGCGATGGACGACGGCGAGACCCCGGCCTTGCGCAGCGCCCCTTCGATGGTCGCCTGCACGGTGTCCCAGATCGCCTCCGGGTCGTGCTCGACCCAGCCGGGGCGGGGGTAGATCTGGGGGAACTCCTTGTTGACACGGGCGAGCACGGAGAGGCGCTCGTCGAGAACGAGCACGGTCGTTCCGGTGGTTCCCTGGTCGATGGCGAGGACGTTGCGAGACATGGTGGCTCCACTGAGGGGCGGGGAGGATACCCAGGGTGCGGGGAGCCGTCATGGCAAGCTGCCGCCGGAGGTGCCGATGCCGCGGATCCTGCTCTCCGTCCTGCTCCTGGTGATGCTCGCGCCGGTCGCGGTCGCCGACGACCCGCCGCTCCTGGAGCCCGACGTCATGCGCGAGCGGCTCGCGCGGGTCCACGACCTCATCCTGGAGGTGCACCCCGATCCGCTGCACGCGCGGGACGCGGCGTCGTTCGAGGCCTTCTACGGGGAGCTGGAGGACCGGCTGTCGCGGCCGCTGGCCCCCGAGGCGTTCGCCCGGATCGCTGCAGAGCTCGCCGCCTACGTGCGCGACGCCCACACCAGCGTCAGCTTCCAGGGTCGCGATGTCTGGCTGCCGTTGCGGTTCGCCTGGGCGTCGGACGGGCTCGGCATCGTCGCCGCCGACGAGGCGCACGCCGACCTCGTGGGGGCGAAGGTGCTGGGACTCCAGCCGCTGACGCTGGCGGGCCTGGAGGCGCGCCTGCACGAGATCGTGCCGGCCGAGAACCACCACTGGGCGCTGCGGCACGGGTCGTCGCGGCTGTCCCGAGGCTCGTTCCTGGCCGCGGTGCTGCAGTCGGACGTGCCGGAGTTCGTGAAGCTGGCGGTCGAGGTGGGCGGCCGGAGGCGCGTGGTGAAGATCGCGCTGGAGCGGCACCCCCTGCCGCCCGACCCGACCGCCCGCAGCGCGGCCTACGAGTGGACGGTGCTGCCCGAGGTGGGGGCCGCCTGGCTGGCGCTGCGCAGCTGCCCCCGCCCGGACCGCAAGTACGAGCGGGCCATCGCCGACCTGTTCCACGAGATCGCGGCGCGGGACCTGCAGACGCTGGTCATCGACGTCCGGGGCAACGGCGGCGGCAACTCGGCCGTGCTCGACGCGATCGCGCGCCACCTGCCGCCGGACGAGCTGCTCGACTACAGCGGCGTGCGTCGCCTGAGCGCCCCCGCGATCGAGCAGCGCGGGCTCGACGTCAGCCACTTCGACGTGCGCCCGGGGACCGACCTGGCGGACCTGCCGAAGGAGCCCTGGGTCAAGCCCCGAGACGCGACGCGCCTGACCCCCTTCACCGGCGACGTCTACGTGCTGACGGACGCCGGCACGTTCAGCTCGGCCAACTGGATCGCGGTGATGTTCCGCGACAACGGCCTGGGCCGGATCGTCGGCGCGCCGACCGGCAACGCCCCGAGCAGCTTCGGCGACATCCTCTCCTTCGACCTGGAGGACGGGGCGCGGCTGACGATCTCCTTCACGCAATGGGTGCGTCCCGACCCGTCCCGCGACCCCGCGGAGACGCTGAAGCCGGACGTGGAGGTGCCCACCACGCTCGCCGACCTCGTCTCCGGGCGGGACCCCGTGGCGGCGTGGCTGGTGACCGAGCTCGGCGGGGACCCCTCGAAGGTGGCGGGCCCGGTCTGGCCGGAGCAGCTTCGACCGACGGTCGTCGAGGTCTCCCCGCCGGCCGGCTCGGAGGCGGTCGACCCCGCCACGTCCCTGCTCCGGGTGACGTTCAGCGAGCCGATGAGCGCCAACTCGTGGTCCCTCGTCGGCACCGGCCACGGCCGATTCCCGCCGACGCCCGCCGACGCCCGCTGGGAGTCCGACACCGTGATGGTCATCCCCGTCGCCCTGGCCCCCGGCGAGCGCTACGCCCTGGGCATCAACTCCCTCCAGTACGACGGCTTCCGCAGCCGGGACGGCGTGGGCGCCGAGCCGTTCCTGTGGGTGTTCACCACCGCCGAGCGGTAGCGGCGGAGCCGGTGGGGGTCGGCGCGTGCTCCGCGAGCGGGCAACTCGTCCGCCGTGTTCGGGAGTTCGGGTCGCGCCTCCGGCTGCTTGCCCTTGGCCGAGCTTGTCGGGCGGCTCGCCGAGACGATCGCGTTGCCCCTCGGGCGAGGACTGCGACGACACCAACTCTTGAGGCAATCGAGACCGAGGGACCCAAGGTGCCATGTGCTGCAGAAGTGCTGTGTCCCGTCCAGGACCCACCCGGCGGCCGCGTCCCGCCGGCCAGGGTCCCCTGGGCGCAGCGGGCCCTGGTACGACGAGCGCCTGCGCGCGGGGGCGATCTCCGAGCTGTAGCCGGGAGCCGACGACGCTCATGGTGCGATTTGACCCACCCCGTAGCATCTGCAGATGAGTGCCTATACCTCCTTGACGCGCATGACTCGGGCGGAGGCCCGCAAGACCTTCGACCAGATCTGCGAGCGCGCGCGCCGACGCGAGCCACCCTCCCCCGCCGAGAACGCGTTCATGAACGACGTCGTCTACGGCGTCGAGCGGATTTTCCTGTCCGAGATCCGAGAGCGACAGGCGCGGATCCCCGGCCTGGAGACCGGCGAGTTCGGCTACACCGGGGTCCTCGGCGGCGACCTCACCCCGGGCTGCGTGCATTGCGTGGAGCACGGCCTGGGGAGCATCCGCTCGGCCAGCAGCTGCAACCTCCGCTGCGACTTCTGCTTCTACGCCAGCTCACACGACTCGATCACGCCGATCGACGCCGATCACTTCAAGGTCGGCCAGAACTCCGTCACCGAGCGCGACGTCAAGCTGATGCTCCGCAAGGCGCTGAAGGGCCCCCAACCGCCCCGGGCGATCGCGTGGGTCTGGTTCGAGCCGTTCGTGGAGTTCGACAAGCACCCCTCGCTCATCTCGTGGATCCACGAGCAGGGCATCTACCAGCACATGTATACGAACGGCACGCTGTGCACGCCGGACAACCTCAAGGTGCTCGCCGACGCGGGGCTCGACGAGCTGCGGTTCAACCTCGCGGCGACGAAGTGTTCGGACAAGGTCATCGAGGCGATGCGCGTCGCGTCCGACCTCTTCGAGTACGTCTGCGTCGAGTCGCCGATGGTGCCCGAGTACGTCGAACGGTTCGTCAAGAAGCGCAAGGAGATCCTGGCGACGGGCGTCACCCACATCCACTGCGCCGAGCTGCACCTGGGCAGGGACAACGTCGAGTCCTACAAGCACCACGAGCTGTACCGGTACGGCAAGTGGTACGTTTCGCCGATGTTCAGCCGACGGCTGACCTACGACCTGATGGACCTGGCGGTCGAAGAAGGCTGGCAGGACGTGGTGCTCCACGACTGCAGCAACGAGGTGAAGTTCCTCCGAGGCGCGTCGCCCCAGCAGTTCGGTGACCTGCTGTTCGACAAGGAGCTCGAGGGGCTGCCCCTCACCTGGTACCGCAAGGCGCTGGAGAAGTACGACTTCTCCAAGCTCGACGGCCCCGTGAACTGATCGCGACCGGCAGCCGTTCCAACCCGAGTTGCCAGCCTGTTGTCGGCGCTATCCTCCTGCCCCGACGGCACGCTGCCCCCTACTGGCGGACTCTGCGCAGGGTCGGGCGCCCGCCGCCCAGCCCCAGGACGTCGTAGGTGCGCTCTCCGTCGTACAGCTCGACGTGCACCCGCGGGGGGGAGTCCGGCGGCGTGTCCACCGGGCGGATGGCCTCCGGCGCGGTCGGCACCTTCGCCTTGAACAGCACGCGGCCGTCGGACCTGCTCAGGAGGCGGACGAAGTCGGGCTCCGAGGTGAAGCCGTAGCCGACCACCAGGACGTCGCCGAGCGGCACGATGCGGCTGTTGCTGACCAGCGGTTCGCTGCGCCACAGCACCTCCCCCGAGCGGGGTTCCATCGCGATGACGCTGGAGCAGGCGCCGTCCGCCTCGGCCGAGTAGGTCTGGCAGGCCTCGTCGAAGTAGAGGATGCCGCCGGCGAGCGTGAAATCGGAGATCCCGAGGTGCGTCGCGCGGGAGAAGACGCGGCTGACGTCGACGGTCCAGAGCACGCGGCCCTGGTCGTCCCAGAGGCGGATCGACGCGCCGCAGTTGTCCCACGAGCCCAGCGAGCAGGTGCCCGCGTGCCAGCCGTCCCGGTAGTGGCCCAGCCAGCCCTCGTCGACCTGCTTCAGGCCGTTCAGCTCCTGGGTCCCCAGCAGGTTCCCGACGACCCGGGGCACCACGTAATCGCCCCAGACGACCATCCCGGTGTCCATCGGAGTCGGCGCGGGCCGGTCGATGACCTCGTCCGTGGCCAGCCAGCCGAGCGTGAGCAGGCCGCCCCCCACCACCAGGCCGATGAGCCCCATCACGACCACCAGCGCGGCGATCAGCAGCCACCGGACCGGGGAGTCGCCGTCGTCGTCCTCCTCCTCGGGCTCCGCGGCCGGGGCGGTCGGCGGGGTCGGGGCGGTCGGCGGCGTCGGCGTGGGGGTGGCCGACGGCAGGCTCTCGGCGGCGACGGTCTCGGTCGGCGCGACCTGCTCGGCCGACGGCTCGGTCGGCGGCTTCGCCTGGACCAGCGATTCGGTGCCCGCGGGCGGCGCGAGGGCGGCTCGGCTCGGCTCGCTCATCCAGCGGGGGAGCCGCGCGGCCGAGGCGTCGGCGAGCGACCGGGCGGTCGAGGCGGCGGAGGCGGGGAGGGCCCGCACGGCGCGGGCCAGCTCGGCGGCGGACGCGTAGCGCTCGGCGGGGTCGAGCGCGAGGCAGCGCTCCAGGACCGCGGTCACGCCGGGTTGGAGGTCGTCCAGCCCGTCGAACGCGTGGCGCCCCTGGTACTCCAGGTTGCGCTGCACGATGCGCATCATGATCGAGGGGGCGCTGTCCCCCACGAACAGGTGGCGGCCGGTCAGCACGTAGAAGAGCACGCAGCCCATCGCCCAGACGTCCGACCTGGGATCGAGGTCCTCGGCTCGGAGCTGCTCCGGGGACATGTAGGGCACTGTGCCGCGGGTGGTCTGCTCCTGGGTCAGGGTCGTCAGGTCGGCCATCGTCGGCTTGGCGATGCCGAAGTCGGCGACCTTGACCACGCCGTCGGTGCGGACGAGGAGGTTGTCGGGCTTCAGGTCGCGGTGCACGAGCCCGAGCGGCGACTGGTCCCGGTCGCGGGCGTTGTGGGCGTAGTCGAGTCCGTCGCAGGCCTGGGCGACGAGGTCCAGCGCGGCGCGCGGGGGCAGCGGGCCGTCGTGCTGCACGATGGAGGTGACGCTGTTCCCCTCGACGAGCTCCAGGACGAGGAACCGCTCGCCCCCCTCCATGAAGTAGTCGTCGGTCCGGACGAGGTTGCGGTGGTCCAGGCGGGCGCCCAGGCGGGCCTCCCGGGCGAACAGCTTCTGCCGGACCTCCGCGTCGCCGCCGCCGCCCTTGAGGACCTTGATGGCGTACTCGCGCGAGAAGCCCTCGAGGCCGTCCTTGTGGGCGCGGAAGACGCAGCCCATGGCACCGGCCCCGAGGACGTCGACCAGCCGGTACGGGCCGACCGCCCGGGGGAGGTCGGCGGCGTCCAGTTCGGCGTAGCGCAGCGGCACGGTCTGCCGATGCTACACGGGCTGCTCCGGGCGGATTGTCGCCGTCGTCGTCCCCGCCGGACCGGCAGCGGGAACGCATCGCCGGTGTGCCAACCGAGCACCGCGAAGGAGAGCGGCACGAAGGGGTCCGGGGCGTTGAGCAGGAGCACCAGGTCGTCCTCCCGCGGTGTCACCCTCCGCGCTGACCCTGCACCGCCCTTCCAGGACCCCCGGTCGGGAGCCACCATGGGACCGCGGGGGGGACGCAGTAGTAGACGTTCCGAGCGGGAGCGCCCGGAACGCCCGCGAGCGCGCGTGGTACCTTCGCGCGCATGCGACGGACCCTCCCCCTCGCCCTCCTGCTCGCTTTCGCGGTCACCGGCTGCGGTGGGCCGACGGTGCCTTCGTTCGGCCTCGACCTGGGAGACGTCTTCCCCGAGCGCTCGGACTGGTACTGGAAGTACAACAACGACGACTTCGCCGAGGTCTCCTACTGGGTGAACCTGGGCGACACGTCCCCCGACGGCGAAGCCTGGACGACGTTCCGGGTCTGGGTCGCGCCCGAGCAGACCGTCATCGACGACATCTCCGAGGCCCAGGACGCCGGCGTCGAGCCCGACGGCTGGGACGTGCAGTTCTACTGGGCCAGCCGCCCCGACGGCTGGTACCTGCAGGGCTGGCAGGCCAACCCCGACGGCCCGTCGGCCGACCTCGGCACGGAGTACATCAGCGGCAACGGGGTTCCATTCGCGATGGGCGACGTGACGACGGGCAAGCAATGGACCGCGTCCGTCAACGAGCGCGAGTGGACCACCACCGCCATCGAGGTGACCGAGGACCTGGAGTTCAACGGCCAGATCCTGCGCGACGTGTGGCGACTGGACGTCGAGACCGATGTCGGCGACACGCCGATCGAGGGGAGCTGGTGGATCGCCGGCGGCCCCGGCTTCGTGCAATGGGATCTGCCCCCCTTCCAGGGGGCGAGCGAGCCGCCGAACCCTTGGCAGCACGTGCACAACGACACCTACGACAACGTGCTGGGGGTGACCACCCGATGAGCGACGAAAAGACCAAGCGGGGTGAGACCCGCATCGACCTGCCCAACCAGCTGAAGCTGGCCATCGACGACGAGACGGCCCTCGGCTTCTACAGCAACTTCCAGGTGGTCGGCTCCAACGAGACCGAGTTCGTGGTCGACTTCGCCTACGTGCCGCCCAACAGCAAGGTCGGCAAGGTGCGCGCCCGCACGATCCTGAGCCCCAAGCACGCCAAGTCGCTGGCCCGCCTGCTCCAGCAGCGGGTCGCCGACTACGAGTCGCGGTTCGGCGCCATCTCGGTGCCGTCGGGCGTCCTCGTCCAGGGGGGCGGCGGCCAGCTCCCCAACTGACGCCGCCCGTCTGATGCCCCGCACGCGCTCCGCGCCGCTGCTGCTCCTCCTCGCGGCTGCGCTGCTCGGCGGCTGCGCCGGGCACCGCAAGCAGGTCAAGGAGCCGGACCTCCGACCCCTGGTCGGGCGGGTGCAGATCGACGGCACGGACGAGCTCAAGCCGACCCAGATCCGACCCAAGCTCGGCCAGCGCGACACGCACCCGCTGCACTGGGTGCCGGTCTTCAACTTCTTCTATCCGGCCGTCCGCCTCGACGGCACGGTCTGGCGGGAGGACGACCGGACCCGCATCTCCAACATCTACGCCCTCGACGGCTTCTTCGACGCCCGCGTGCTCTCGTCCCAGGTCGTCATCAAGGCGACCCGCAAGGACGGCTCCCCCCGCCGCGTCCGCGTCATCCACCAGGTCGAAGAGGGGCCTCCCAGCTTCATCGACGACGGCGGCGTGCTCCTGATGCTCGACGGCCCGCCCGAGGTCCTCGCGCTGCACGACGAGCTCGCCGAGGGCCTGCCCGTCAAGCCCGGCGAGCGCTTCTCGATGGAGCAGGTGGAGCAGGCGGAGCGGCTCCTCCGGACCCGCCTCGCCGAGCGCGCCTACGCCCGGGCCGAGGTCACCTCCCGCGTCGACGCCTACCCCGAGGACCAGCTCGTCAAGGTCCGCTTCGACGTCCGCCCCGGCCGCAAGGCCGTCTTCGGGGAGGTCCGCATCACCGGCCTGCAGGACGTCCGTGAGCGCTACGTGCTGCGCCACGTGCGCCTGAAGGAGGGGGAGCCGTGGGACGGCCGGGCCGTCGGCCGCACCCAGCAGGAGATCTACGACATGGGCGTCTTCGCCCTCGTCACGGTCACCCCCGAGCTGGGCGACGACGTCGTGCTCCGCGAGGACGGCATCGAGGTGGTGCCGGTCGACATCTTCCTCAAGGAGCGCAAGCCCCGCACCATCGAGGGCGGCGGCGGCGTCGGCTTCGACCTCGGCGGCTTCGACGTGCACGGCCGCGTCTCGCTGACCCACGTCAACGCGTTCACCCGGCTCGTGCGGTTCGAGACCAACCTGTACGGCGGCTTCGTGTTCATGGGGGTCGACGACTTCGGCCCGGCGATCGACCTGGACGCGTCGCTGCGGTGGCCCGACTTCCCGTTCCGCACGCTCAGCCTGCACGTCATCGGCGGCCTGAAGATGGACGTCGAGCGCGGCTACAAGTACGCGCAGCCCGAGGGCGAGGCAGGCGTCACCTGGGCTCCGCTGCGGGCCTTCAAGCTGAGCGTCAGCTACTCGGTCAGCTACTTCCGGCTGTACGACAGCCGCCTGGACGACCTGGAGCTGGCCGGGCTGGGCGACGAGATCGCGTTCGACGACGGCTACTTCCTGACGGTCCTGCGCCAGGAGGCGATCGTCGACCTACGGGACAACCTGCTCGCCCCCAACAAGGGCCTGTTCGCGTCGATCGCGTTCGACGAGGCGCTGCCCCCGGGCACCTACCGGTACGTCCGGTTCGACGGCGACGTGCGCGGCTACATCCCCCTCGGCACCCCCCGGCTGGTCCTCGCGCTGCGCGGCACCGGCTCGTACATCGCCACCATCGGGGAGGACGGCCAGGTCCCGATCGACGAGGCGGTGTTCGCCGGCGGGGACGGCTCGGTGCGCGGCTGGAAGAGCCGCTACCTGGGCCCCCGAACCCTGGAGGAGGACTGCACGAAGCGCGACTGCATCGTCCCCATCGGCGGCCGCGTCGGCTTCACCGGCGCCCTCGAGCTGCGCGGCAACATCTGGAACGGGCTGTGGGTCGCGGGCTTCACCGACTTCGGCCGGGTCTGGTCGGCGCCGGAGGACATCGCCGGGGTGGAGGGGTTCTTCGGCGACCTCCAGTTCAGCGTCGGCGGCGGCATCCGCTACGACCTGTCGATCGGCCGCCTGCGGCTCGACTTCGCGATCCACCCCAAGCCCTGGACTGACGCCATCTTCCGCGAGGAGGTCATCAAGCCCCGCTTCTGCCCCTCGCTCGGCCAGTGCCCCGAGGATCTGCGACGAGAGCCGAACAACTGGCAGATCCACTTCGGGATCGGCGAGTCGTTCTGATGGCGGAACCTCGCCCCTTCCTCCTGCGGATGGCCCGCAAGCTCGGCCGGTTCCTGCGGCGGAACGTGGGGCGGATCGTCTTCTGGTTCCTGTTCGGGGTCTTCGTGCTGCTGTCGCTGCTCTGGGCGGTCATCCAGAGCCCCTGGGCCGTCGACGTGGCGATGAACAAGGGGCTGCCGATCGCCAACGACGCGCTGCCCGGCGAGATCCACGTCGGCTCGTGGGACGGCGCCCTGGGGGACCGGCTCGTCCTGCAGGACGTGGAGATCCTGGACGAGCTCGGCGAGCCGGCCGTCGCCGCGACCCGCGTCGAGATCGACTGGAACATCTGGGACCTGCTCGCCCTCAACCTGCGCGCCGACCGGGTGCGCGTGCACGGCGGCGACGTGGTGCTGCGGGTGCGGCCCGACAAGGGGGGCGTCAACCTCGCCAACGCCTTCGTCAAGCCCCGCGCGGGGCCGCGCAAGAAGAAGAAGGGCAAGGGCATCGCCCTGGCGATCGACGACGTCGACGTCTACGAGACGAAGTTCGCGATCGAGCTCCCGACGGGGCGACGCCTCGCCGTCGAGGACGTCGAGCTGCACGCCGCCTGGTCGATGCAGGGGGCGGCCCAGGACGTCGCCATCGGCTCGCTGGACGTGACGCTGGTCGAGCCCCGCGCCCTGCCCCCGGTGCACGTCAGCGGGGGCGCCCGCATGGCCGCCGACCTGACCCTCGACGTCGACGCCCTGACCGTGCTGTGGGAGGGCGCCGACCTGGGCATCACCGGCTCGCTCGGGGACGTGCGGGACCTGCAGCCCGACCTGGAGGTGCGGATCCGCAGCCTGGACCTCGCCGCCGCTCGACACGTCGCCGCCAAGGCCCCCCTCGAGGGCGACGTGACCGGGGAGCTGAAGGTCACCGGGCGCCTCAAGGAGTCGATGTTCGCGACCGGCCAGCTGCGGTTCGCGGACGGCGCGGCGCTCGACGTGCGCGAGGTGCGGCTGGCGCTTCCCGGCGGTGAGCGCGCCGTCATCGAGCACGACCTCGACGTGGGGCTCGTGTCGCTGTCCCCCGACTACTTCCTGGACGGCATCGACGGCCTACCCGACGACCTGACCGCCGACCTCGCCTGGGAGGGCCGGGGCACCAACCTCGACACCCTCGCCGGCACGCTGCGGGCGACCGGCGCGCCGTTCGAGTTCGCCGGGCTGCGGCTGGGCCCGGTCGACGTCGACGCGAGCCTGGACGGCCCGGTCATCACCACCCGCCGGTTCTCGGTCGGCTTCGGCGGCGGAACGCTGCACGTCGCCGGCACCACGGACGTCGAGCAGCAGTCCTTCGCGATGGACGTCGACGGCCTCGTGGCCGACCTCGGGGCGCTGCGCAGCCTGACCCGGGGGGCGGTCACCGGCGGCTCGTACGAGTTCGACGGCTTCACCCGCGGGACCTGGGGAGGGGACGGCCCGTACCCCCTGTCGCTCCACTCGACGATGACGAGCACGACGCAGGGGCTGGACGTGGGGCCGGCGACCATCGGCGACGCGACCGCCGACTGGGACATCGACCTCGACATCGTCACGGGGGGGCTGCCGCTGGTGCGCGGCACCTTCAACACCGTCGCCCACCGCGTCCGCGTGGCGGGTCGGGAGCAGGCCCGCCAGGTCCGCGCCGGCCTGCTGCTCCAGGGCGCCGGAGCGCAGTTCACCAGCCGGAGCAGCCGCGGCGCGGATCTGCTCGTCGACGCCACGGGCTTCGTGCGATGGGAGGATCTGCCGACGATCGCGGTGCGCGGCGACGAGGTGACCGTGCTCGCCGGCGACCAGGTGCTCCAGACGTCGGGCCCCTTCACGGTGGATCTGACGTCCGGTGCGCTGGCCCTGGACGGGCTGGAGCTGCAGACCGAGTCAGGGCGGCTGGCGCTGTCCGCCAGTCGCGACCCCCGCACGGGCTCCCTGGGCGCGGAGCTGTCCCTCCAGGGGCAGGACCTGGCCGAGGTCGAGCCGCTCGTGACCGTGCTCCTGGACCGGGAGGAGCCGCTGGACCACGGGCTCGTGGGCCGGGTCAAGAGCCTCGACGTCACCGTCGACGGCACCCTCGCGGACCCCCTGGTGACCGTGGCCGGCACGTTCCAGGGAGTGAGCGCGTTCGGTCGGCCGCCGCAGGCGTTGGAGCTGGACGTCAAGGCGATCGACGGCCTGGTGTCGGGCTTCGTCACGGTCAAGAACCTGGTGACGCTCCAGATCGGGCGGGTGCCGCTCGACCTGACGCTGGACGGCTCGGCGCCGCCGGTCGTCATCCCGCCCCACGACACCTGGGACCTGGGGCTGGAGTTCCCGCGCCGCACGCTGGCGGACCTCGCGGAGATCGCGGGGGTCGAGCTCCCCGAGGGGTTCGCGCAGGGGGAGCACTACGGCGACCTGGAGCTCCGGGGACCGATCGACAACCTCTACGTGCGCACCGTGCTGCACGCCAGCGGGTTCGAGCTGGCGGACCGGACGGTGCACCTGCAGGCCGGCGCGATCATCCAGGACGGTCAGCTGGAGGTGTCGGCGTCGCGGCTCAAGCTGGGCCGGGACAGCGTGCTGCGGCTGTCCGGGGAGGCCGGCGCGCCCGTCGGCGACTTCCTGCTGACCCGCCTGGGACCCCAGGAGATGCGCAGCCGTCAGCCGGTCCCGTTCCTGACGGGGCTGAAGTTGGAGCTGGCCCTGGCCCAGCTGCCGATGATGCTGGTGCACGAGTTCGTGCCCGCGCTCAAGCCCCTGACCGGGGCGGCGGCCGGGAAGGTGAAGATGACGGGCGAGCTGTCGGCGCCGATCATCGACGCCGACGTGCAGTTGGTGGGCGCGCGGGCGGGCAAGCAGGACCTGCACCCGCTCCAGCTGAGCGCCGACGTCTCCCGCGGGCAGCTCACCGGGGGCTTCAAGATCCAGCCGAAGCGAGGCGGCTCCCTCAAGGTCAACGGCGGCGCGCCGTTCCCGCTGAGCCTGTCCCCGTTGACCCCGATCGACGAGCTGCTCGGGCAGCCCGGGCTGGACGTGACGATCGCGGGAGACGGCTTCCCGCTCCCGGTGCTGCTCGCGTTCGTCCCCGACATCTGGGAGTCGCGCGGCACCGTCTCGGTCAACGGCACCGTCACCGGGTCGCTGAGCTCGCCGATCCCGGAGGTCAGCGCCGGCATCGACGACGGGCTGCTCTGCTACAAGACCACCGGCGTCTGCTACGAGGAGGTCAACCTGACGTCCAGGCTCCAGCCCGACGGCCTGGAGCTGACCGACCTCAGCTTCGTCACCGCCCCCCAGGTCCTCAACCCGATCGACCTCGCCCGCAGCGGCCGAGCCCGCGTCGCCGGCCAGCGGCACGGGTTCCGCGCCTCCGGCACGGTCGCCCTGGACGGCTTCCGGCCCGGCGCGCTGGACCTGACCATCGACTTCGAGCGGATGTGGGCGATGTACACCGCCGAGATCAAGGCCCAGCTGCACGGTGGGCTGCGGCTGACGGGCGAGCTGCCGGCGCTGGACCTCCGCGGGGAGCTCGAGCTGAGCAACGTCGACGTCGACCTGGGCAGCGAGGACGTCAACGCCCGCTCCGTGCAGCCGGTGACCCTGCCGGACAACCTGCACGTGCACCGCACGACGAGCACCCCGGGCCCCGGCGAGCGGGTGGTCCTCGTGGTGAAGGACGAGGACGACGAGCCGAGCTACCTCCGCCAGCTGATGGACGCCTCGTACCTGGACGTCACGGTGGTGCTGACCAACAACATCCACGTCGCCGTCAACTACGGCCTGGGCGGCGCGAGCGAGGCCGGCCAGGCGTTCAGCCTGCTCGGCAACGTCAAGCCGGAGCTCAACCTCGAGGGCGAGGTCAACATCAAGCTCCGGGACGGCAAGCCCTACCTCGAGGGAGAGATCCGCACCGGCCCGGACAGCCAGCTGACGGTCCTGACGCGACGGTTCCTGGTGTCCGACTCCAGCTCCGTGACGTTCGCCGGCCTGGTGCCCGACACCCAGCTGAACCTGACCGCGCTGTTCCCCTCCAACTACGGCGACGTCGAGGTGCTCGTGCGCAAGCGGCTGGGGTCGCCGGAGATCGAGTTCCGGTCCGACCAGATCGAGGACCAGGCGGACATCATGTCGGTGCTGATCACCGGCAAGCCGCTGAGCGAGCTGGGGAGCGCCGAGGGGAGCGGGGCGACGGCGGCGATCGTCCAGGCGCTGGCCGGGATGACCACCAAGGCGTTCGGCAAGTACCTGCCGGTGGACCGGCTCAACGTCGACCTGGGCGACGACATCAGCTCCGGCTCGGTCGAGGCGGGCAAGGCGATCACGCCCTACATCTTCTTCATCGCCCGGTACAACTGGGGAGTCGACGACGACGAGAACCGGGTCGAGGGTGAGCTCGAGATCCGGATCGCCCGCCGCGCATACATCGAGTTCCGCATCGGCGACCGGCTCGATGGGTCGGCCGAGGTGGTCTGGAAGCTGATCTTCTGAGACGATCCACGGCTCGTGGGTGCGTTCGTGACCGGTCTGTTGTTCCTCCTCGTCGGCGCTGGCGTCTACGTGTTCAACACCGAGTCGCCCGGCAGCAAGGTCACCTTCAGCCGCTTCGGTCTGGAGATCGGGGAGACCGAGACGGTCGCCATCCTGCTGGGGCTGGGCCTCTTCTTCACCGCCCTCGGCGCCTGGCGCTGGCTTCAGAACCAGGAACCCTTGGACGATGAAGGTCCCGGGGGAGAGGACACCGCATGAGCTCCTTCACCTGGGATGTCGCGTCGCTCGACACGCTGCGCAAGCAGTGGTCCCGATCCATCCGCTTCGGCGTGCTGATGGCGCCGCTCCACCCGACCCCCGACGTCGGCCAGACCGTCGAGGTGCGCATCCGGTGCACCTGGGAGGGCAAGGCGCTGGAGGTGACGGGCGACGTCGTGCAGGCGTCCGAGGCGAGCAGCGTGGTGCAGCTCGGCGACTGGACGGCGTCGGCGAAGACGATCCTGATCGAGGTCGGCCTCACCGAGGCGGAGGCACTCGTCGTCCCCGAGGCGGCCGCCCCGGCCCCGGCGCCGGACCCGGAGCCCGAACCTGCCGCGCCCGAGCCGGGGCCCGAACCCGCGCCCGAAGTTGTCGGCCCCCCGCCGCCGCCCGAGCCCGCGGCGCCCGAGCCCTCGGCCCCCGAGCCGGAGCCCGAGCGGGCGGCCGTGGCCCCGCCTCCCGAGCCGGAGCCGGAGCCCGCGCCCCCGCCCGCCCCCGCCGCCGCTCCTCCCCCGCCGCCTCCGGTCCGGCAGCCGCCGTCGAGCCCGGGCGGTCGCTCCTCCGTCGCGTTCCGCCCCAAGGCGGTGGCCTTCAGCCCGCGTCCGGCGCCGGTCTCCAGGCCGGGCGCGCCGATGCCGGATGTCTCGGGGCCGCGCGCGGTCCGCCCCAGCGGCGCCCCCGCGCCGTCCGCCCCCGCCCAGACGGCGGCCATCGATCCGAAGGACATCGCCGGCGTCGCCCGGGCCGGCGGCCCGGCCACGCTGTCGGCGGAGACCTTGCTGCCCCCGGCCACGCAGCACGGAGAGTTCGGCCAGGTCACCTGGCGCGACGTGCTCCTGCACTTCTACGAGAAGCAGGTCACCGGGATCCTGGCGATCGAAGCGTTCCGCGAGGTGCGCTGGTGCTACCTGGTCAAGGGCCAGCCGGTTCACTACCTGGGTGACAAACCCCACCCCGGCGAGTTCCTGAGCGACGCGCTGGTCGCCGACGGTGTGATCTCGGCGAAGGACTGGGTGGCGGCGCTGCGCATCCAGAAGCTCACCGGCATGGCGGCGGGCGAGTACCTCGTCCACTCGGGCAAGCTCGACCGCAAGAAGCTGAAGGAGGGCCTGCACCGGCGGGCCGAGCGCATCACGCGCAACCTGATGGGGATGAACTTCGGCAAGTTCCGGTTCCACGACTTCCCCGAGGTCACCGCCGTCTTCGACTTCCAGGCCGTGGACGTGCTCGCGGTGTTGCTCGACTCCCAGCGGCAGGCGCTCGCCCAGGTGAGCGACGACGCCCTGGTCCAGAAGGCGGAGGGCATCTACCCGATGCACGTGCGGCCGGTCGCCGCCCGGATCCAGTTCCTGCAGAAGGTGCCGCTCAAGCCCGACGAACGAAACCTCGCCAACAAGGTGCTGCCCGCCGGCTGGACGCTCGGTGAGCTCGTCGGCCTCAAGGAGATGGAGGAGCGCCGCCTGCTCCGGCTGCTGCTCGCGCTCAAGGCGATGGGGCTGGTCGAGTTCGTCCGCGACGAGGGCGAGCACGGCAAGCGCAACCGCGCCGAGCGCATCCTGTACATCGGGCTCCGCGACGTGACGCGGCGGAGTGAGTTCGAGGCGCTGCACGCCCACTGGAGCAGCTCGGAGGCGGAGATCAAGGCCGGCTACGACAAGCTGCTCAAGGAGTTCGGCCGGGAGCGGTTCGCCAAGGTGATGGACCCGCGGATCGAAGACCTGATCACCTCGATCCACAAGCGCGCGGCCGAGGTGTGGGACACGCTTCAGAGTCGCCAGGGTCGCAAGGCGGCGCGGCTGAAGGTGGTCGGGGTCGACCAGCTGCGCATGGCGTCCGACCTGCTCGACAAGCAGGGAGAGATGGCGACCTTCAAGGGGGACTTCCGGCTCGTGCGGGCCTGCTACGAGCGGGTCATGGAGCTCGAGCCGGGCGGACCCGAAGGGGTGGAGAACCTGCGTCGTGCGAAGCAATGGCTCGCCGACCCCCGGGTCCAGGGCGCCGGCTACGCGGGGACCGACGCGCTCAACGACCAGCTGGACGGGCTGCTCGGCTAGCCCTCGTCCTCTTCGTTCTCGTCTTCGTCGGCGTCCTCATCGGGCTCGTCGGCGTCCTCGTCGCCCTGGTCGTCGGGGTCGCCTTCGCACTCCATGAGGATCTGCTCCAGCTCCTCCATGTACCAGTACTCGAGCTCCTCGAGGATCATCTCGTACTCCCAGAAGAGCTCGTCGGCGATCAGCTCGTACTCCCAGAAGAGCTCGTCGAGGATCATCTCGTAGTCCTCGAACAGCTGGTCGGCCTCTTCCTCGCTGGTCGCCTCCTCCAGCGCCTCGTCGAGCCACTCGTCGAGCCCCTGGATCTCCTCGTCGATCCACTCGTCGAGCATCCAGAGCTCCTCGTCGATCCACTCGTCGAGCATCCAGAGCTCCTCTTCGAACAGCTTGTCGAGCTCGGCGATCGCCTCGTCGCACTCGGACCACTCGTCGTCCTCCCAGTCGTCCTCGCAGTCGTCGTCCTCCCACTCGTCGTCTTCCCAGTCGTCGGGATCGTCCTCGTCGTCCTCGCACTCGTCGTCTTCCCACTCATCGTCCTCGTAGTCGTCCTCGTCTTCCCAGTCGTCCTCGTCCTCCCAGTCGTCGTCGTCTTCGAAGTCGTCGTCGCCCTCGACGTCGTCGGCGTTGTCGTCGTCGCTGGGGGCCGGCTCGTCCGACGGGAGGGACACGCTGCCGGACAGCAGCTCGCAGCCGGACAGCGGGAAGAGCAGCAGGGCCAGGGCGGTCAGCAGGCTCAGTGAGGTGGTTCGCATGGTGGGTCTCCGGTGGTCTGAAGGGTACGAACCGAGGCTAGTCCTGACCGGCGAGGTGTACTCGGGTATTCGCTCCAATCGGCCGATCAGGCGTTCACAGTCCGAGTACACTTGTTCCTGAATACGGCGTACGTAATGGCAATTCCTGTTGACGTCACGCCCGATCGACCGTATTCAAATACGTGTGACAAGCTCTGGACGAGCGGCAGCGAAGCGGGGCGTGGACATCTACACGTACCTGGACTACCGGCGGTTCCTGGACGACTGGTTCCGGGCCGCCAAGCAGGGCAACCCGCGCTTCAGCCACCGGATGTTCGCGCGGCTCGCGGGGCAGAAGTCGCCGTCGCTGCTGATCCAGGTGATCCGGGGCGAGCGCAACCTGACGCAGGCCACCACCGAGGCGTTCGCCGGCGCGATGCAGCTGCGGCCGCCGGAGGCGACGTTCTTCGGAGACCTGGTGCTGCTGGGGCAGGCCAAGACGACGGACGAGCAGAACCGCGCGTGGGCGCGCATCTCGGCGTCGCGTCGGTTCCGGGAGGCGCGTCAGCTCGAGGCGCGCGGCGTGGAGATCTTCAGCAACTGGCACCACGCGGCGATCCGCGAGTTGGCCGCCCGCGACGACTTCGATCCCGACCCCGAGTGGATCGCCCGCCAGCTGCGCCCTCGGGTGACGCCGGCGCAGGCGCGCAAGGCGATGGAGGCGCTGGTCGAGATCGGGCTGCTCGCCCAGGGCGAGGACGGCAGCGTCTCGCTGAGCGACGCGAGCCTCGTCACCCCGCACGAGGTGGCGGGCATGGCGGCGCGCAACTACCACCGCTCGATGCTGAACCTCGCGGCCGACTCGACCGACTCGGCGGACCGCGACGAGCGGCACCTTTCTGCGGTCACCGTGTGCATTCCAAGGTCGTTGGTCCCACGCTTGAAGCGCGAGATCGACGCGTTCCAGGAGAAGCTGCTGGACCTGTGTGACTCGGCCGAAGAGAGCGCCGAGCAGGTCTATCAGCTGCACCTGGCGTTGTTCCCCCTGTCCGAGGCCCCGGAGGCGTGATGAAGCGCTCCCTGCTGTTGATGTCCCTCACGCTCTTGCTGGTCGGCTGCCCGACCAACGGCGATCCCGACCAGGGCATCGCCATCGGCAACCCCGGTGTCGTCGAGCTCGCGATCGGGTCGGCGTCCGGGCTGGACGTGGCCGAGGCGCTGATCGAGACCCAGGCCCTCAAGGTGGTGGACTGCGAGGGGGAGGCGACCCAGATCGAGCTGCAGGACGACCTGCTGTTCCTCGGCGAGGGGGTCGAGGTTCCGTCCGGCACGTGGTGCAGCCTCCAGGCGACGGACGCGTTCGTGTACGTCGAGCTCTGGACCGGCGACGACGAGGACCCGATGGCCTTGCTCGACCTCGCGGTGGGCACGGTGACGCTGAACGGGGCGACCACCGAGGGCTTCGAGATCGGGGAAGAGCAGGCGCTGCTGCTCGAGATCCTCGGACCCGAGTACACGTCGATCGAGGAGCTGGGGCTGGACCTGGAGCCGTTCGTGGTGGTCGAGACCGGGCACCCGGCCTACGAGGCGCTCGTGGGCCGCGTCCACGACGACGCCGCCCTGTACGAGGACGCGGACGGCGACGGCGTGGTCGACGACGGCGAGCGGAGCGACGGCCCCACCGCGTCCACCGCCGAACCGGTCGAGCCGGAGGACCCGGGCAACACGATCCCCGGCTGCAGCGCGGTGGGCGGCGGCGGCGTCGGCCTGCTCGGGCTGGTCCTCAGCGCGGCGGTGGGGGTCCGCCGGCGGCGATCCAGCGCTCCACCCGCTCCCTGAGCACGGGCAGCGTCACGGCGCCGCCTCCCAGCACGACATCGTGGAAGGCGCGCAGATCGAAGCGGTCGCCCAGCTGGTCCTCCGCTTGACGCCTCAGCGCCCACATCTGCAGCTGGCCGACCTTGTAGGCGAGGGCCTGGCCGGGGGTGCTGATGTAGCGATCGACCTCGTTGTCGACGTTGTTGGGCGCCAGGGGGGTGTTGGCGAGCAGGAAGTCGACCGCCTGCTGGCGTGACCAGCCCTGGTGGTGCAGGCCGGTGTCGACCACCAGCCGGGCCGCCCTCCACGCGTCGAACGACAGCATCCCCATCCGGTCCAGGTCGCCCGAATAGAGCCCCATCTCGTCGGCGAGCCGCTCGATGTACAGCGCCCAGCCTTCGACGAAGGCGGTGGCGCCGGTGTTGCGCCGGAAGGCGGGCAGGTCGCCGAGCTCCTGGGCGATGGAGATCTGCAGGTGATGGCCGGGGATCGCCTCGTGGAACGCCAGCACCTCGGCCTCGTGGCGGGGCCGGGTGGTCGGCGCGTACGTGTTGACGAAGTAGGTGCCGGGGCGGGAGCCGTCGGGGGCGGGGCGCCGGTAGTAGGCGATGGTGGTGAACGGCGCCTCCACCGCGGGGACGCGCTCGACGCCGCACTCCGCGCGGGGGAGCCGGCCGAACGCCTGGTCCATCACCTCCGCCGCCGACGCGAGCGCCGACCGGGCCTTGTCCTCCACCTGCTCCTCGGTCTCGAAGTACAGGGCCGGGTCGGTCCGCAGCCGCTCGAAGATCGTGGCGACGTCTCGCTCCCCCCACAGCCGGTCGCCGAGCTCGCTGAACTCGGCGTGGATCGACTCGAGCTGCTCCAGGCCCGTCCGGTGCACCGCCTCGGGGTCCAGGGGGAGGGTCGTATACCATGCTATCAATGCCTGATAGCAGCCTGCTCCGGGGCCCAGGGTGGCGAGCCCGACCTGCTGATCGTCGCGGGCGGCGGGCAGCACCTCGTCGGTCAGGACGGCGCGGTAGGCGACGAAGGAGGGCCGCAGGATCGAATCGAGCTCGGCGACGAGGGGGTCGTGCTCGGCAGCGGGGAGCTCCATCCAGCGGTCGATCATCGCGACGACGCGCCGCACGGACTCGGCGTTGGCGACCAGGCCGTCACCGAGGCCGCTGCGCAGCCGGGCGATCTGCTGCTCGACCATCGTGGGGACCGCGCGGAGGCGGGCCCGGAGGGTCTCGTCGTCCTCCGGCCCGCGCCGCGGGTGGGTCTCGACGAAGCTCTCCAGGCGGGTCAGGGGGTTGCCGCGCACCGACACGGCCCACTCGTCGAAGCGGCAGACGCGCCGGTCGAGGGCGCGGCGGGTGCGCCACTGGAAGAGCTGGAGGGTGGTCTGGTCGCGGTCGCTCAGGTGGGTCGAGGCCAGGGCGTCGGCGCGGGCGAGGAGCGCGCGATCGTGCTCGGCCTGGGCGTCGCGGGCTTCGGCGCTGAGGTCCGGGAGGCGGTCGTCGTAGCGGTGGTCCCCCATCCGGGTGGCCCACGTCGGGGCGTCGCGCAAGTCCTGCTCCCAGGCGTCGCGCAGCAGGTCGGCGAGGTCGGAGTCGTCGACCCCGGCGGCGGCGCCGTGGGGGTCGACGGGGGCGTCGACGGCCGGGGTGACAGGGGCCTGCCGCGGACAGGCGACGAGCAACAAGAGGGCCATGGGCAGGTAGCGATGCACGGGCCGCAGTATGCTCGGTCGCGGAGGATCCCCATGGCCAAGATGAGCACGCGCCGGAAGCTGGCGATCGCGACATGGTCTTCGCCCCGCGAAGGCAACATCTACGGGAAGCTGACCCTCGACGCGACGAAGGCGCTGGAGTACATCGACGAGGTCCGCGAACGCACGGGCCTGAAGGTGACCATCACGCACCTGGTGGGCGCCGCAGTCGGTCGCGCGCTGAGCAAGGCGCCCGGGCTGAACGGGCGGATCCGCTTCGGTCGCTACATCCCCCACAAGACGGTGGACATCGCGTTCCTCGTCGCGCTGGACGGGGGCAAGAACCTGGCCAAGGCGAAGGTCAACGACATCGACAAGATGACGCCCGAGGACGTCGCCGCGGACCTCAAGGCGCGGGCCGACAGGCTGCGCGACGGCAGGGACGAGGACTTCAAGAAGTCGATGGGCCCGATCAAGATGCTGCCGACGTGGCTGATCCGGCCGCTGCTGTACGTCACGGGCTGGCTGACGGCGAGCCTGGGCATCCAGTTCAAGGCGCTCGGCCTGGAGCGCTACCCCTTCGGGAGCGCGATCATCACCAGCGTCGGCATGTTCGGCCTGGACGAGGGCTGGGCCCCGCCGACGCCGTTCGCGCGGGTGCCCGTCTACATCCTGATCGGCGCTCTGCGCGACATCCCGGCTGCGATCAACGGCGACGTCGTGATCCACAAGGCGCTGACGCTCTGCGCGACCATCGACCACCGCTACCTCGACGGCGCCCAGGGCGGGATCCTCGCCAAGGAGGTCCGCCGACTGCTCGCCAACCCCAAGCTGCTGGAGAGCGAGCTGAAGGGGGTGCCGGCCGAAGAGACGACGGAAGAGGCGCCGGCGGAGGCGGCCACCGCCTCCTGATCACCCCTCCAGGCTCGTCGCTTCCTTGCGGCAGAGCGCCGGGATCAGCAGCAGCGCGCTGACCGACGCCGTCATCATCGACACCCACATGACCATCGAGATGTGGGTGTGCGGCGCGAACGGCGACAGCACCAGCCCGGTCATGCCGACCGCCACGCCCAGCGCGTTGGCCATGATCGGCCGGCCCGCGGTGTCGATCGCACGGAGGGCGTAGCCAGGGCCGTCGGCGCGGGCGTGCTCGATCGCAGCCACGAGGTGGATCGCGTAGTCGATGCCGACTCCGATCACGATCGCAGTGATGGTCGCGGTGAGCAGGTGCAGGTGGATGCCGCTGACCGACAGGAAGCCGAGCAGCACCCAGCACGTCAGCGCCAGCGGGAGCATCGCGAGGAACGTCGCGCCGAAGCGCCGGTAGGCGACGAGCAGCATCACGAACACCAGCACGAACGCCGTGCTCAGCGACTTGACCTGGGCCGAGAACACCAGCCGGCTCATCTCGTCGTACAGGATCGGCATGCCGGTCAGGACCCGGACCTCCTCTCGGCCGTCGGCGAACTCCAGCCATCCGCGGATGTCCTCGCTCGTGAACTCCCCGGGGAAGAGCACGAACCGCAGCCCGTCGTCGGTCACCATCCGCCCCATCGGTCCGGCCCGCTCGCCCGACAGCACCTCGTCGGCCATGCCCGGAGGCGCCGCCTCGGCGATGTTCAGCACGGAGAAGACCTTCGTGATGCCCGGCAGCGCGGCCAGCTCGTCCTGGATCTCCTGCAGCTCGCTGACCTGGGCCCTCAGGGGACGCTCGGGATCGACGGCGAGCTCCCCGAACAGCGGGGTCGCCCCGCCGAACACCTCGGTCATCTCCTCGAACGACGCTCGGACGGGGTGGCCCTCGTCGAAGAAGAACAGCTGGTCTGCGTTCACCCCCAGCTTCGGCACCGTCAGCGCCCCGAAGGTGACGATGGCGACGAACAGCACCGCGGCGATGGCGCGGTGCTGCGCCGCCCTCTTGAACAGGCCGGTGACCCGGTGGCCGATGGCGTGCTTCCCGGGCGGCGGGAGCTCGAACTCGGACAACGCCGCGGGCAGCGAGAAGAAGGACGCGACGCCCGCGAAGCAGATGCCGATCGCGGTGAACAGCCCCATCTGGCGCATCGGGCCGACGTCGGTGGCGACCAGCGACAGGAAGCCGGCCGCGGTCGAGATCGTCGTCAGGATCATCGGCACGCCGACCTGCCGCAGCGCGCTGGCCGTCTGCTCGACGCGGTCGTCCGTCCGCTGCGCCGCCTCCTGCAGGTGGGTGACGAAGTGGAGCCCGTCCGCCGAGCCCATCACGATCACGAAGATCGGCACGATCGACGTGATGATGTCGACCTCGTACCCCAGCGCGAAGATCAGCCCGAAGGTCCAGATCGACCCCAGGATCGCCGGCACGATCGACGCCAGGGCGAGCTTGCGGCTGCCGATGTTCAGGGCGAAGACCAGCAGCAGCAGGATCACGACCGTCGGCGGGATGCCGACCACGAACCATGTCAGGCTGCCGATGATGCTCGCCAGCACCACCGGGTTGCCCGTCAGCATCGCCGTGACCCCCTCGGGGTAGACGACGTCCTCGAGGTCGCGCGCCAGTTTCGATGCGTCGTCCTCGGCCAACACCACCATCATCGTCGCCGTGCCGTCGTCGCTCAGCAGCAGGTCTGCCGCCGGGCCCGCGAGCATCCGGTCCAGCATCATCGGGGGCGTCGCCGCGAGCGTCTCCGCGTCGAATCGCTGCCCCGTCAGGGGGTGGACCTCGGGGATCAGCGAGCCGACCTCGGCGACGCCCTCCTGGCCGCTCAGCGTGTCCCGCACCACGAGCAGGTCGCCCAGCCCGGCCTTGTCCTTCCAGCCGGCGTCCCGCCGGAGCAGCACCATCACCGGGTCCCCGGCGTCGTACTCCTCCTGCAGCGCGGCGAACTCCCGTCCCCGCTCGTTGCCGTCGAGCATGAACTGGGTGACGTCGGCGTTGATCTGCATGCGGAACATGCAGGCGATCGAAGTCAGCGTGAGGAGCGCGGTCAGGCCGAGCACCCTCTTGCGGTGATTGACGAGGACGCCCGCGATCCGATCCATGAATCCAAGCTATCAGGGCATGGATGCGCCGCGCCCTCCCCCTCCTCGTGCTCCTGGTCGCCGGCTGTCCGGCCGACGGGGAGCCGCCCCCCGCGCCGTCCCCCGGCTACGCCGCGGTCGCCGACGTCGGGCCCGCCCGGGCCGTCGGCGCGCTCGGCGACGGCTCCCTGCTCGTCGCGACCCGGGACCGCGCGCTGCTCGCCGCCGACTCGACGGGTGCCACGTGGAACGCCGTCGACCCCGCCGGGCTGGCCGAAGGGGCCGTCACCTGGATCGGCGGCGCCGACCGGTCGCTGGATCTCGCCTACGTCTACGGCCGCGGCCTGCACCGCTCGACCGACGGCGGCGCGACCTGGGAGCGGGTCGAGGAGCCGCCGTCGCTGCCGCTGCCCGGGCTGCTCAACCCCCGCGCCGACGTCGTCCCCTTCGCGGTGGCCGCCGACGAGCGGGGCGGCACCTGGCTGGCCGGCGTCGGAGGCCTCTTCCGCACCCTGGACGGCGTCGACTGGACCACCATGCCCGTCGCGAGCAGCGGCTCCTTCAACGTGCTGTTCACCGGGATCGACACCGAGGGCGGGGACGTCTGGGCCGTCGCCCAGCTCGCCGACTCGATGCTCCCGGCCTCCTTCCAGGGGCTGCTCAGCGGCACCGTCTTCCACTCCCCCGACTTCGGGGAGACCTGGGAGGACCGGACCGAGGCGCTCCCCGCGCGGGCGCTCATGGGCGTCGACGTGCTGGACGGGGTGCCTTGCGTGGCGACGCTGGACCGCGGCGTCTGGTGTCGCGACGGCGGCTGGGCCCAGGTCGGCGGCGACTTCGACGCGGTCGCGGTGCGGCAGGGGGACGAGCTGACCGCCGCGACGGCCTCCCGAGGCGTGTGGCGCTGGGACGAGGAGGCGGCCCGCTGGCGGCGCTACGGCGACGGGCCGCAGCTGGGCCTGGCGGGGAGCGTCGCGGTGGGGACCGACGGGGTGGTGCGTCGCGCCGGGCCGGCGGTCGAGGACGGGCCCGCGGACGCCGGGGGGACCGTGCACGTCGCCCTCAGCTTCCACACGAACTACTACCACTCGTACCGCGGCGACGAGCCGACCGACGACGGCTTCGGCCTGGACATCGACGTCATCCGCACGGTCCTGGACTGGCTCGACGAGCGGCCCCAGGTGCACGCCGACTGGGACGTCGACGATTACTTCACGCTCGACGGCTGGATGGCCACCGAGTCGCCCGACATCCGCCTGCGGATCCAGGAGCGGGTGGCCGCGGGCACCGACGACGTGCGCCTCATGAGCTGGAACAACGGGGCCGTCGCCAACCACACCCGCGACGAGTTCGACCGCGCCATCGGGCTCGCCCAGGCCAGCCACGAGGCCGCCTTCAGCGAGACCGTGCCGGGGGTGCAGCCCCAGGAGAACATGTTCACGCCGGACCACATCGGCTGGTACCGGGACCTGGGCGTCGAGTGGATCACGCTCTTCTACTCGGCCAACGGGTTCACCGGCATGCGGCTGGAGACCGAGCTGGCGCCCCACGAGCGGTACGCGCCGCTGACGCTGGTCGACGAGCAGAGCGGCGCGGCGATGACGTGGGTGCCGGTCTATCACCACGCCGAGGTGCTCGATCACGGCGGGCTCGCCGCCTGGGTCCGCCAGATCAGCGCCACGGTGCCGGGCGACTCCCTGCTCGTCGTGCACTTCGACGCCGACGCCGAGTCCTGGGAGCTGTTCGACGCGGAGCTGGACGACGTGCAGCCGTTGGTGGACGCCGGCGTCGCCGAGTGGACCAACATCCAGCCCTTCCTCGACGACCACGAGCCGGTCTCCGAGGTCGTCGCGCTCGGCGACATCGCCGACGGCACCGGCGACGGCTTCCAGTCCTGGGCCGAGAAGGAGATCAACCACGAGATCTCGACCGCGGTTGCCGTCGCCCGGGACCTCGCCGCCGCCGCCGCGGTCCGGGGCGACGGGGACGCCGGCGTCGCGGCCCTCGTCGACGCCGCGATCGCCCCGCGGCTGCTCGCGCTGTCGACCACCCACTTCGGGCTCGCCGCGCCCTTCCTGCACGCCGATCGGCAGGCCGCCGCGCGGGCCTGGGCGGGCGCCTCCCTCGACGCCGGACAGGCGGCGCTGGACGCCGCCGCGGCGCTCGATCCGCTCGCCCCCGGCGAAGTGGCGGTCATCAACCACACGGACGCGGCCGGGCCGGCCCTCGTCGAGATCCCGGTGGCGGTGTCCGGGGACGTCTGGACCTCCCCCTCCGAGCTCGTCCTGCGGGACGACGCCGGCGACGAGCAGGTCGCCGGGGTGGAGGTGATCACCATCGGCGGAGACGTCGTGACCGCCGTGATGCGCGCGGTGCTCGACCTGCCGGCCCGCTCGGTGGTCCGGCTGACCTGGGCCTACGAGCCCGGCCACGCTCCCCTGGTGGGCGGCCTGACGCTGGACGACGCGCCGGCGGACCTCCCCCTCGTCGCGCCCTTCACCGAGTGCGACGGGCTGACCGGCGCGACCGCGCTGGTGCCGCTGGAGACCCACGTCGACGGGAGGGGCACCACCGTCGCGACCATCGACGCCGGCAACCTGCCGCTCTGCGACCAGTTCGGCACGATGTCCCTCACCCGCAGGCGCATCGCGGGGCTGCCGGGCACGGTGGTCGAGGTGGTCGCGGTGCTCCCCGAGCTGGAGGACCTCGAAGCGGCGGAGTCCATCGCGCTGAGCCCCCTGGCGTGCCCCGGCGTCGCCACGACCCTGCGCTGGGACACCTACGGCGGCACGGTCCGGGAGCGGCCCATGCGACCGGGCACCGACACCTGGAACGGCCAGGCGGCCTGGAGTCAGGTGGAGCTCGTCTGCGCCGAAGGCGACGCCATCCGGTTCGCCCCGAGGGACCGCACGTCGCTGGCGTTCGCCCCGGTGCGGGAGGTCGGCGGGGTCGCGACGGTCGCGCCCCTGGGCACGCTGTATGGCGTCGGCGAGTGGCACGACGGCCGGTCCACCGGCGGCAGCAGCCTGGGCGAGGTCGCCACGTTCCTGGTCGGCAGCCAGTTCCGCCCCGCCGCCCCGGACTGGGCCGGCAAGACGGTCACCTGGCGGCTGCTCGTCGCGGAGCCGGAGACGCCGTGGGACGTGCTCGAGCTGTGGGCGCACCCCCCGGTGGTCGTCTCAGCGGCCGGCGCTCCGTAGCCCCAGCGCCACCGACAGCGAGATCCCGAGCCCGAACTCCATCTCGTCGTTCCAGTCCGGCTGCCACAGCTGGTGCAGCTCAAGCCGGAGTCCGACCCCGAGCGTCGCCGGCCGCGCCGGGCTGTGGAGCAGCACCTCGACGAACTGGTGCACCCCCCAGGAGGTCAGTTTCTGGCTGACGTCGTTGGGGTCCTGGACCCAGCCGATGCCCGGGCCGGCGCCCGCGAGCAGGTCGAACTTCGGGAACGACAGCGCCAGCTCGCCGTGCAGCCAGTGGGCGTAGCGGCCCATCGTGCGCTCCTCCCGCTTCTGCAGCGTGCGGTCGACGGTCCACTCGATGCGCACGCCGATCCCCGCGGGGCCGATCAGGAAGTCGCCCCGGGCCCCCACGTCGAGCCCCACGGTGTCCACCGTCGTGTTGCCGCGCAGGCCGCCGTCGACCCCCAGCCAGCCCCGCGGACCCATCATCGGCCGGGGGACGTCGTCGTCCTCCTCCTCCTCGCCCTTCGGGGGCTCGTCTCCGGGGCCCCGCACGACGAAGCCGCCCAGCCGCCACGCCCGGTAGCCCGTCTCGCACGCCGTCGCGTCGCCCGCTTCGCACTTCGCGAGGAGCGGCGCCACCTCGGCGTCGAACCAGTCGGGCCAGCGGGACACCAGGTCGCGAGGGGCGCGGTGGCCGCGGGCCCCCAGGGTCAGACAGGCGTCCAGCTGGGCCTTCGTCTCGCACGCGGTCAGGTCCAGGGACCGCTCGGCGGCCCGGGCCAGCCCGTCGACGAACGAGATCCCCGGGGGCAGGCCCAGCGCGGCGCAGAAGTCGTCGACGCCGTTGACGCACGTCTCGAGGGCCAGGGCGGTGACGAGGTAGACGTCCCCGACCGAGTGCATCGGGTAGTAGAGGTCGATGACGGCCAGGCAGCCCTGCTCGTCGCCGGTGGCGCAACGCAGCGCCGCCTCGTGGTCCGGCGTCGGCTCGCTCTCCTGGGCGACCGCAGGGGAGGTGGCGCCGATCGCCAGGAGCGCCGCGACGGCGAGCAGCGCGCGCGCCATCGAGGTCAGAACAGCCCGGGGTTCAGCTCGGAGACCGTGATGCCCTGGGCCTGCCAGGTCCCGTCGGGCGTCTTCACCGCGGCGACGGACATGGCGGTCTTGTAGAGGACGAGGCCGCCCCCGTCCCAGTCGAACCGCAGGTGCCCGGTCAGCGTGATCACGCCGACGTTGCCGGTCACCTCGACCTCCCGCTTGGAGGTCAGCTTCGTGTTGCTGGACTCGTCCCAGTACTTGCCGAGGGAGGCGAACGCCGCGTCGCGGTCGCCGTCGCCCACCGGCTTGGGGCCGTGGAAGCTGAACGTCGGGTGGATCAGCTGGTCCATCGCGCCGCGGTCCTCGGCCTGCAGGGCGCGCACCATCTCCACGAACAGCTCGTCGAGCCGCTCTTCGTCCGACACCATCCGGGACTCGATGAGCGCGCCGAGGGCGCCGATCAGCAGGATCAACAGGATGACCAGCGGGGCCTTCTTCTTCACGCGGGCCGCTCGGGGATGGCGCAGACGTCGTCGTTGCAGACGCCGCCGCTGAGCTTCAGGCGGCGCCTCGCGATCCACCGGTAGACGGCGTCGAGCGCCTGCTTGATGCCCGGCACGTAGTAGAGCAGCGCGATCTTCCAGATCGGCCGACGGGAGAGCACGCGCACGGCGGCCTCCATGCCGCCGAAGATGCGGCCGTCTGCAAGCACCAGCTTCATCTCCTGGTCACACGCCTGCTCGTCGAGCGTGGGAAACTCGTCCAGCGCGCCCGGGTCCCGGAACGAGACGGTGCGCAGCGACGGATCCGGGGCCCAGCGCTGCAGTCGGGCGAGCTGCTGGCGGCAGAAGGGGCATTGGCCGTCGTAGACGAGGGTCGATCCCACGCCGGTAACTTGCCCCCGGATCGCACCACCCACAAGGGGGTAGAGATGAGGATTCTGTACGGAGTGGTCGGCGAGGGCATGGGACACGCCACTCGAAGCCGGGTCGTGATCGAGCACCTGCTGGACTCCGGTCACACGGTTCGGGTCGTGGTCTCGGGCCGCGCCCACCAGTTCCTGACCGAGCGGCTGGAGGGCCGGGAGCGGCTGAAGATCGACGAGATCCAGGGGCTGCAGCTGGAGGTCGACCACACCGGGATCGACTTCGGCGAGACGCTGCTGGGCAACGTCGAGCTGGCGCCGCGCAACCTGCGGCACAACATCGCCGTCTACCAGCAGCACGCCGAGGAGGACTGGCGGCCGGACCTGGTGATCAGCGACTTCGAGAGCTGGGCCTACCTGTACGCCCGCAACCACCGCATCCCCGTCGTGAGCATCGACAACATGCAGGTGCTCAACCGCTGCGAGCACGACGAGACGGTGACCGGCGGCAGCTTCGACTTCCAGATGGCGCGGTGGGCGGTCCGGATCAAGGTGCCCGGCGCGTACCACTACCTGGTCACCAGTTTCTTCTATCCCCGGGTGCGCAAGAAGCGGACGACGATGATCCCGCCCATCCTGCGGCCGGAGATCCTCGCCGCGACCCCCGAGCCCGGCGAGCACGTGCTCGTCTACCAGACCCGGGGCACCAACGACGAGCTGGTGCCGCTGCTCCAGCGCTTCCCCGACGTGCCCTTCCGCGTCTACGGCATGGGGCGTGAGGGCGTGGAGGGGAACGTCGAGCTCAAGGGCTTCAGCGAGACCGGCTTCGTCGACGACCTGGCGACGGCCCGCGCGGTGGTCGCCAACGCCGGCTTCAGCCTGATGAGCGAAGCGGTGCACCTGCACGTGCCGATGCTCGCGCTGCCGCTGACCGGGCAGTTCGAGCAGGAGCTCAACGCCCGGTACCTGGGCAAGCTCGGCTACGGCTCGTGGACCCCCGAGCTGGACGAGGACGTGCTCGGCCGGTTCCTCGGCCGGATCGACGCCCACCGGGAGGCGCTGCAGGGCTACGAGTCGGTGGACAACTCGATGACGCTGACCTGCGTGGACGAGCTGATCGACTGCGTCCTCGCGGACGTCAAGCGGCCCAAGAAGCTGCAGAGCCCCAACCGGGGCGGCTGGCGTCCGAAGCGGTTGATGCGGATCTGAGCGCGGCCGCCCGGGCTACGGGTCGACGGTCACCGTCTGGGGGGCCGCGCCGTTGGTCGTCACGGCCCAGGTGCCCGTCGGCACGTCGCCCAGCGTGTAGATGACGTCCAGCGTGCAGATGCAGTCGCAGAAGTCGTCGTACAGCTCGAACGAGATATCGATCGTGTTGTCGTTGAGGTCGGCGGAGGCGCGGACGTCGATCTCGGGGCAGCAGCCCTCGCTGTAGTTGAAGTGCTGGGCCGTGATCTGACCGGGTCCCCCGGAGTTGATCAGCACGCCGTCCGGCGGAGGCGGCTCGGGGTTGGGCAGCAGGTCGCAGTCCGCCTGGGCGTCGACGATCGACAGCTCGCAGATGCCGCCCGGGCAGCCGGCGGTGTCGTCGTCGTCGTCGTCGTCGTCGTCGTCGTCCGCCACGTCGTCGTCGTCGGCGATGTCGTCGTCGTCGGTCGCGTCGTCGTCGTCGGTGACGTCGTCGTCG
>CAYQEG010000077.1:0-32911 GCA_964416435.1 uncultured Rickettsiales bacterium
CTCGGACCGCGGGCCTGTCGGATCCGTGGTCACACAACCTGGGCGGCACAGTGAGTGGACGTACGGGTCGGGTAACTGCACCCGACCCACCGGTGTGCACTTCTGCTATCACCTGCACTTCGGAGAGGAAGGAGACGTCCATGCGCATCCCTGCAGCCATCGCCGCCGCGGCGACCCTCGCCGCCTGCGGCCCCGTCGAAGAGGCCAGCGTCACCTACCACGGGCAGGTGCGCGCTCAGATCGAGGTCGCGTGCGTCTCGTGCCACACCGCTGGAGGGATCGGCCCGTTCGCCCTGGACGACCCGGAGGTGGTGGAGTCCCTCGGCCCCGCCATCGTCGCGGCGGTGGAGGACGGCTCCATGCCGCCGTGGTCCTACGAGGAGAGCTGCCGGGACGTCGAGGACTCCCTCGCGCTGACCGACGCCCAGATCCAGACCTTCGTCGACTGGCGGACCGAAGGGTTCGTCCTCGGGGACGAGGCCGACTACGTCCCGCCTGACGTGCCGCCGGCCGCCGACCTGGGGGAGCCGGACCTCCTGCTGTTTCCCGCCGTCGGCCACCTCCCCGACGGCACCTCGGACGACGACTACCGCTGCCTCGTGCTCCCCCACGAGTTCGAGCAGGACACCTTCGTGCAGGCCTCCGAAATCCAGCCCGACCGGGCCGACCTCGTGCACCACGTCATCATCTTCGAGGTGCCCGCGTCGATGCGGGACGACCTGCAGGACCTCGAGGACTCCGAGCCCGGCGCCGGCTACACCTGCTTCGGCGACGCCCGCCTCGAAGCCCCGATGCTCACCGGCTGGGCCCCCGGCCCGACCGAGACCCGGCTCGCCACCGACTCCGCCAGCCGCATCCAGGCCGGCTCCGCGCTGGTCATGCAGGTGCACTACAACACCATCTCCGCGGTGCTCGACCCCTCCCAGCCCCCCGACCGCAGCGGCCTCGCCCTCTGGACCATGGCCGACGGCGAGGAGCCGGACTACCTGACGTCCCTGTTCCCGGTCGCCAACGGCGGCATCTACATCGAGCCCGGCGACGAGGCGAGCGAGCACGTCGACCTCCGCCGCATGCCCGTGGACGCCACCATCGTCGGCACCGCCCCCCACATGCACCTCCTGGGGCGCGAGATCGAGACCACCGTGGTGCGGGCCGACGGCACCCGCGACTGCCTCAGCCGCATCGACGACTGGGACTTCGACTGGCAGCAGGGCTACTTCTTCACGGAGGAGGCGCGCACGCCGCTGTCCCTGCAGGACGAGATCGAGCTGCGCTGCGTGTACGACAACAGCGCCGCCAACCAGCCCGTCGTGGACGGCGCCCAGATCGATCCCGGCCCCGTCCAGTGGGGCGACGGCACCCTGGACGAGATGTGCCTCGACTTCCTGATCCTGCGCACCCCCTACGCCGGCGGCGGCGACTCGGGGCTCTGCGGCGGCTTCCAGGGCTGCCTCGCGGCCTGCCCCGAGGGCGACGCCACCTGCCCCATCGAGTGCATGGGCTCCATCAGCTACGAGTGCGTCAACTGCGCGCTGCCCAAGATGTTCGACGGCTGCATGCAGGGCGCCTGCGGCCTGCCGATGCTCGCCTTCGGCAACTGCTACGACGCGCGACCGCCGGGCGTCGGCTTCTTCGACACCGTCGTCGACTCCTGCGCGACCGAGTGGCAGAGCTTCATGGAGTGCGCCCGACCGGTGCTCGCCGACGGCAGCTGCTCGGACGACTTCGCCTCGTGCTCCGGCATCGCGCCCTCGCTCTGATCGCGGCGGCGGCCCTGGCGGGCTGCAGCTGGGAGCCCGGTCCGCTGATCGACGCGGCCGGCTGGGCCGAGGTCGGCGCGGCCGACGACCCCTTCGACGACCGGCCCGGCGGGGTCGAGTGCGACGTCACCGGCTACGGCGAGGAGCTCGGGATCTTCGAGGTCGAGACCGACCTGTGCCCCTACGGCACGTTCAGCCAGCCGATCCTGCGCGACGTCGGCCCGGGGGCGACCGTGCACCTGGTCGCGTGGCACCTGGACCTGTTCGCGGCGGAGCCCGCGGAAGGCCACTTCGTCGTCCAGATCGGCGACCTGGTCCTCATCGACGAGCGACCGTCGATCCCGTCGGACGAGGAGATCTGGGACCTGGAGATCCCCTGGCCGGCGGGCGTCGCGGCCGCCCGCGAGGGCGACGACGCCTGGGTCCACGTGCACAACCACGGCACCAACTCGTGGCGGGTGGGGGTCCTCGAGATCGTCGAGTGAGGGACTAAACGCGTCTAGAGCACGTCGGGGGCGGTGATCCGCCGGGGCGGCTGCTCGCGTGTCGCTTCGAACACGGCCTCGACGCCGTCTCCGTCCAGGTCGCACCGCGCCACGGCGACGAAGCCCCGCTTGCGGTCGGCGCCCGGCCGCAGGTCGAACGTCACCTCGTAGCTGCACGCGACCCCGCCGTCGGCCGGCGTCCAGCCCAGCTCGCTGAACGGCTGGGTGCACGCCCCGGACCACGCCGCGCGGTCCCCCGACGGCGGGCTCGGGGGGCAGGTCTGCAGGTCGGGCAGGATGTCGGCTCGGAACTGGGCGAACCGGACCTCCTGGCGCAGCGCCTCCAGCCGCTCCGGAACCACGCCGAGGCGAGCCTCCAGCGGGTTGGGGGCGCTCCAGCCGCTGAAGTGACGGGCGACCCGGGAGCCGGTGAGGGCGAAGACCAGCGAGTGCGAGCCCCGCGTCTGCAGCACGGCGTCGCTCCGGGGGCCGAGCACCACGCCGTGGATCCCCCGGCCGATGGCGATGGACGAGCCGTCCAGGTGCAGGTCTCCGTTGGCCCGGATCGAACCGACCAGGGACTCGCCGGCCCCCGTCGACAGGTCGATGGACGCGCTCTCCGCCGTCGGCGCAATCACCTCCAGGCCGGGGCCCGAGGCGACGCGGAGCATCGCGGCCTCTCCCGACCGCCAGGGCAGGCTGTCGTCCAGCTGCACCACCGGACTGTCGGGCCCGGCCGGCACGGTGGCCGGCGCGCCGACCGCGCCGCGGGGCGCCCAGGGCTCCTCCACGTCCCACAGCGGGCTGGCGTCGGACGACTCGGTCCGCTGGGCCTCGAGGTCGCCCAGGGGCCACGCGTCGTACCGCTGCCAGGCTTCGGGGGAGGTCAGGACCTGCACGCAGCCCAGGGCCCCCTGCGGAGGGGCCGCGAGCTCGACGCGGGTGCCGGCGGCGACCCACACAGCGGTGAGGTCGTCGACCGCCCAGACCACGTCGTTCAGCTGCATCCGTCCGGGGCTGCCGAGCACGAGGAGCGCCTCGTCGCGCGGGGCCGTCCAGGCCAGGGACGCGCCGGGGCTGAGCACCAGCATCGCGAGACGGACGTCGTCGCTGTGGGCGATCGGCAGGACCGAGGCGTCGTGGTCCGGAGAGAGCCGCACCTCGTCCAGGTGGATCCGGGTGACCGCGGAGTCGGGATCAGCGTGGGGGGCCGGCGTCGCGGCGGTGCCCGCGAAGCCCGGGGGTGAGCCGGCCAACGCGGCCAGCCCGAGCATCGCGAAGATGGCGCTTCCTGCGCCCGCTGTTCGTCCCATGACCACTCCACGGCCCCGCGCGTGAGATCATCGGAGGGAATCGGGCGGACTTGAGGGAGGGGCGGGTCTACGGGTTGTCGTGGCGGTCCTGGACGTAGCTCCGCGCGAGGCGCTCGAGCAGCGCCCGGAGCCGGGAGGACGTCAGCCCCTCTCCGTCGTACTCCGCCACCGCGACGCAGGTGGTCGCCCACCCCGGCATCGTCAGGAGGATGCGGCGGCCGCCCCGGATCATCACCAGCGAGCCGCTGTCGAAGCTGGAGTCGAGCGCGACGTGCGCGTCCTGGCAGCGGAACCCCTTGTTGGCGTCGAACGCGCCGGTGGCCACCGCGGCCGCCTGCGACTCGGTCAGGGCGACGATGCGCACCCTGCGGCACTCGGTGGTCTCCGCTTCGTTGACGAGCCCGAGGAACACCGGGTCGGCGGGGCCGCGCTCCAGGGTCAGGGTCGAGGTCTCGTCCCCTCGGCGGATGCCCAGGGTCACAGGCCCGTTGGGGTGGCTGTCGAACAGCTCGTTGAGGTGGGCCCGGCCGGTGACGGCGACCCCGTTGAAGGTCGCGATGACGTCGCCCTTCTTCAGGCCGGAGCCGTCCGCCGGGCTGCCGGGCACGGTCCGCCGGACCTTCACCTCGGACTCGCCGTAGTAGTTGAGTCCCAGCCAGGTCCGCTTGCTGCTCAGGGCGTCGAGATCGGCCGTCCGGTCCCGCCACTCGGGCGTGTACTCGGCGACGTCCAGCCCGATGGGGCACGGGTCGCCCGCCAGGGCGGGGGTGGTGAGCAGGAGGATCGGGAGGACGAGGAGCCAGCGCATGGATGCGGCGCAGCCTAGCCTTCGGCCATCGCCTGGACGAGCTGCTTCGCCAGCTCGTCGGCGGCCCCGGAGCTCGGGATCGACTTCACGTACCTGCCCTCGCGGTCCATGAGCATGATGAGCGTCGGGTGGTCGAACTGGTAGTCGGTCTCCGACTTCACTTCGATCTTCGGCGCTTCGATCCGGAACGACTTCATCGCCGCCCGAGTCGCGTCGTCACCGCCTCGGAGGCCCACGATCCGCTCGTCGAAGTTCTGCAGGTAGCCGGCCAACCGCTCGGCGGTGTCGCGCTTCGGGTCGATGGTGATGAAGATCGGGACGATCTCGATGTCCTGCGACTCCAGCTCCTTCACCAGGTCGCTCATCAACATCAGCCCGGTGGGGCACACCACGGTGCAGTGGGTGAAGCCGAAGAAGACGAGCCGGAAGCGTCCGTCGTACGAGCGCTGGGTGGCGGCCTCGCCGGTCTTGACGTCGGTGAGGGAGAACTCCCCCTTGACCACGCCCTCCAGCTCCGGCGGCGGACCCATGTCCCCGCTCCCGTGCTCGTCGTGGCAGTGGTCGGCGACGGCGGGCGCGGGGGCGACCGCCAGCGCGAGGACGAGGCCGAGCAGGATCGGTGAGCGCGTCACGAGTCGTCCTCCAGCACGAGCCGGAACCCCAGGTTGGACGCCGGCTTGAGGGTGGCGCACCCTCCGTTGTAGGTGTCGGCGATGAAGTCGGGGACGTGGGCCCGGTGCTCGCCTCCGGTGATGCGGGTGGTGCAGCGCTGGGGATCGTTGAGCTCGGACGGATCCTGCTGCTGCAGCAGCGTCTCCTCGGCCAGCGCGTAGCAGCCGAGCGTCCACTCCCAGACGTTGCCCCCGTGGTCGTACATGCCCCACTCGTTGTGACCGAAGGTCCCGACCGGATGGGTCAGCTTGGGCGTCTTGCGGATGAGCTCGATGTTGCCGTAGTCGAAGGTCAGGCTCTGCTCCCGACGGTACTTGCCCTCGTTCGCCGCGTAGAACCACTCGTGCTCGGTCGGGAGCCGGTACGTCCGTCCGGTCTTCTTGGAGATCCACAGCGAGAATCGATAGGCGTCATGCCAGGTCACCTTGACCATCGGGTGGTCCTGGAGCGCGGGGTCGTCCAGCCCCGGTCTCGCCTCGCACCACCCGTCGCGCGCGCAGCGGTTCCAGAGCGCGACGGTGACCTCGTAGCGGCCGATCTTGAATGGCTTCGAGATCTCGATCCGCGCGTTGACGTACTCCACCCCGGTGTAGCCGCTGATGGGGATGTCGTAGTCCATCGTGCCCGCCGGGATCTCGACCACCGGGTAGAGGTCCTCGGCCCCGTCGCCCGGGTGGACCGCGCCCGGCGCCCCCCAGACGAAAACGGCGGAGAGCCAGACCACCGCGAGGTGGCCGGCTCTCCGCACGTTCGAGCACTCGCCCAAGTCCGCTACTCGGACTTGGTCGGCTTCACCAGCTGCTTCATCAGGTCGTCGTTCCACTCACCCTCGACGCTAATGTGGGCGGTGGCGCCCTTCAAGACGGCCTCGATGAGGTTGTGGTTCACGTACGCGTAGATCCCGGGCTGCCGGAACGTGTAGACGGCCGCGCCGGCGCTGCCGCCCGCGATGAACCAGGTCTCCAGGTCGGTCTCCGGGGCGTCGTCGAACGATCCGCGCTCCCAGACGTAGTCGCCGTGGCCGCCGATGATGTGCGGGCGGGTGTCGTAGTTCGCCTGGCTGTGCACGAACATCACGGTCTCGCCGACGTTCGCGGTCAGGGCGCCTTCACCCGTGAGCGCGCCGACCCGGCCGTTGAAGACGATGTGAGACGGGATGAGCGTGCTCATCACCTCGAGGTCATCGGCCATGCTGGCGGGGGCGTTGGGGTAGGACTTGTACTTCCCGTCGTCGCCCTTCTTCACATAGAAGTCCTGCTCGCCGATGTAGTACGCCTTGTCATACGTGATCGAGTTGCCGTCGCCGTCCTTGAGACCCTCGCGCGGCAGCACCGTCAGGGCGCCGTTCATGCCGTGAACCACGTGCCAGGGGATCATCGTCCCGCCGGGGGCGCAGTGGTAGACGAACGTGCCGGCCTTGGTCGCCCGGAAGCGGACCTTCACCTCTTCGCCGGGGGCGACGTGGGTGATGCCGCCGGCGCCGAGGGCGCCGGTGGAGGCGTGGAAGTCGACGTTGTGGGCGAGCAGGTTCGTCCCGAGGTTCCGCAGCGTGAACTCGAGGTAGTCGCCCTCGTGCACCACGATCATCGGACCCGGCACGGAGCCGTTGTAGGCGAAGGCCCAGACCTTCGTCCCGGCGTCGTCGATCTGGATCTCCTTCTCTTCGATGGGCAGATCGATCACGACGACCTTGAACCCGTCGGCGGTCTGGGAGTGCTCGGGGAACGCGGGCGGGGCGACCAGGGTCTGGGTCACGCGCGGAAGCGCCGCGATCTCGTCCTCGGTCATCGGCGCGTAGTCGCCGGCCTTGGGCTCGGGAGACTCCTGCGCGGTGGCATCCGTCGCAGTGTCGACGGACGGGCTGCACGCCATCCAAACCAGGGCGACGGTCAGGCCGCAGATGAACGCAAGGATGAGTCTCTTCGTCATGGGTACTTCCTCCATAAAGTCTGGTGATGAACGGGCCGATGAGGTGGCCTCTGTGTCCCCGGTCGATCCGCAGGACCCGCGACCCGGCCCGACACTAGTGCAGCAGCGGCCTTTGAGCATGACGGTCGTCAACCCAGGAGCCGCACTCACCGCAACATCTTTGAATCATTGATTAATTGCGGCTTTCGGATCCGGGCGCGGCCTAGCCTCCCTGGTGTTCGGCGCCCTGCAGCTTCGGGATCCGAGCCTCGAGCGCCTTGCGCTCGTCCTCCGACAGCTTGATCTCCCCGAGGATCCGCTGCGCCTCTTCGCGGAGGCCGGCCGACGGTGTCGGCTCACCGATCTTCTCGGGGTCGCAGTAGGGGAAGTACTCGTCACCCTCCAGCACCGTGCGCAGCAGGTCGGCGCGGATCGCAGCGATCTCGTCGCCGAAGGTCGGCCCCGCGAGCAGCGCCCGGTCGACCAGCGACAGCCCCGCGAACACCACGCCGGTGCCGAGCGCGCTGCAGCCTCCGTAGTCCCAGGTGCGCACCTGCCAGACGGCCCAGCTCGGCTCCATCATCCCGTACGACCAGTCCATCAGCTCGAAGAACACGTCGTCCGCGGAGCCCTCGGTCTGGTCCGCCCGCTTGATCCAGGGCTGGCTCTGCAGGAACAGCACGACGCCCATCCCCTCGGCGCCGTAGCTCCACTTCAAGCCGGGGATCGCTCCGTCGATCCAGTCGAAGTTCAGGTCGTGGCCGCGTCCCTGCGCCTCCAGCCGCTCGTACTCGACGAACAGCGGGTCCACCATCTCGCCGGTCAGCTCCCGGGCGCGACGCCAGACGAGCGCCAGGTGGGCGTCGGTGCGGGCCGCCTCGAACGCGGCCTGCAGCTCGGCCGCCTTGCGCGCGAGGTCCGGGCCGACGCGACGCTCGAGCTTGGCGTCGACCTCCGGCGTGCCGGTCGGCGGCGCGTCGGGCGGCGCGCCCAGGCTCCGCACGATCCGGAACCCGACCAGGTAGGACCGACCGTCCGGCGGCCCCTTGAAGCGGTTGTCGACCCGCAGGTCGCTCGGCGGGTTGGCCCACGAGCCGCCCCGCAGCACGCGGTCCGCCGACCCGTCACCCGACGGCGCCGGGTCCGTGACCGACCCCTCGGGGTAGGGGCCGTACCCGTCCCAGGTCCACTCCCAGAGGTTCCCGAGCACGTCGTACAGCCCCTCGGTGGCGGCCCGCGACCCGACGGGAGCGAGCCCCGGCGTTCCGTCGTCGCAGTCGAAGGTGGTCTTGACCTGCGGCACCATGCCCAGCTCCGTGGCGTGGGCGACGCTGCTCGGGTTGGCGACGTTCGCGTGGGAGCAGGTCGCGCGGGCCCCGCCGGTGCGCGCGCCGAGCTCCCACTCCGCCTCCGTCGGCAGCCGGTAGCCGTTCGCCGCCCCGTCCCAGTGCCAGGCGCCGCTCGCGTCCCGCCGATAGGCCGGGGTCAGCCCCTCGAGGCCCGAGAGGCGGTTGCAGAAGGCCACCGCCTCCTCCCACGTGACGCAGGTGACGGGGAAGCGGTCGCCGACGCCGTGCTGGGCGCAGCTCCCGCCGGACGTGCGGCCGCGCCAGTTCCGCCCTTCGGTCTTCGCCGGGTTGGCGCCGGCCATCACCCCCTCGTACAGCCGCTGAGTCACCTCGGTCGTCCCGAAGAGGAGCGCCCGGCTGACCGTGACCGTGTGGACGGGGAGCTCGTCGGCGTCGCCGGCGTCGCCGCCGCGCGCCCAGGTCCCCGGCTTCACCTCGATCATCGTGTAGCCGTGCGCCTCGAGCACCGACCCGGGCGGGTCGGCGAACGCGGGGGCGACGCCGAGGGAGAAGACGGCGGCGAACGCCGCCACAGCGCTGGACGTGACTCTCATCGATCCCTACCCTCCGCGGTCCCCACCGCTCCAGTCAGACACGAAGGATACTGATCCATGGCCGAAGAGACCGACCTCCCCGAGTACGTCATCGAGGCAGCCCGCAGCAGCCGCAGCAAGTGCCGCTCCTGCCGCCGCAGCATCGACAAGGGTGGCGTGCGGCTCGGGATCCTCACCGAGGGCCGCTACGGCCCCGGCTACGGGTGGCACCACATCAACTGCGCCGGCAAGAAGCACTACGAGGAGGTCGAGGAGGCCTACGAGTTCGAGGCGTGGAACAACGCCAAGGTGGTGCTCGACCCGTCGACGCTCCCGACGCTGGAGTCCCTCAAGAAGCTCGCCGCGAAGGCGGCCAGGGCGAAGGCCACCAGGAAGCCGGCCAAGAAGATCCCGTACGCCGAGGTCGCGCCGTCCGATCGCAGCAAGTGCAAGCACTCGGGGGAGACCATCCCCAAGGGCTCCGTGCGCGTCGTGCTCGGCAAGATCGCGACCTTCGGCCAGCAGACGCGCATGTCGCCGTATGCAGTGCTGCCCCGCTTCGTCGACGAGGCGCTCTCCGACCCCGAGGTCGGGCCCGACCGCGAGGGGCTGGAGGACGCGCTGCGGGCCAACAGCGATCTGGACGACGCGACCCTGAACGCCGCCGTGGCGCAGTTCGGCGGCTGATCCTTCGGGCAAACTCCGGCCCTCTCCCCCGCCGGGCGGCCCGCGATAGCGTGGCCTCACCCAAGGGGGGTTCATGAACACGATTCGTCTTCTGTCTGTGGTCGGCGCGCTCTGCGCGGCCGGCGCCTTCGTCGTCGTTGCGAGCTGTCAGCCCCAGGGCGTCGACGACGTCGGCGCGCCGGACGTCGATCCCGAACCCGACGTCGAGGGCGCGGACGAGGTGGTCCTGCCCGGGCTCGGTCCCGTGGTCGAGATCCCGGTGCCCCCGCTCGAAGAAGAGTGGCCCGAAGAACAGGACTGGACCTGGTCCGGGGGGTCGATGTACCCCCACGCGACCGACGGCGCGTTCACCGACTGGGACCCCGAGGAGCCGCTCGCGCTCGGCACGGAGTGGTCGGACGTGCAGCCCCTGGAGGGCCAGTTCACCTGGCTGTACGTCGACTACGACGGCGAGAAGATCCACATCCTCAACGACTGGCACTACAACGACGCCACCCCGCCGGATCCCGCTTGCTACAACGAGTTCGACTTCTCCTCGAACGGCACCGACCTGAACATCAAGGTCTACGGCGACCAGACCATCGTGGTCATGCTCGACGGCGCGCCGGCGGACATCGAGTCCGAGGGCGGCTCCGGCTTCGGCCGCTCGCCGATGGTCCCCGACCGGGACCACACCCTGTGGGAGCTGGCCATCACCGTGCCGCCGGGCCCCTGGAGTTGCCGGCTGCACGACCCGGGCCCGGACCCCCAGAGCAGCTGCGAGGACCTCGCGACCGAGGAGCACGTGCTCGAAGGCGAGGCGGTCGCGGGCGGCGGGCTCGTGGTGCGGGCGAGCAGCGGACCGGTGCTCCTCGGGGCGGCCGGCTCCGGCGCGTCGGCGGACCCGGGCGACTGGATCGCGGTGCGGATCGCCAACCTCGCGGACGGCGGGGCGGGCGCCATCGCCTGGTTCGGCTGGCGGGACGCCGACATCGTGGCCGAGGGTGGAGCGGACGAGTACATCGTCCAGGTCCCCTGGATGGAGCCGGGCGTCGTCGACCTGCGCATCGAGGCGGCGGATGGGCGGTTCTCCATGGCGGTGCCGTTCGAGGTCCTCGCCGACCCCGGGGCGGTCGACGCCGACGGAGACGGCTGGTCCGTCAACGACGGGGACTGCATGGACGACAACCCCGACGTACGGCCCTACCAGGAGGCGTTCTTCTCGGTGCATCGCGGGGACGGGAGCTTCGACTACGACTGCGACGGCTGGGAGACCCTCCTGTGGACCGACCTGGGCAGTTGTGGTCTGTCGCCGTCCTGCACCGGCGCCGCCGGCTGGTGCCAGCGCGACTGCGCCTGCCCCACCTGCGTGCCCGACGGCACCGTGCCGGGCTGCGGCGAGAGCGCGATGTTCGTCGACGGGCTGTGCACGGAGGTCGGCGACGGCAGCTGCAACCTGCTCAACCCGATGGTCCCGCAGGCGCAGAGCTGCCACTGATCGCCCTGGGACCCGGACCCCGGATCGAGCTATACCAGCCGCCATGCGCCGCGCCCTCGTCCTGCCGATCGTGTTCCTGCTCACCGCCTGCCCGACGGTCGAGGAGCCGCCGGTCGAGTGCGTCGTGGCGGCCGACTCGTGGTCCGACGGCGAGCCGGCGTTCCGTGACGCCACCGCCGACTGGGGCCTCGAGGCGATGGGGGTGGTCGGGACCCGGGTCAGCGTCGCCGACATCGACGGGGACGGCTGGCCGGACATCATCACCCGAAACGGCGGCGGACCGGACGACTGGGAGGCGGACAACGGCCACCGACGCTGGGTCCTGCGCAACACCGGCGACGGCACGTTCGAGGACGTCTCGGAGGCCTCCGGCCTGTTCACCGGCCGCCTCGACGGCGTCTCCGGCTCCCGCGGCACCGAGCTGATCGCGTCGGGCGACATCGACAACGACGGCGACGTCGACGTGTTCACCGCGCGCAACCGGCAGGACATCTTCGCCGAGGACGAGGAGACCACCGAGGTGGTGCTCAACGACGGCGACGGCAGCTTCGCGCTCCAGGACAGCAACGCCGAGTGGCTCGACGTGCTGTCGGTCCCCGTCGGGGCGACGCTCGCGGACGTCGACCTGGACGGCAACCTCGACGTCTTCATCTCGAACAACAAGCGGAGCGAGGACTACAGCCCGCTGCAGGACCGGCTGTTCCTGGGGCTCGGCGACGGCGGCTTCGTCGAGTCGACCCTGGCGCTCGGGCTCGAGACGACGCTGTGGAACAACACCGACAACCTCAACGACGGCGAAGGCCACTCCTGGGGCTGGGCGGCCGCCGCCTGCGACCTGAACAACGACGGCTACCCCGAGCTGATGTCGGCCTCCTACGGTCGCGCCCCCAACCACCTGTGGCAGGCGGTCCCCGGCGGCCCCGAGGGCGTCGAGTTCGACAACGCGTCGGTCGACAGCGGCTACGCCTACGACCACCGCGACGACTGGACGACCAACCTGCACGCCCAGTGCTACTGCGAGGACAACCCCGACGCCGAGGACTGCGACCAGGCCCCCACCCCGGCCGACTACGGCCTCTGCCAGGCGTTCTGGAACGGCTTCGGCGGCACCTACCGCTGGTCCCACACGTCCGACCGCGAGCCCTGGCGGCTGGGCGGCAACAGCGCCACGACGACCTGCGCCGACATCGACAACGACGGCCTCCTGGACCTGTTCACCGGCGAGATCGTGCACTGGGACGTCGGCGAGACGTCCGACCCGGCCGAGGTGATGTTCAACACCGGCGAGTCGGACATCCGGTTCGAGCGGCCCGGCAACGACGCCCTGGGCATCGACCGCGGCGACGGCGACAGCGGCTGGGACCACGGCGACATGAACAACGCCATCTTCGACTTCGACAACGACGGCCGGCAGGACATCTACCTGAGCAGCAGCGACTACCCGGACACCCGCGGCTTCCTGTTCCACCAGCAGGAGGACGGCACGTTCGAGCTGGTCGACGAGGACGACGGCGTCGACCATTGGCGGTCCGCCGGCGCGACCCCGGTCGACCTGGACCGCGACGGCGACCTGGACCTGGTGGTCGGCCACACCCGCATGCGGTGCGGCGGCAGCTACCCGTCGGACTGCTACGACCAGCCGTACGTGCACGTCTTCGAGAACCTCGCGGACGAGCGGAACCGCTGGCTGCAGCTTCGGCTGGAGGGGACGGGGGGGAGCAACCGGTCCGCCATCGGAGCGCGGGTCACGGTGAAGCGGTGCGAAGAGACGGTGACCCGGCACGTCGACGGCGGCCACGGCATCGTCGGCACCCAGGACGACCTGGTGCTGCACTTCGGCCTGGGCGACCTGGCCGACGCGGAGGTGACCGTTCACTGGCCCGACGCCGGTCGGACCACCCAGACGTTCACCGTCGCGACGGGAGCGCGGTACGACGTGCGACAGGGCGACGACCCCGTGGAGTGGACCCCTTGAAACGATCGAGCTTGATCACGTCATCTCGGCGCGGTAGACGGCGCGTCATGAGCCGCATCCCGTCCCTGCTCCTCGCCCTCGTCCTGCTGACTCCCGCGATCGCCGTCGCGGGTCAGCCGACGTACCCGACCCTGTCGTCCAAGGACGCGGAGAAGCTCGCCGACGGCAAGCTGATCTTGATGAAGGAGTCGGCGGGCGACGAGACGATGGTGACCGGGCTGCTGGAGATCGAGGCGACGCCCGAGACCATCTGGAGCATCGTGCTCGACAACGACCACATCGTGGCGAGCAGCAAGGCGGTCAAGCAGGTCACGACCTACCACGACGTGGTCGACCCGACCGGGCTGCGCGACCTGCGCATCCAGCTCCTCATGAAGGTCGGCTTCAGCGAGATCGTGTTCCACAGCCACCGCACCGTGAACGTGTCGGACAACTGGCTCAGCTGGCACCTGGACGACGCCAAGGACAACGACATCAAGGCGACCGACGGCAGCTACTCCCTGTGGCCGGGCTCCCGGCCGGGCACGCTCGTCTTCGTCTACAAGGCGCGGATCGAGACCGGCAAGCGCGTCCCCGAGTGGCTGGAGGAGGAGCTGACCGAGTCGTCGCTCAAGAAGTTCCTCATCTACGTGAAGGACGTCGCGGAGGGCTAGACTCCCGCGCCGTGACGCTCCCCGACGCCCTCCTCCTCGTCTCGTTCGGCGGCCCCGAGTCCGCCGATGAGGTGATGCCGTTCCTCCGCAAGGTCGTGCACGGCCGCGGCATCCCCGACGCCCGGCTCGCTTCGGTCGCCGAGCACTACCACCACCTGGGCGGCCGCAGCCCGCTGCCCGAGGCGTGCCGCCGGCTCGCCGGCGCCCTGGGCGCGGTGACCGGCCTGCCCGTCTACCAGGGCAACCTGCACTGGTCGCCGCTGATGGCCGACGGCGTCGCCGCGATGGCGGCCGACGGCGTGCGGTCGGCGGCGGCGTTCGTCACCTCCGGCTTCGGCTCGCCGGCCGGCTGCCGTCGGTACGCCGACGCCATCGCCGCGGCGGTCGACGCCGTCGACGGAGCGCCGGAGATCACCCGGCTGCCGCTGCACTTCGATCACCCCGGGTTCCTGACCGCGATGAGCGAGAACACGGCGACCGCGCTGGAGCAGGCGCCCGACGCCCGGCTGGTGTTCAGCGCGCACTCCCTGCCCCACTCGATGGTCCCCGCCTGCCCCTACGTCGAGCAGCTGCGACACGCCTGCGGCGCCGTCGCCGCGGCGGTCGGCCGCTCGGACTACGACCTGGTCTGGCAGTCCCGGTCGGGCCCGCCTCACCAGCCCTGGCTCGAGCCGGACGTGTGCGACCACATCGCCGCCCTGGGGGCGGACGGCGTCGCGGACGTCGTGCTCGTGCCGATCGGCTTCCCGATCGACAACGTCGAGGTGATCTGGGACCTCGACCACGAGGCGAAGGACGCCGCCGAGCGAGCGGGCGTGCGCCTCGTGCGGGCCGAGACGGCCGGAACGCACCCCGCGTTCATCCAGGGGATCGTCGACCAGCTGTCGGCGGCCGATCGCGCGCCGATCCGGATCGGAGAGCAATGCTGCAGCCGGTCCTGACGTAGTCTCCGTCGATGGAAGCGCTGATCCCCCTGGTGGTGGTGCCCTTCGTCTTCGGCATCGTCGTCATCGCGCTGGTGGCCGGTTTCAACAAGACGAAGCAGTTCCGCGAAGCGCTGCAGGCGGTCTCCCGCGAGCTCGACATCTACTTCGACCCGGGCAACTTCCTCAAGTCGGCCCGCAGCTTCGGCGACGTCGCGGGCAGCCACATCACGTTCGACACCTACACGACGAGCACCGGCAAGAGCTCGCAGACGTGGACGCGGATCCGGGTGCAGACGTCCCTGCCGCCGGGGTTGACGCTCAAGCGTGAGGGCATCCTGTCGGGGCTCGCCAAGTTCTTCACCGGAGACGACGTCGAGATCGGCATCGAGGGCTTCGACCAGCAGTTCCTGCTCCACGGCGTGGACGAGGTGGGTGTGCTGGCCCGGATGGGCTCCCGCTCTCGGCGGGCCATCGCCCAGGCGATCGGCGCCAACGAGGCGACGCTCAAGGACGGCACGATCACGTGGCAGAAGTCCGGCCTGGTGACGAACCAGCACGAGCTCAAGGGCGTCGCCGACGACCTCCTGGAGCTCGCCAGCGCGCTGGCCGACCACCCCGGCCGGGACCAGGAGCAGCTGCTGCGCCACGCGTTCACGCAGCCGGACAAGGCGATGGCGTTCCGACGCCGCTGCTTCGAGGCGCTGCTCCGCCACTACCCCAACAGCGGTGAAGCGGCCCAGGCGCTGCAGCTCGCGAGCAAGGCGAAGCACCCGTCGCTGCAGTACGTCGCGGCCCGCCACATGGGCGACGCGGGGCTCCCGATCATCCGCCAGCTGCTGCGCGATCCGAAGCTCCCGGACGACCAGCGGAGCGAAGGGGCGGCGCTGCTGGGGCCGCAGTTCGGCGGCGGCCTGAGCGTCACCTCGGACGCCGACGGGGGCGAGCTGAGCGTGGCTCGAGACCCCGGCGCGGGCGCGCTGTCGAAGCAGAAGGCGTGAACTTCCGCTAGTACGCTGCCGTGGAGTACGCGGTAGTCCTCATCGGCGTCCTCGTGGGCGCGTTCGTGCAGTCCGTGGCCGGGTTCGGCGCCGGCATGGTGGCGATGGCGATCCTGCCGCTGGTCCTCCCGATGACTGACGCGGTGCCCGTCGTCGCGGTCGTCTGCGCGGTCATCAACGGCTCGATCCTGATGCAGGTCCGGCAGCACGTGGAGCGCTCCAAGGCGCTGCCTCTGGCGGTCGGCGTCGTGCTCGGTGTACCGATCGGCATCCTCGGCCTCAAGAGCCTCGACCCCAGCGTGCTCAAGCTGGTGCTCGGCGTGATCCTGGTCGGCTACGCCGCCCAGGGGCTGAGCAGCGGCGGCGGCCGTCGGCTGCACCTGTCCGACCGCTGGGGCTACCTCGCCGGGCTGGCGTGCGGCGTGCTCGGCGGGGCGTTCAACACCGGCGGCCCCCCGGTGGTGCTGTACGTCACGCTGCAGGACTGGGCGAAGGACACGGTCAAGGCGTCGCTCCAGGCCGCCTTCGTCACGGTCTCCCTGACCCAGCTGCCCGGGTACGCCATCGCCGGCGTGCTCGGTCGCCAGCACCTGGTGATGAGCGCGATCGCGCTGCCCGCGCTCGGCCTGGGGCTGTGGGGCGGGACGAAAGTCTACGACCGCATCGACGCCGCCACGTTCCGGCGGGTGGTGCTCATCGGCATGGCGATCATGGGGGTGGTGTTCATCGCCCGGGAGATCCCCGGCCTGCTCCCGTAGGCGCCGGCCCGAGCCGGGTCCGGTTCCATGACGACGATCCTTGTGCGCGCGCCCGCATACGCGACGATCGGGACAACGGTGTCGGCGTAGGCCGCCGACCCTCGGCCTGCGCCGCTCCTCGGACCGGAGGACGTGGCATGGGCATCTCTGAACTTCGTGATCGCATCGATGACCAGCGAGAGCTGGCCTACGAGCTCCTGCGCATCTTCCTGGGCGTCGGCCTGTTCGCCCGCGGGATCCTGTTCATGCTCCAGCCGGAGCTGCTCGAGGCCTACCTGGGGGTGTCGGCCGACCACTGGGCCGTCAACGGCACCGTCGCCCACTGGGTGATGATCTCGCACCTCGCCGGAGGGCTGATGCTCGCCGGCGGCATGGCGACGCGGGTGGCCGCGGCGGCGCAGCTCCCCGTCCTGCTCGGCGCGGTGGTCGGATACCACCTGGGCGAGGGGCTGATGGTCGGCGGGCTGGAGCTCGCGGTGCTCGTGCTGGTGATGACCGCCGTGTTCGCGGTCTTCGGCGGCGGCTCCCTCAGCGCGGACGCGCACATGAGGGAGGCGATGCAGAAGCGGATGAACCCGGCGCCGGGCGCGTAGGTCGCCGATAACGGGCTCTATGGCGACTCGGGTCGGAAGGGCTGGGGTCACGGTCAGGGGCAGGGAGCCAGGGCCACGACAGGAGACCAGGCAGGAACCGCGCCAGGATCGTGCAGGGTTCACGTCCGTCGAACACGACCTCGATAGTGTCCGGGATCGTCCGGGATCGTCCGGGTCCGGCCGGACAGTCCCCGAGGTGGTCGAGCCGCGGATGGCGAAATCAGCGGATGAGCGGATGAACCAGGACGGTGCGGAGCGAGTCGTGTCGCGGCCGACTCGACGAACCGACGGCATTGGCCCCATGTTCGGAAGGAGCCACGAGCCGCGCGCGGCCGGGCCGCCTGATCGCACCGACCGGGTTACCTGACCCGGTCGGTGCGATGACTAGAAGCCGCTGCCGTCGGCGAGCGTGCCGGGGCTGTACAGCGAGGTGCCGCTGCCCGAGACGTCGGTGTGCGACGACCAGGTGCTGCCGGTGATCTGCGGGTCGAGGGTGATCGACTGGTCGATGTTCGCGTCGGGCGTGCCGCCCGCCTCGGTCCCCCAGGCGACGCTGGCCAGCTCGGTGCCGAGCTCGTCCTTCAGGAAGATGGCGTCGCCGAGGGGATCGAGGTGCAGGTAGAAGGGGTCGCCGGGGTCGCCGGCGTTGTCCGCCGCGACGAACGTCGAGCCGGCCGGGGCGCCGGTCGGCACGCCGCCGCCGAACACCACCACCGCCTCGCCGGCGAGCAGGGTGTCGCCCTCGTCGAAGGTGTGACGGGCGAGGCTGGTGAGCTGCACCTCGAAGATCTGCGCGCCCTCCAGCGACAGGTCGACCGTCGCGATCGACACGAACTCCACGAACGTGTCCTCGTCGCCGTTTGTGCTGCCGTCGCCGTTGGCGTCGCCCGCCGTGCCGTCGGCGAGCAGCTCGTTGATCACCACGTCGCCGGGGGCCACCGGGGCGCCGACGAACGTCAGCTCCAGGGGGGTGCTGTCGACGCCGTCGTAGCTGACGGTGACCGACGTGACGCCGATGCTGACCGAGCTGACGTCGGCGCCGGAGACCAGCGGCGTCGGGTCACCCGAGACGGTGGCGAAGTCGAACTCCAGGTCCCCGGCGTCGACCACGACCTCGTTGCTGTCGCTGTCGAGCACGGTGACGTCCAGGGTGACGGCGCCGCGGGTGTGCGCCTCGGCCGGGTCGGCCTCGACGGTCACGCTGGCGATGCCGGCGGCGGAGTCGTCGTCGTCGCCGGCCGAGTCGTCGTCGTCCGTCGCGTCGTCGTCGTCCGTCGCGTCGTCGTCGTCCGTGGCGTCGTCGTCGTCCGTCGCGTCGTCGTCGTCCGTCGCGTCGTCGTCATCGGTCGCGTCGTCGTCATCGGTCGCGTCGTCGTCATCGGTCGCGTCGTCGTCGTCGGTCGCGTCGTCGTCGGCCGTCGCGTCGTCGTCGTCCGTCGGGGCGGAGTCGTCGTCGTCCGCGGGACAGCCCGGCAGAGCGATCAGGGCGACCCCCAGCAGGAGGAGGAGCAGCGAAAGGGGCGGGGTTCCGAATTTCTTTGAAAACAAAGCGATTTTCCTCGTTGTCCAGGGCCAGACCGGGCCTACTATCCGCGCCGATCCGCTCCCCGTCAATTCGGGCACTTGGTATGAGGACGGGGCAGCCGCACAGGAGTTGATCGTGGTCAGAGCCAATCTTCGAAGTTCCATTCTCGCTGTAACCCTCGGCGCCCTCGCGGGTTGCGTCGGAGCCGCCGACGGCCCGGACGTGCTCCCGGAGGTCGAGGACATCCGGCAGCTCGCGGTGAACATCGCGGTGCCGGGCGACTACGCCACGATCACCGACGCCCTCGCCGTCGCCGTCCCGGACGACGTCGTCGAGGTGGCGGCCGGCGTCTGGTCCGAGGACATCACGATCCCCGGCGGCGTGACCGTGCTGGGCGCGGGCCTCGACCAGACCATCATCGACGGCCAGGTGAGCGTCACGGGCGGCCAGGCCGGCATCGCGTCGCTGAACGTCGTCGGCCTCGGCGCCGCGGCGAACACCGACTGCGGCATCGACGTCAGCGCCGGCAACTCGATCCTCGCCCAGTCCATCCGCGTCATCGACTGGTACGCGGGCGTCTGCCTCGACCCCGGCTCCGCGATCTCCGTGCCGTGGCCGAAGATCGACCGCGCCACGCTGCAGACCAACGGCTACGGCGTCGTCATCTACTCCGGCGAGGCGGACGTCACGAACAACTACTTCGCCTACGGCGTGCGCTCCGGCGTCTGGGGCTTCGACGGCATCACCGCGGCTCGGGTGATCAACAACACGTTCGTCGGCAACGCCTTCGGCGGCAACACCAGCGACCGCGACGCGTCGATCTCGCTGGGCCTCGGCGGCGCGGCCTCCATCGTGCGGAACAACAGCGTCACGTCGAACCACTACGGCCTGCAGTGCGAAGGCTGCGAGGCGACGGCCGACTACAACAACGTGTGGGGCAACACCACGAACTACGCGGGTGACGCGTCGTCCCACTTCACCGACCTGAGCGTCGACCCGATGTACGTCAGCGTTTCGGGCGGCAACCTGCGGCTCCAGGACACCTCCCCGCTCATCGACGCGGGCTCCGCGGTCGACGCCCCCGACCACGACTGGGACGGCCTGAGCCGCCCGTCGGGCGCCGGCGTCGACATCGGCGCGGACGAGTGGACGCTGTCCTCCTTCACGCTCGTCATCAACGAGGTGATGGCCAACCCGTCGGTCGAGAGCACCGGCGAGTTCATCGAGATCGTCAACGTCGGCAACGAAGACGTGGACGTCGCCGGCCTCATCATCAGCGACGGCGACGCCGAGGACACCATCGAGGGCTGGGACTCCGGCACGACCGTCATCCCCGCCGGTGGCTACGCGGTCATCCTCGACACCGGCTACGCCGACCAGTACACCATCGACGGCGACGCCATCCTGCTGACCGTCGGCAACGCCACCCTCGGCAACGGCCTGAGCACCTCCGACCCCATCTCCCTGGTGGAGTCCAACGGCTACGTCGTCATCGACGAGTGGACCATCCCGTTCGACCCGAGCGACGGCAACTCCGTCGAGCGCGTCGACCAGACCGCCGGCAACGTCGCGTCCAACTGGGTCGTCTCGCCGTGCGCCGACGGCCACTCCGCCGGCGCGGTGAACTGCGCCGCCGGTGAGGTCGCTCCGAACGACCCGTCGACCCTGGTGATCACCGAGGTGATGGCGAACGCCCTGGTCGAGGCGACCGGTGAGTTCGTCGAGATCTGGAACAGCGGCACCGAAGACGTGGACCTGTCCAACCTGGTCATCGAGGACGAGAACCAGAACACGGGCGCCACGTCGGACGACTCGCTGGTCGCCTTCGGCGGCGGCGACACCATCCTGCCGGCCGGCGGCTACGCGCTGATCATCGACCCGGGCTACACCAACCAGTACCTGCTGCCCTCCGGCACCATCCTGATGACCACGCCCGACTCGACCATCGGCAACGGCCTGGGCAACAGCAACGACGCGGTCACCCTGTACGACACCGACGGCACCACCGTCATCGACACGTTCACCTTCCCGGCGGACTACGGCGACGGCTACTCCGTCGAGAAGGCCGACTACGCGGTGGGCGACATCGAGACCAACTGGGACGGCAGCAGCTGCCCGATCCACCACAGCGCGGGCCGGCTGAGCTGCAACGCCGGCGGCGTGGGCGACGGCATCGTCATCAACGAGGTCCTGAACAACCCGCTCAACGAGCAGACGGGCGAGTTCATCGAGCTCAAGAACGTCGGCCCCGGCGACGTCGACCTGGCCGGCCTGGGCGTCACCGACGGTGACCAGATCGACACCCTGGTCGCGTACGACGGCAGCCCGACGATCCTGGCGGCGGGCGAGTACGCGCTCCTCATCGACAGCGGCTACGACGGCGACTACACCATCCCGGCCGGCACGGTGACGATGACCACGGCGGACATCCACCTCGGCAACGGCCTGAGCCTGAGCGACCCGATCACCCTGCTCGAGTTCGACCTCGAGTCGACCATCGACACCTGGGCCAACCCGTACAACCCCGGCAACGGCTTCTCCGTCGAGAAGATCAACGCCCTGAACGGCGACACGGAGGAGAACTGGGAGACGGCGTCCTGCGCGGCGGGCAGCAGCCCGGGCCTGGACAACTGCGCCAGCTACGTGCCGATCCCGTCGGGCACCACCGAGCTGTACCTCAGCGAGGTGATGTCCAACCCGCTGGACGAGGCGACCGGCGAGTACATCGAGGTCTACAACTACGGCAGCGTCGCCATCGACCTGTGGGGCCTGATCGTCTACGACGGCGACGCGTGGGACTTCATCCGCGCGTTCCAGTCGGGGACGACGATCGTGCAGCCCGGCGAGTACGCGGTCATCGTGGACCTCGACTACGCCGGTCAGTACTCCATCCCCGCCGGCGTGACGGTCGTCACGGTGGACGACGGCGCCATCGGCTCCGGCCTCGCCGCCAGCAACGACCCGGTCTGGCTGTACGAGGCCGACGGCTACTCGATCATCGACAGCTACACGTTCCCCTTCAACGCGGGCAACGGCGTCAGCGTCGAGCGCGTGGTGCTTGAGGACGGCGACCTCGAGGACAACTACGTCGACAGCGGCTGTGACCTCAGCCCTGGCGAGGTGAACTGCGGCGAGTAGCCCTCCTACTCACCGCCGGACGGCGGCGTCGGCTTCGGCCGGCGCCGCCTTCGTCGTTCTGGGGGACGCGCTCAGTCGTCCTTGCCGTTGAGCTCCTTGAGGCGGCGCTCGATCTGCACCTGGCAGAGCGCCTGCTGGGCCGACAGGCGCATCCGGGCGGCCGCGGAGCGACCAGCCGTCACGCCGACCCAGCCCGAGGCCAGCCCGAGGAGCGCGCCGACCGTGACGCCGGCGGGCACCGAGTCCAGCCCCAGCCCGAAGCCGAGCCCCGCGGTGATGGCGACCACCGCCGCGGCGACGCCGTACGTGACGGGGGCGCGGGTCGCCTCGAGGTAGAGCTTGTCGGCGTAGGCACGGATGACCTGGGGGTCGTAGTCGGTCGACATGGGCGGGTCTCCTCCGCCGGCAGCCTACCGCGAGATCGACCGCCGCCTCATGCGCGAGCCGACTCCCGCCCGGAGTCGAGCACCATCAGGCACGAGCTGCGCGACCGCTCCACCATCGCCGAGACGAACTCGAAGTCCGGCCGACGCTGCAGCCCCATGATCGTGAGATCGGTCTCCGGCGCGGCCTCCACGCAGTCCCGGAACCCGCCGATGACGACGAGCCGCTCCACCGACCCGGGCAGCCGGGCGAGGTCCGACACCTCCTCCAGGTACTCCCGGGCCGCCGGCTCCTCCGACGCGTCGCCGACCACCGTCATCACCCGCACCTCGGCGTCCCAGTGGTGCATCAGCCGGAAGCCCATCAGCAGGGTCAGGTTCAGCGAGCCGACCTCGAACGCCTTGTCGATGTCCCACTCCGGCCCCTGGGGGCGCAGCCAGACGTTGATCCGCTTGCGTCGCCCGAGCCCCGCCCGGGGGTGGAGCCCCAGCAGCGCGACCCCGACGTGGGTGTCGGACGCCTGCTGGATCATCCGGGCGAACTCCTCGCGCCGGTCCTGGAGCGCGGGCAGCGTGAGGAACAGCATGTTCGGCCGGAAGAACGCGCTCTGGAGCGCCTGCAGCGCCGCGATGGTGCCGTCGCCGAACTCCTCCTCTTCGACCACGGACCACGTGCAGCGCACGCCGTCCTCCCGGAACGCCTGACCCAGCGTCGCGATGCGCGTCTCCAGGTCGCCGAACGCCTGACCCTGGGTGAGCCCCAGCAGCTTGACCGAGCCCTCGGGCTTCGTGACGTCGACCAGGAACTGGTACTCGCCGCGGATGGTCTCGGGGTCCGCCGCCGGCACCAACAGGTTCGGCTTCCACGCCCGCGGGCTCTCGTTGCCGACCTCCATGACCCGCTCCGCCGCCCACTCCGCCACGCTGACGAAGACCGACGAGCGCACGTCCCACGCCTCGGGGTCGAGCGCCTCCCCCGCCCGGCGCTCCATCCAGGTGTAGGTGACGGCCACCAGGAGCAGCGCGATGAGGCCGAACGTCGCGCTCACGATGAACATCGCGAGCAGCGAGCCGAGCAGCCCCAGCAGGGGGAACACCGAGTGCACCTTGAGCGTCGGCCGGAAGCTCACGAGGCCCATCTGCGTCTCGAGCAGGACCACGAAGTTCAGGACCCCGTAGGTGATGAGGAAGAACATCGTCACCAGCGGCGCGATGGCGTTGAGGTCGCGCACCATCAGGCACACCAGCGTCAGCGCGCCGGTCAGGAGCATCGCGTTGCGCGGCTCCCCGTCGTCGGCGGTCCGGCCCAGCCAGTCGCTGCCCGGGAGCAGCTTGTGGCGACCGATCGCCAGCAGGATCCTCGGCCCGCCGACCAGCCCCGCGAGGGCCGAGCTCGCCGTCGCCCCGAGCAGCCCTGCGAGCACCAGGTTGCCCCAGCGCGCCTTGTCCATGAACAGCGTGTAGTTGGACGTCAGCTCCTGGGGGTCCCCGGCGCGGACGGCCCAGAAGGTCAGGGCGAAGTAGAGCACCGTGCTGACGCCGATGGCCGCGAGGGTGCCCAGCGGGATCGCCCGGCGAGGGTTCCTCAGCTCCCCCGACATGTTGGCGCCGGCGAGGATGCCGGTGGTCGCGGGGAAGAACACCGCGAAGACCGCCCAGAAGTTGATCCCCTCGAAGCCGTTCTCGGGGAAGCCGGGGTAGTCCCCGAACCACTGGGTCCCCTCCGCCGGCTCGGCGAAGGTCGGATCGCCGGCCGCGATGGAGATCAGCGACAGGCCGATCACCGCCATGATCAGGTACTGCACCCGGAAGGCGAGGTCGGCGCTCTTCCAGGCGATGCCCCAGAGCAGCGCGAAGACGCCCAGGTCGACGAGCAGCGGGTCATGCGTGGGGAAGACCCACAGCCAGCCCTCGCGGAAGCCGAAGACGTACATCGCGATGCCGAGCGGGCGCGTCAGGTAAAGCGGCACGCCGATGCTGCCGCCGACCTCCAGCCCCAGGGACCGGGCCATGATCGCGTAGGGGCCGCCGTCACCGATCCGCGTGTTGGTGGCGATGGAGGACAGCGACAGGCCGGTGCAGACCGTGATGCCCAGCGCCAGCGCCATGATCAGCCAGGCGCCGATGAGCCCCGCGTTGCCGACGACCCACCCCAACCGCACGTACATGATGACGCCGAGGATCGTCAGCAGGGTCGGTACGAAGACGCCCGTGAACGTGTCGAATCGGCGGCGGGGGTCCCGGTGCACGCCCCACCATCATACGGAGACGGGCCGGTCCGGACCGGCGCGGGCCACTCGGGGCGCGGGGTGGCACGGGCGTTGCGAGGTGATCTCCCTGCCGGCATGAGCCGGCGCCACCAGAGGGGACGAAGCGATGAAGGTTCGAGACTTGATGAGCACAGACGTCGGCACCTGCCGATTCCGGGACTCCGCGGCCAGGGCTGCCAGGATCATGTGGGAGCGCGACGTGGGCATCGTCCCGGTGATGGCCAACCACCGGGTGGCCGGCGTCGTCACGGACCGTGACCTCGCCATCGCGTCGTACCAGCAGGGACGGGCCCTGATCGACATCAGCGTCGCGTCGGTGATGTCCGACGAGGTCTTCTGCTGCGAGCCCACCGACCCCATCGGCATGGCCGAGCAGATGATGGCCGACCACCAGGTGCGCCGGCTGCCGGTGGTGTTCGAGGGGCGCCTCGTCGGGATGATCTCGCTCAACGACATCGCCCGCGGCTCCGCCCGGTCCCCCAGCGAGGTGACTCCGGTGGAGCTGGGTTGGACGCTCGGAGCGATCTGCCAGCCGCGGGGGTACGACGCGGACGCGTGAACTCCTGCACCCGCGGGGGTGCAGATCTCCCCGGTGACCGACCGGCTCAAGTCAGAGGTCCACTGACTGATCTGGGGGTCAGTCGATCCGCGACCCCGCGAGCTGCGCCAGCAGCGCGTCCAGCTCCGCCCGGCCCGCGGGCGGAGCGGCGCGGCCATCGACGACGTCGGACCGCTCGGCGACGAAGTACCGCGTGCGGAACCAGCGGGCCGGCTCGCCGGGCGCATCGGCGATGAACGTCAGCTGGAACGGGTAGCCCTGGACCGTCAGGTTGAAGTTGCCGCGCGACGTCGGCACCAGGTCCGGGCTGTACGGGATGTCGTACTGGTCGAACAGCGGGATCGCCACGTCGAGGTTCCCGCCCCCGTCGGTGAACACCTCGAAGAGGCCGTACTGCGTGGCGTCGTCGTACGAGCCGACGTAGTCGACGAAGTCGTCGGGGTCGATGTCCAGGCCAGGGAAGTCGGTCGACTCGACGCCGAGCAGCTCCTCCCAGACCACGCCCTTGAGCCCGCCGAAGTAGGCCCCCCCGGTGGACGCCAGGGTGGCGATCACCAGGTCGTGCTCGGGCACCGTGATGAGCTCGGCCGCGAAGCCCGGGATCGCGCCGCCGTGCTCCCGGGTCGACACCTCGAACCAGTCGCCGGCCGACACGGACTCGTGCCAGACCATGACCCCGTAGGCGTAGTCGAGGTAGTCCAGGAACGCGAGGGTCTCGGTCTGGGACTCGGTCAGCTCGGTGTGGGACGACGCCGACAGCACCGCCTCGTCTCCGTGCACCAGGAACTCCCCCCACCGCGCCAGGTCGAGCACCGAGGACCAGGCGAAGCCCGCGGGCCGGGACCAGGCGTCGTCGTAGCTGTCCGGCTCGGCGTGGATCAGCCCCGGCACCTGCCCGGTCCAGTCCGGGGTGAGCCCCACGGCGTAATCGCCGTCGGCGTAGACCTCGTCGGCGAGGAACATCGTGCGGTTCATGTCCAGCGGCGCGAACACCTCGTCGTGCATCACCTCGCGGTAGTAGCGACCGTCGGTCAGCTCGACGACCAGCCCCGCGAGCGAGAAGTTGGGGTTGGCGTAGTTCCAGAACGCCCCGGGCGGGTTCATCAGGAACGCCTCGTCCTCGAACGTCGACAGCGTGTAGTCGAGCAGTCGGTCGTCCGCCTCCCCGCCGAACAAGGGCGTGTGGTCGAGCACCCCGCTGGTGTGGCTGAGCAGGTGGTGGAGCATCACCTCGTCGAGGTCGCCGGCGCCGCCGAGGTCCAGCTCCGGCACGTGGGTGGCGAGCCGGTCGTCCATCGTCAGCAGGCCCGCGTCGACCTGCTGCAGCATCGCGGTCGAGGTCAGCTGCTTGGTCACGGAGCCGATCCGGAACAGCGTGGTCGGCTCGGTCGGCACGTCCCCGTCCGGCACCTTCGTGCCGTAGGCCCCGGCGTACAGCACGCCGTCGTGGAGGATCGCGACGGCGGCGGCGGGCGCCCCCAGGTCCTCCGCCTCGTCCTCGAACGCGGCCGCGATCGGCGGCGGCAGCGGCTCCCACTCGGGCCCCGCGTCGTCGTCGTCCCCCGTCGCGTCGTCGTCGTCGAGCGTGCCCGACCCCTGGGGGCAGCCCAGGAGGGCGATGGACAGGGGCAGGGCGAGGAGCAGGCGCAGGGAGTTCATACCGGGACCGTACGCCCTGGCGCGGCTTTCATTCCACCGAGATCCGGGACCCCGCTACGATTCCTCCATGAACCGAGCCGCGCTCGCCGGGCTGCTCCTGGTCGCCGCCTGCGCTCCCCCGGCGGAGGAGCCGGGCTGCGATCTGCGGACGGAGGCCCACCTGCGGATCGACCCCCTCGCGGCGAGCGAGGACCCGCCGCCGAGCGACCGCGTGCTCGACGGGCGGTTCCTCGAGTGGGGGGCGCCCCAGGCGACGTTCGAGGAGCAGGACGGCAGCCGGTGGGGGTTCGGGCTGGTGCTGGACGCCGACGCGCCCCTCCCCGAGCTCCCGGACGAGGACGTGCACCTGGTGACGCGCGGCATGGACCCGCCCACGAGCGAGCCGACCGAGCCGGTGCTGCGGGTCGGCGGCGTCACCAAGGACCTCCGGGTCCACCTCATGGCGGGGAACATCGAGCTGCTCGATCCCCTCGGGGGCTGGACCGTGGAGTCGCCCCGGGACGTCGAGACCTGCAACCCCTGGTCGGGCGAAGCCGGGGCCTATCGGAACAAGCCGGTGGTGTTCCGCCACGACGAGGACGGCATCACGCAGCGGCTGTTCCAGACCGAGTCCGTCGAGGAAGGGCGCTGGAAGCTGTCCGTGATCGCAGCCCAGAGCAACTACCGCGACCACCCCTTCGCCCCCTGCCCCGAGGTCGACTGCCCCTGGGAGAAGCTCAGCTGGGTGGTCCAGCAGATCGACTGACGGGCGCCCGGATCAGGCCAACAGCGAGGCGTACAGGTCGAGGTACTGCCGGGCCGAGACGCCCCACGACCAGTCGCGGGTCATCACCGCCCTCTGCAGCCGCTGCCAGCCGTCGGGGTCGCGCTGACGGCAGGCGATCGCCCGAGCCGTCGCCCACCTCACGCCGTCCGCGGTCGCGTACTCGGTCCGGAAGCCGGTGCCGTCGCCGGCGAGCAGGGCGTCGTCCCCGGTGTCGATGACGGTGTCCCGCAGCCCCCCGGTCGCCGCCGCGACCGGGATCGTGCCGTAGCGCATCGCCTGGATCTGGGTCAGCCCGCAGGGCTCGAAGCGGCTGGGCATCAGCAGGATGTCCGAGCCGGCGATGACCTGGCGGGCGAGCGCGTCGTCGAACGCGATCTCCACCCCGACGAGCCCCGGGAACCGGTCCGCGAGGGCCCGGAAGTCGTGCTCCATCGCGTGATCCCCGGTGCCCAGCACCACCAGCCGGGCCCCCAGCGTCACCAGGTGGGGCGCCGCCTCGCAGACCATGTCCAGGCCCTTCTGCCAGGTCAGGCGCGAGACCACCCCGAGCACCGGGTCGTCCGGCCCGGCGTGCAGCCCGAAGCGGCGCAGCAGGGCCGCGCGGCAGTCCGCCTTGCCCCCCAGCTCCTCCGCCGAGTAGGGGGCCGGCAGCGCGGCGTCGGTCGCCGGGTCCCAGTCGTCGACGTCGATGCCGTTGAGGATCCCGGACAGCTTGTGGCTGTGGGCGAGCAGGTGCGTCTCCAGCCGCTGGCCGAACGCCGGGGTGAGCATCTCCTCCGCGAACGACGGGCTGACGGTGGTCACCGCGTCCGCCATCGCGATGGCCCCCTTGACGAGGTTCAGCCGGTCCCAGAATTCGAGGAGCTCCACCTTGAACAGCGACCAATCGAGGTCCAGCTGGGGCATCAGCTCCTTGGCGAAGTCGCCCTGGAACGCGAGGTTGTGGATCGTGAACACGGAGCGCGCGACGGGGTACCGCTCACGCTCGTGGACCGCGAGGTAGATCGGGACCAGCGCGGTCATCCAGTCGTGGGCGTGGAAGATGTCGGGCGGCCCGCCGAGGACCTGCTCGGCGGCGAGCAGCACCGCGCGACTGAAGAAGCCGAAGCGCCAGGCGTTGTCGCCGTGGTCGTACAGCCGCCCGTCCCGGTCGAACAGCGCCGGGGCGTCGATGGCGTACAGCTCCGCCGGGCCGGGCAGGTCGACGCGCAGCACCCGCCCCTCGTGCTGGCTCCCGCCCAGCGGCACCTCCAACGGGATGCCGACATCGACCAGACCGATGCCGTCCGCCTCGGCGCGCAGGCGAGCGGCGCGGTGCAGGGGGAGGAAGGTCACGACGCGAGCCTCGCCGGTCGCCGCCTGCGCGGCGGGGAGGGAGCCGGCCACGTCGCCGAGCCCCCCGGTCCGGATCAGCGGCGCCGCTTCGGCCACGGCGTGCACGATCGTCAAGCTCATGTCTGCCTTTTGGACCATCGGGCGACGGAGGACAAGCGGCCTTTCCTGTATCCTCTGCCCGCTCGTCCGGAGGAGGACTCGATGGGCTTCTTCAAGAAGGTAGCGGGGGCGTTCGTCGAGGTGGACGAGACGAACCCCGAACTGGAGCCGGTTTCGGTCGACGACCTCAACGCGGAGGCCGCCGACCTGCTCGCGCAGATCGAGGCCGGGAGCCGGTCCGATGACGCGGAGGCGCCGCCGCCGCCCCCGCCCCCCCCGGAGACCGGGTTCGAGACGGGGCTGCCGTTCGAGGCGATCTACGCGCGGGCTGGCGTCACGCAGTCGCCCTACACCGCCGAGATGCTCCTGCGGGTGGTCGACGGGCTCAAGGCGTTGCCGCCCGCCCAGGCCCTCGCCGCGGTCGAGGCGATGGACGCCGCGGACGACCGCTGGAAGGTCGGCGACGTCCTGCTGGACGCGGATCGAAAGATCGAGGCCCTCGCCGGCGTACGGCTGACGATGCAGGATCACGTCCGGGGCGCCGAGATGCTGTGCGAGCGCACCACGTCCACCATCGACGAGCACCTCGCCGCGACCGAGGCGGAGATCGCCAAGCAGATCGCCGAGCTCGAGTCGCTGCGCGCCGAAGCGCTGCAGACCGCCGCCACCGAGCGCGCGGGCGCCCTCTCGGAGCTCGAGGCGACGCGCCAGGCCTGCACCCTCGAAGCCGAACGCGTCGCCGCCGAGATCAGCCGCCTCTCCCAGGTCGAGGACTTCCTCGGCGAAGCAGAACCCACCGCTTAGCCCCAGCCCCGGAGCCCATCATGGCCGTCAAGCTCAAGCCCGCCGGCAAGGCCGTCATCGCCATCACCATCCTCGCGGTCGTCGCCGCGCTCGTCTGGACCCTCGGCCTCAAGGACATGGTCGGGGGTGGAGGCGACGGGGGTGAAGCGACCACCTCGGACGGCAGCGGATCGGACACCGGCACGTCGACCCGCACGTCGGACAAGGACGGCCCGCTCGGCAGCAAGGACAACCCGCTCAAGGTGTCGATCGTCTCGTTCCACGGCTACGCGCCGGCGCTGCTCGCCAACGGCGGCAGCCTGAAGACGAAGCCGGGTTCGATCTTCGCCCAGCAGGGGGTGCACATCGAGTTCCTGCTGCAGGACGACATCCCGACGATGGCGACCAACTTCGGCTCGGGCACCGCCCATTGCAGCTGGCGCACCGTCGACTTCTTCGCCCAGGAGCACCCCGGGCTGCGCGGCGCGGGGCTCGACGGCAAGGCCGTGATGATCGTCGACAACACCCGCGGCGGCGACGCGATCATCGCCCGCAAGGACGTCCGCAAGGTCGAGGACCTGGCCGACCGCAAGGTCGCGCTGCTGCAGTACACGCCCAGCGACTGGCTGCTCGTCAACGCGCTGGACAACTCGCTGCTGTCCGCCCGCAAGCGGCAGAGCGTCGACATCATCTACGTCAACCCGGACGAGGGGACCCCCGGCGTGCGCGCCGCGTTCGTCGGCGGACAGGTCGAGGCGGCCGTGCTGTGGGAGCCGGACCTGAGCCTCGCGCTGCGCTCCGCGCCGAACTCGCACGTCGTCTACTCGACCGCGACGGCGACCAACCTGATCTACGACTCGATGGTCTGCGACACCCGCGTCATCGACCGTAGCCCCGACGTCATCCAGGGCTTCGTCAACGGCTGGATGAAGGGCGTCGAGGCGGCCACCAAGGACAAGGGGTCGGCGACCGAGGCGCTCGTGGCGACGGAGCCGATGTTCGCCGAGCTCGAGGGCAGCGAAGGCGCCGACTTCATCGAGAGCCTCTACGCCGGGATCCTGTGGACCGGCCTGGAGGAGAACATCCGCGTGCTCGGCATGGCCGACGGCCCCAACCACTTCGAGCGGGTCTACAAGCAGGCGGATCAGCTGTGGCGCGGCCAGGGCGCGCTGGCCGATCCCAACGCGCCGGTCATCAACCCCCAGGACGCGATCGACTACCGCTTCATCCGCACGCTGATGGAGGAGGACGCCGCCGCGAAGGCAGCCGCCGCGCAGCCGGAGTTCACCTTCTCCGAGCCGGAGCGCAAGGAGGCCACCGCCAAGGTGGCGGCGCTCACCAAGCCGGTGTCGGTCAACTTCCAGACGGGCAGCTCGGAGCTCAGCAAGCGCGCCAAGCAGATCATCGACACCGAGATGGTCCCGGTGATGGACTCCATGGGCTCCGCCTACTTCTCGGTCGAGGGCAACTCCGACAGCACCGGTGGCCGCTCGGCCAACGTGACGCTGAGCAAGGCACGCGCGGAGGCGGTGGTCGACTACCTCGTCGCCCAGTGGGAGTTCGACCGCACCCGGTTCGTGGTCAAGGGCAACGGCCCGGACAAGCCGCGGTGCGACGAGGGCAACCCGGCCGCCGACGAGGTCGACCTGGAGGGCTGCCGGGGCATGAACCGGCGGACCGACGTCGCGATCTACAGCCGGTAGCGGAGCGCGCGCCCGCCCATGTGGAACCCCCACGAGCCGGTCAGCTCCGGGCAACGCTACGGCCTCGGCGCCGCCGGTCTGCTCACCGCGCTGGTGGTCTGGTCGGTGCTCGCGGTCTCGGGCGTGGTTCGCCCCGAAGGCGCGCTGGTCACCGAGAACAGCTACTTCCTGCCGGCCCCGTGGGAGGTGCTCGGCGGGCTGGGGGAGATGCTCCAGGCGGAGAAGCGGGAGCTGAACCTGGGCTGGGCGGCGCTCGCGTCGGTCAAGCGGGTGGCGATGGCGCTGGTCGCGGTGGTGGTCATCGGGCTGCCGGTCGGCATCCTCATGGGCAGCAGCAGCAAGGTCAACGCGTTCCTCGGTCCGCTGGTCGACCCGCTGCGGTCGGCCCCGGTCGTCGCGGTGCTGCCGATCATCGTCCTGTGGTTCGGGATCGACGAGAAGAGCAAGGTCGTCTTCCTGTGGCTCGGGGCGTCGGTGTTCTTCATCCCGATGGTGCGGGACGCGATCGCGGCGGTGCCGCAGCACCACCTGACGCTGGCGCGGGACCTGGGGGCGACGCCCTTCGAGGCGATCCGCCACTCGGTCATCCCGCTGGCGATGCCCCGGATCGTGGACGCGGTGATCGTCGCCGTGGGCATCGAGTGGACGTACATCACGGTCGCCGAGTTCGTGAACGCCCGCGAGGGGCTGGGCTACCTCATCCAGACGCACAAGCGGCTGGGGGCGAACTACAAGGTGTTCGGCGGCATCCTGGTGATCCTGCTGCTCGCGCTGGTGACCGACCAGCTCCTCAAGCTGGCGAAGCGCAAGCTCTACCCGTGGGAGACGGAGTGATGTCGGACGAGACGACGCCCGCTCCTCCCGAGGAGCCGAAGGAGCCGAGGGACCCGGTCGAGGCGCTCAGCGAAGCGGCCGCGCCGCAGACGATGAAGATCGAGGTCGAGCAGATCGTGCAGGAGTACGACAAGCCCGACGGCACCGGCGTGGTGCGGGTGCTCGACGGCATCGACCTGAGCATCGAGGGGGCCGGCATCACGATGCTGCTGGGGCCGTCCGGCTGCGGCAAGTCGACGCTGCTGCGGCTGCTCGGGGGGGTGCGCCCGCTGGGCGTGACGTCGCCGACCTCAGGCACGATCAAGCTTGACGGGGGGCTGGTGACGGGCGCCCACGACGACGTCGTGATGGTGTTCCAGCAGTACCTCAACCGGCCGGACCTGACGGTCCGCCAGAACGTCGCGTTCCCGTTCCGGTTCAAGCTCTGGAAGGACAAGGTGAAGCCGTCGGAGCAGGCCGAGCGGGTCGACGAGATGCTCGAGGCGGTGGGCCTCGCGGACAAGGCCCACCACCGGCCGTCGCAGCTGTCCGGCGGTCAGAACCAGCGGGTGGCGCTGGCCCGGGCGCTGGTGCTCCGGCCGCGGCTGCTGCTCGCGGACGAGCCGTTCGGCGCGCTCGACGCCCAGATCCGGGCGGAGATGCAGGACCTGCTCATCGGGCTCATCGAGCGGTTCCCCTGCCAGGCGGTGTTCGTGACCCACGACATCACCGAGGCGCTGCTGCTGGGCGACCGGGTCCTGGTGATGAGCAGCCCACCGGCCCGGGTCGCCGACGACTTCTTGATCACCGAGGCCCGCCCGCGCAGCGAGTACTGGCTGCGGTCCACCGAAGCGACCCAGATGTCCGACCGGATCCTCGAGCAGCTGCGGGACCACGCCGGCAAGGGCGCCGGCCAGGTGCGGGTGACGGTCTAGGAGCCTGGAGCGCATTGGAGCCCGAGCCCCGTGAGACCGGGGCGTCCG
>CAYQEG010000078.1:0-32360 GCA_964416435.1 uncultured Rickettsiales bacterium
GGGGCGTGTGCGGGCACTTGTCCTGCAGGTCGAGGATGCCGTCGTTGTCGTTGTCCAGGTCGGGGCAGCCGTCCTTGTCCTCGAAGCCGTCCTTGTCCTCGGGGTCGTCGGGGCAGTCGTCGTCCCGGTTGCGGATGCCGTCCATGTCCCGGTCGGGGCCGATGCCGCCGCCGAAGTTGATGAACAGGCCGCCGGCGATCTCGACGTGGTTGAACGTCCCGCGGTAGCCGCCGGGGCCGGGGGTGCCCTCTTCGTCGTACTGGATCTCGAGGGTGGGGATGCCGTCCTCGGCGTCGGCCGGGCCGATCGACAGCTTGTAGCGGATGTCCAGGCGCAGCCCCATCGCGACGCCGGCCCGGATGTCCTCCTTCTGGAAGAGCAGGAACTTGGCCCCGCCGCCGCCCTCGACCATGAAGTCGCCGTCGGCGCTGCGGTAGGTGAAGTAGTGGTCCTCGGGGAGGGAGCTGGCGCTGTCCGGATAAGGGTCCCGATAGAATGCGTCGAAGTCGGCCGGCCCCTGCCCGGAGGCGTAGACGGGGCGGATGTTGTAGTGCTGGAAGCCGGCGCCGATGGCGAAGTAGGGGACCACGTACGGGAACGGCAGGTGGAAGATCGCGTCGAAGTGCGCGTTGACGTACCAGGTCCGGCGGAGCGTATCGAAGCTCTTGCCCCGCATCACGCCGACCGATGCCTCGAAGCCGATCACCTCGGTGAAGTTGATCCCGAAGCGGCCGCCCAGGGTGAGGCCGTCACGGATGTTCTCCAGCTTGACGGTCTGGTCGTTGTCGTAGCCCCCCCGCGACATGAACGCGTAGTAGCCGCCAAACGCGTCGATCTCGACGGAGCGGGGGATCATCTGCGCCGACGCGACCCCGGGCGACAGCAGCGCACCGAGGGTCAGCAGCAGCAGCAGTCGTCGCAGCAGGTCGGACGACATCAAAACTCCAGATCGAGGCCTTCGAGGGGGTCTTCGGGGGGCGCCTCTTCGGTCTTCTTCTTGCCGAACAGGCCGCCGAACAGGCCCTTCTTGGCGCCGCCGTCGGGGGTCCCCGTCGTGCCCCGCGTGAGCTCGTCGGCGCGTCGGTAGTCGCGCACCGCCTCGGGGTTGTCGGCGTTCAGCTTGAGGGAGCGGCGCAGGTAGCGCTTCGCCATGTTGCCCTCGCCCCGCTCCAGGTAGGCCTTGCCGAGCAGGTGCCAGGGCGTGGGCGCGACCTCCTTGAGCTTGGTCGCCTTCTTGAGCAGCTCGAGGCCGTCCTCGGCCCGGGTGGGGTCGCTCTTGAGCTTGGCGCGGAACAGCGTGTAGCCGTAGTAGGCGACGTACTCCGCCTCTTCGTCGTAGCCCTCGACCGCCGCCTTGAAGTGGGGGAGGGCCTCGACCAGCCGGCCGTTGCCGAGGGACCGCAGCCCCTTCTTGAACGAGTTCTCGGCCGCGAGGATCCGCTGCACCTTCTCCATCGCGAGGTCGTTCTCGTCCTTCTCGCCGTGGATGTGCTTGCGAATGTAGGCGTCGCGGGCGTCGTCGTCCGACAGCGTCTCGTAGGCGGTGGAGTACTTGGCGAACAACGCCTCGGCCATGGTCCGGTAGACGTCGCTCTCGTCGAGCAGCGAGTCCGGGTGATAGAGCTTGGCCATCTGGAAGTAGGCCTTCTTGACCGCGCCCACCGGCGACTCGTGGGAGAGACCGAACCACTCGAAGAAGTTGCTGCTCTCCATCTTGACCAGCTCTCGGCGCAGGCCGCGGATGCGGTCCTTGTCCTTGCTGGTCAGGCGGCTCCAGTCTTCCTGTTCGATGATCGGGCCGGCGCCGCCGGGGGGCGGGTCGGCGGGCTCGGCGGCGAGCGCCGGCTGGGGCCCGAGGTCCGAGCTGGAGGGCGGCGCGCTCCAGGGGGCGTCGGCCGGGACGGTCGTCTTCGCGGCCCGTGTCCGGGGCCGCGCGGGCTCCTGGGAGGCGCCCAGGTCGAGCCCGTCGAACAGCCCGTCGAGGCTCGTCGCCGCCGGGCCGATGTCGTCCGCCACGGAGCCGTCGACGTGGCCGATGCCGACGCTGACCTCCTTGACGGCCAGGGTGCTGACGACCTCCTCGCGCGTCCCCGGCGTGACCGCGTGGAACGTGCCGGAGGTGACCGCGGGCTCGTCGGAGTCGCGGCGCTGGAACCGGATCTCGGAGAAGTCGACGCCGCTGCTGCCGGCGCTCGCGAAGCCCGAGGGGGCGGGCGCTGGCGGCTCCGGTTCGTCGTCCCAGGCCATCGTCGGCGCTTCCGCCACGGTGATCGACCGCTCGGCGTAGGTCAGCATCTGCACGTGCGTCATCAGCAACATCAGCCGGGCGGCGGAGTCCGGGTCGATGGACGGGAATTCGAGCACCTCGGAGACCGTGCGATCCCCGTCGAGCGAGTCCCAGAAGGTCTGCTCGTTGGCGTCGAAGTCGAACTCGACCACGGGGTAGGGCAACGGGGCGGCGTGGCGGGGCCGACGCTCCGCCCACGGGCGCAGCAGGGCGCGCGCGTCGTCCCCGCTGACGCGCTTGACCACGCCCTTGTGCATGATCGCCGGGAGCTTGAGCTCGAGCAGCGTCGCCGGGGGCATCATGTCCGCCGTCTCGCGGATGATGCGCCAGTCGGCGTCCTCCCAGCCGAACGTCTCCAGCACCAGCAGGGTCGCCCACAGGTTCATCTCGGTGACGAGCTCGGGCAGCGGCACGACGCGGTCGCGCATGATGACCTGGGCCGGCGTGATGCCCTCGGTGTCGGCCAGCCCCTGGATCGAGTCCGCGACGGTCTGCTGGATCTTGTTTCGCCGGACGAGGATCGAGGGCAGCGACTCGGACCGCGACGAGGTGATCAACCCCACCAGGCGGCCCTCGCGGAACCAGAAGCTGCGGCGGCCGGTGTCCCGGGCGACCTCGAGGATGACGGCCCCTTCGACGCGTGACGCCCGCGCGATCGCCTCGAGGAACGAGGTGTCCGCGAGGGTGCCGGACGCGACGATCGTCGGGATCATCATGGCGCGGCGCGCTCCAGGTCGGAGTGCATCGTGGCGCTGTGGCCTTCGACCGCGGCGCGAAGCTCGCGGAGCCGCTGGAGGAGCGCGTCGGCGGACTCCAGTCCCAGGGACGCAGCGACCTGTCCCGCGTCCGGGGTACGGCCGTCGAGCACGTCGTCACCGCGGCCGGATCGCAGCCGCAGCCGCGACTCGACCTGGCGCATGAATCGGTAGGCGGCCGCCAGTTCCTCCGCTCGCGCGGCGGCGATGTCGCCTGTCTCGGTCAGCACCTGCAGAGCCTCCAGTGGGTTCGCGATCCGCGTCGCCGGATGTCCGGGCGGTCGGGTCACCTGTGTACAGGCTACCGCGAACTCGACCTCCGTGAGACCTCCGCGCCCCGTCTTGAGGTGCATGCGCCCCTCGATCTCTCTCGCCAACTCGGTCCGTTGACGCTCGCGCATGCGCCTCGCTTCGGCCACGATCGCCGCCCCGCTGGCGGGGCCGAGGGTTCGCGCATCGGCCAGGGCGTCGTCCAGGTCGTCGGCGAACCCGGGATCGCTGCACGACACGACCCGGGCTCGGCAGAGGGCGATCCGCTCCCAGGGGTGGGCGCGATCCCGGTAGTAGGCCTCGAACCCCGACCGCGGGACGACCAACGCGCCGCGGTTGCCGTCGGGCCGGAGGCGGAGGTCGACCTCGTAGCAGCGTCCCTCTCGGGTCTGAGCCGTCAGCGCGGTCACCACCCGTTGGGACCACCGGGCCGCCCACCTCCTGGGATCCAGCGGGCGGCTCCCCGTCGACGGCGTGTCCGGGCCGTCGGCGTACAGGAAGCTGAGGTCCAGGTCGGAGCCGTAGCTCATCCACCCCGAGCCCAGGGAGCCGAACGCGAGGACCGCGGTGGGGCGGGTCCCCCCCTCGGCGCCCGGCAGGTCGCCGTGGCGGGGGAGCATCTCGCGGTGGGCGAGGCGGTGAGCCCCGCGCACGCACGCGACGGCGATCGCGGTCAGCGGCGGCCCCGCGACGCCTCCGGGCAGGGCGTCCCCGAGATCGGCGAGGCCGACGCGGAGCAGCTCGGTCGTGTGGAACGTGCGCAACGCCAGCATCGCGTCGTCGCCCTCGGGGCGGGCCTCCAGCTGCGGCCGGAGCTCCTCCCACAGCAGGTCGGCGGTCCGCAGGTCCCGTTCGCCGCCCCGTCCCCGCAGCACCAGCGCGTCGAGCAGCTCGGGGTGGGCGACGAGCAGCTCGGAGAGGAACGCGGACGACGCGAAGAGGCGGACCAGCGTCTCCATCACCGACGGGTTCTCGTGCAGGAGCATGTAGGTCGTGCCGCGGGCGCCCACCCGGGCGACGAAGGACTCGAGCCGCTGCAGCGCCCGGTCGGGATCGGAGGAGCCGGCGGCGAGCTGGAGCAGGCGGGGTGCGACCCGCTCGAAGCGGCGCCACGCCTCGGGGCGCATCCGGTCGCGGGCGCTCGCCCGAGCGAGGGCGGCGAGGCGCCGCTCGGCTTCGTCCAGGTCATCGAAGCCGAGCCGCCGCAGGTCTCGTCGCCGGTCGTCCGCGTCGGCGAAGGGGTCGACCAGGGCGGGGAAGCTGGTCGACAGCCGGTCGGCGCCCTGGAGCAGTCCGCCCCAGGCCGCCTCGACGACCCCGCGGTGGCGGCTCAGCTCGCGGTGCAGCGCGCCGACGTCCAGGCCGCTCGCCGCCGCGAGGCGCTGCCACGCGGCCTCGTCGTCCTCGGGGGGCAGCCGCTGGGTCTGCGCCTCGTCGGGCCACTGGAGCCGGTGCTCGATGCAGCGCAGGAAGCGGTAGGCGTCGGCGAGGGCGTCGGCGTCCAGGTCGGCGGGGAGGGCCCCCCGGTCGACCAGGCGCCGGAGGGCGTCCAGCGTGCCGCGGACCCGCAGCGAGGGGTCGCGGCCGGCCCAGATCAGCTGCGTCGCCTGGATCAGGAACTCGATCTCGCGGATGCCTCCGGGCCCCTTCTTGAGGTCGTTCCGCAGGTCCCGGGCGGCGTCGGCGATCCGGTCGCGCATGGCGCCCAGGTCCTGGAGCGTGCCGAAGTCCATGGAGCGCCGGAACCGGAACGGCTCGATCCGCCGGAGCAGCTCCTCCCCCAGCGCCAGGTCCCCGGCGCACGGTCTCGCCTTGAGCCAGGCCGCCCGCTCCCAGGTGCGCCCCCACGTCAGGTAGTAGTGCTCGGCGCTGGCGAGGGAGGCGGTGGCGGGCCCGGCCCGGCCGTCGGGTCGCAGCATCAGGTCGACGCGAAAGCAGAAGCCGTCGGCGGTGCGGTCGGCGAGCAGCTTGACGGCCTCGGCGCCCATCCGGGCGGCGTAGGTCGCCGAAGCGATGGGCTTTGCGCCGTCGGTGGATCCGTTCTGGTCCGCGACGACCCAGATGAGGTCGATGTCCGAGCTGTAGTTCAGCTCCCCCCCGCCGTGCTTCCCCATCGCGAAGGCGACGAAGCCGCCGCCGTCGGGCCAGGTGGTCGGTCGACCGTGCCGCGCCGAGAGGCGCTCGTCGGCGGCGAGCAGCGCGCCCTCCACGAGCGCGTCCGCGAGGTCGGTGATGGCGGCGGTCACCTCGTCGACGACGGCGGGGCCGCCGGCCAGGTCCCGGAGGACCAGCCCGCCGACGACGCGGTACTTGAGGCGCCGCAGCTCTCGGCCGACGTCCTCCGAGGTCGCCGCCGCGCGGGCCGCCGCGATCATCGCTTCGCGGTCGGGGAGCTCACCCGTGGCGACCGCCTCGGCCACGTCCGGGTGCCGCTCGAGGCAGCGAGCGATCGCGGGCGCGTGGGCGCGCAGGAGGGTCAGGGCCACACAGGGAGGGTATACCGACGGTCGGAGGACGCATGCCCTACGACGAAGGACTGGCGACCCGGATCACGGACGCGCTCGAGGAGCTCCCCGACCCGGTCGAGTACAAGAAGATGTTCGGCGGCCTGTGCGTGATGGTGCGCGGCCACATGGTCGCCGGGATCGTCGGCGAGGAGCTGATGGTCCGCGTCGGCAAGGACGCCTGGGAGAGCTCCCTGGCTCGCCCCCACGCCCGGGAGATGGACTTCACCGGGCGCTCGCTCAAGGGGATGGTCTACGTCGGCGTCGAGGGCTTCCGCACCGACGACGGGCTCCAGGACTGGCTCGACCTGGGCATCGCACACGCGCGGAGCCTGCCGCCGAAGAAGAAGAAGTAGTCGGTTAGAAGGTGCCGCTGAGGGCGAAGAAGCCGCCGGTGGAGCCGTCGGGCGTCACGAACGGGGTGGCGCCCCAGCTCGTCACGCGCACCGGGGAGCGGCGCGGGGCCCGTGTGAAGTAGCCCGCGTCGGCGTCCTCGGCCCGCTCTTCCCAGGCCTTCGTGACCTGGTCGTCGACGATCAGCTTGAAGATGTCGAGCCCCAGGATGAACGCGCCGTTGAGCACCAGCGGCACTCCCAGCCCGTTGGCGTTCGCCGCCGTCAGGGCGATGCCGATGCCCAGGAACGTGCCGTCGGCGGCGAGGCCGATGGCCCGGTTGACGACCAGCCGCTTGAGGCGGACCGCCTCCATCTCGCGGATGATCCGCCGCTCCGGCCCGGACGCCCCCTCCAGGTTCCCCCGCAGGGTCCTCCAGTAACGCACGTTCGACTCGGCGCCGGTCGCCGCCGAGATGATCGAGGCCGCCCCCAGGGAGGTGAGCGTCAGGCCCAGGAAGAACACCTGGGTCGGCGCCGGGGAGCCCGAGCCGAGCAGCGCGAAGTTGTGGATCCCCGCGACCAGGGCGCCGGTGCCGAACCCCGCGGTGGCGAGGTTGCCGCCGAGATGCAGCCCGAAGTGGGTGTCCGCGAGCGTGATGTCGTCGTCCTCCTCCGCCAGCGCGCCGTCGGCGGCGAAGGTCGGCGTGGCGGTCGCGATGAGCGCGACGGCGACCAGCAGCACTCGGAGGAGGGACATGCCCAGGACACTGGCCCCCCGAATCCGCTCCGTCAAGGGCGCTGCGCCGCGATGCCCGACCCGATTCGACGCTGCTGGTCCTCGCGGCTACACTCCCGGCCCCCAGGAGGTCCCCATGTCGTCCGTCGCCGACACGCTGCTGCAGCCCCCCAAACGCCAGGAGGTCATCCGTGACGCCTCCAAGGTCCTCGACGACGAGGTCCGGGACAAGCGCGGGGTCACCGGGCTCGCCGTCAAGGGCGCCTTCAAGGTGGTCCGCGGCTTCCGACCCAACTTCGTGCCGACCGCCATCGATGATCTGCTCGACGACTTCGTCGGCAAGGTCGAGCCCTTCTGGGCCGCCTGGAAGGACGACCCCCAGGGCAAGTCTTGTCAGCAGTACTTCGTCGCCAACGGGGCGCAGGTCGCCGACGCGCTGCTCTCGATCACCGACGAGCGGGCCCAGCACAGCAAGCACCGCACCCTGGTCGGCGCCTACAACAAGCTCCGCCCAAAGGGGAAGCAGCACGTCATCGCCTCGATGCCCCGCGTCGGTTCGCTGATCGAGCGGCACACCAAGGACCTCTGATCCCCGCCGAGCCGGCCGGTCCGTCCCGCCGGGACGCCGCCCTCGGGGCCGCCGTCCTGGTCGTCGTCGCGTTGCTCGGCTGGTGGACCACCACCCTCGACGCGGCGATCGTCGCCCCCCAGTCCATCGAGATCGCCGCGATCGCCCGGGTCGCCGAGGACCGCGTCCAGGCGCCGCTGGAGCTGGGCGACTGGCCCTGCCGCGGCGACCGCGCGGGCGCCCTGCTGACCTGCTCGGACACCGTCGCGCTGCGCACCGATCTGGATCTCGACCTGGAGCTGCGGCCGCTGTTCCCGGTCGCCGGGGCGGTCGCCGTAGGGGGGCCCCGCTCCCCGGACCGGGGGGTGCTCGTCTACCGCGTCGGGGGGGAGCTGCGGTTCACGACGTCGGAGCGGACGGCCCGGAAGGTGGCCCGGGACAGCGAGTCGGCGACGCTCTACTTCGGATACACGGCGCCGTAGACGTCAGGGTCGCTCGATCCCCAGGAAGACGCGCTCGCCGTCGCGCTCGACGACGAGGGACAGGAACCGCTTGGAGCCGCCCTGGAGCGACTGCCGGAAGCTGCGCACGTCGTCGATCGACACGCTGTCGATCTCGACCAGCACGTCGCCTTCCTTGATCTCGGCGTCCGCCGCGAGGCTGCCCGGGTCGACGCGCTTGACCACCAGCTTGTTCCGCTCGGTGTCCACGTGCAGCCCGATCTCGCGCGCGAGGTAGGCGACGTCGGCGTTGGAGCCGGACTCGCCCTTCATCGACGGCGGCGCCTCGCGGAGGCCCAGCGGACGCCCGTCCAGGACCACCGTGTAGGTCTTGAGCACGTCGTCGCCGCGCTCGGTGCGCCACACCGCGATCTCCAGCGGCTCGTCCGTCGGCGAGATGCGGACCGCGCTCTGGAGGTCGAACTCCGAGCGGATCTTGCGCCCCGCGAAGCCGACGACCACGTCGTCCGGCTTCAGGTCCGCCCGGCTCGCCGGGCTGCCGTCGAACACCTCCTGGATCAGCGCGCCCTGGCCGATGCTGCGACCCCACACCTCGTCCAGCGAGGGGTTGTTGTCGCTCATCCGCACGCCGAGCCAGCCGACCGTCACCTCGCCCGCCTCGAGCTGGCGGGCGATCCGCATCGCCAGGTCGATCGGGATGGCGAAGCCCAGGCCGCCGCCGGGGGCGCTCGCGATGGCCGTGTTGATGCCGATGACGCGGCCGTCGAGGTCGACGACGGGCCCGCCGGAGTTGCCGGGGTTGATCGGGGTGTCGACCTGGATGAAGTCCTGGATGATCAGCGACTCGAAGCCGGGCGCCGCGAACGGACCCATCTGGTGCTGGCCGACGTCGGTCCGGTGCAGGCCCGAGATGTGGCCGTAGGTGACCGACCGGGCGTAGCCCAGGGGGGCGCCCACGGCGATGGCGAACTGACCGATCCGCAGGTCACCGGAGTCGCCCAGCTCCGCCACCGGGAGGTCCGAGGGCGGGTCCACGAGCCGCACGACGCCGACGTCGCTCTCCGGGCTGGAGGCGACCGGCACGGCGCGCAGCTGGCGCCCGTCGTGGAGGGTGACGTCGATGCGGTCGGCGCCCTCGATGACGTGGTGGTTGGTCAGGATCGTGCCGCGGTCGTCGATGATGAAGCCGCTGCCCAGGCCTTCGACCGGGAAGAAGTCGGCGCCGGGGAGCGAGCGGACGCCGCCGGTGGTCGAGGAGTGCACCTCGAGGAGGACCACGCTGGGCTGGACCTTCTCCGAGACGGCGATGAACGCAGACTCGAAGGCCCGCACCGTGTCGAGGCTGGCGGGCTCCGTGGCGATCGCCGATCCGGCGACGGCGACGACGCAGATCGCGGCCAGGGTCGTTCGTGCGAGCAGTCGGTTCATCCCTTTCCCTCCATCGAGGGTACGTCTCCGAAACCCATCTTGGACTACGACACGCGCCGAGACCACGTGTTCCTTGGATCCATAGGGACGACGCGGGCTCCGAGCCAGGGCCGGGCCGCGCCTCGGGTGCTACCCTCGTGCCTCGAACTTCACGGGGATGGGATGACCGCGCCGAGAATCCTGGTCGTCGAGGACGACCGCTACCTCCTCGGAATCCTCCGCGACTACCTGAGCTATGTCGGCCTGGAGGTCACCGAAGCGTCGGACGGCGAAGCCGGTTGGTCCTCGTTCCAGGCGGCTGTGCCCGACCTGGTGCTCAGCGACGTCCTCGTCCCGCACCTCAACGGCTTGGAGCTGGCCGCCCGCATCAAGTCCAGCCGCCCGGACGTGCCGGTGGTGCTGATGTCGGCCGTCTACACCGACCAGGAGACGATCGATCGCAACCTCCGCCAGTGCGGGGCCGACGACTACGTGGTCAAGCCGTTCTCGATGCCCGACCTGCGGGCCCACCTGGCTCGCCTCTGCCCGCTGATCGAGGTGGTCGACACGGTCGTGGACGCCGCCGCCCCGACCCTCGACGACGAACTCTCGATCGTGCGTTACCGCCCCGGCAGCGAGATCCCGACCGAAGGCCGGGTCCAGCCCGACTTCCTGGGACCGCTGCTCCTCCAGCTGAGGGCGGCCAGCTACACGGGCGTGCTCAAGCTGACCGACGCCGCCCGCTGGAAGCACATCGTGCTGCTCAACGGCCGCCCGATCTGGGCGGACGGAGGGGACGGCCACGACCGACTGGGCACGATGCTGCTCGAAGACGGCGTCATCAAGCAGGACCAGTTCGCCGAGGCGGTCGACTACATGCGGCACGCGGGCGTCGACTTCGGCTCCGCGTTGACCGACCGCAAGATCCTGGGCCCCACCGAGCTGTATGCGCAGCTCCGCCGGCTCGTCGAGCGTCGGGTCGTCGCCGCCTTCGCGTGGACCGTCGGCGCCTGGGTCCTGGAGCCCGACTTCCCGCGTCAGACCAGCAGCTTCGAGGTGCGCCCCCTGCCCACCATCTGGCGGGGGCTGCGGTGCCACGCCCTCATGCAGCCGATCCGGGAGGAGATGAAGGCCCACCGGGACCGCTACGTCATCCCCACCCGCCGGTTCGATGTGGACTTCGCCGAGCTCAAGAAGAACGACGAGATCGGGTTCCTGGGCACCTTCCTGAACGGCCGGCGGACCGTCGACGACCTGGCGGAGATGGAGATCCTCGAGGAGGACGACCTCGACCGGGGGCTGTGGCTGATGTTCAAGGCCGGGATGATCGGCTTCGGCCGGCACCCGACGGCCGAGGAGGAGATCGACCCCGGCGACATCACCGGCCCGCAGACGCTGGAGCTGCCCGAGCTGAGCCAGTCGTTGACGGCGGCCGGCGAGGCCGTGATCCGCGACTACTTGAGGCTGTGGCAGGCCGACTTCTTCCGCATCTTCGGCGTCAACAGCGAGTCGACCGACGAAGAGGTGGCAGCCGCGCTGGCGAAGGACCAGCTGTCGTTCGACCCGTCGGACCTGCCGGCCGACCTGCCGGCGGAGGTCAAGAGCAAAGCCCGCTCGCTCCAGAGCTGGATCGACGAGGGGCGCCAGACGCTGGCCGACCCGGAGCGTCGGCTCGCCTACGGGCGTCGCTTCAGGGAGGGGCTGACCGGCGTCTACCGCAAGGTCAGCAAGGCCCGCGAGACCGAAGCGGCGATGTTCTTCGAGATGGGCAAGGCGTTCATCCAGACCCGGGACTACCGCGAAGCCGAGCTGTCCTTCGCCAAGGCGGTCGAGCGGTCCCCCCAGACGGCCGAGTACATCGCCTACCAGGGCTGGGCGACCTACCGACGGGAGGGGGCCGGGGGCGCCGTGTCGAGCGCTCGGGACCTCATCGATCGATCGCTCTCCCTCGACGACCACCTCTCCATCGCCTGGTACTTCAGCGGGATCATCCACCGCGACCAGCGGCGCTACACCGAGGCGATCAGCGCGTTCGAGAGCGCCCTGAGCTTCGACAGCCAGTTCGACGCCGCCCGCAAGGCGCTCCAGCAGACCTCCGAGCTCGCCGGTCGCTGAGCCTGATAGCCGCGGCTATCACCGGCTATCCAGTGGCTATCCGCCCCACTCGTCCAGGTCGACCGTCGTGACGACGTGGGAGGTGGGGTCCAGATCGATCAGGCAGGCGACGTCGCCGGCGCGCCAGAGCAGCGAGCAGTCGTCGGGATCACACAGCCAGTCGAAGACGCCGACCTCGCCGAGGTCGAGCGTCTCGCACGGGGTGCGGTGGCCGCAGCCGGGGCGATAGCCGTCGGTCCCCATCCGCTCGAACACGGTGCGCACACCGTCGCCCGCGCCGATGCGGTCACAGCGGCCTTCGAGGGAGCCTTCGAGCCGGCCTTCGGCGGACAAGGTCCAGACCCCGAGCACGAGCAACGCGCCAGCCCCCAGAACCGCAGCCATCGCCGCGACGCCCCGGCCGGAGGTGTCGGTCACTCCAGGACCGGGTCCAGCCAGGAGAGCAGGAACCCGACAAGGTCGTGGACCTCGACGCCGTCGGGGGTCGCGCTGCCCAGGGATGCGACGCAGCTGGCGTCACCGGTGACGACGATCGAGCCCCTCGGCAGCTCGCGGTCCCGGACCGCGTACCGCGCCACCGCGGCGGCGGCGTCGGGGCGGCGCAGGTCGTGGAAGTCGCCCGCGCCGCAGCAGATGGTGCGCTCCGGGGTCGGACCGAAGGAGGACGGCCTCACCCCGGTCGCCGCCTCGAGCACGTCGTAGACGGCCGCGCCCCGGTCGAGGCGTCGGGCCAGCCCGCAGGCGTCGTGCACGATCAGCGTCGGCAGGGACGGCTGCGCCTGCTCCATCGCCGCCCGGCCGAGGTCCGCGAGTTGATCCTTGAAGAAGGTCAGGTACTCGGCGACGTGCAGCACCTCGACGGCCAGGGCGTGGTCGGACTCCGGCCACCCCTTCAGCACGGTCTGCAGGCAGTCCGTCGCGGGCGTCACCCAGGTGCGCTGCCGCTCGAAGTACTGGTGCAGGCCCGCCGCCGCCATGGACAGCCCCGCCTCGTCGCCGATGGCGCGGAGCGGTCCGCCGCAGCAGCCGGGCAGGTCCTGCCGGGCGGGCAGGCTGACGTGGTCGGCGCCCAGGGATCGGAACAGGCGCATCACGTCGCCCTGCCGCTCCGGGCGCTCGGCGAGCTCCCGGCAGCCGGGCCAGTACAGGACGCGCCCCTTGCGATCGAAGTCCTCGTCCGACGCCGACGCGAGCAGCTCCGCCGCGGTGTCGATCCCGAACGGGTTGCCCGAGCGCAGGTAGACCTCGTGCAGCGCCTTCGCGCCGTCGGGCACCGCCCCCTGCTCCCAGGCCTCGGCCCGCGCGGCGTACAGCAGCGACGGGATGTCGGGGTCGAACTCGCACGGGGTGGCGCACGCCTCGCAGCCGGTGCACCGGGACAGCGCGTCCGCCGCCACGTCCCACCCCAGCTTGCCGTCGCGGGCGAGCTCCCAGGTCTGCATCATCGTGGTCGGCGTCGCCGTCTCGTCTCCGTCGCCGGCCGCCACGGGGCAGGCGAACCGACAGAGCCGCGGGCACAGGGCGCAGGTGCGGGCGGTGTGTTCGCTCACGACGCGTCTCCCAGGGCCGCCGCGAACGCGTCCGCGAGGCGTCGGCCGTCACCACCCGGACGGGAGCCGAGGTCGACGTAGTCCGGCAGCTCCGCCACCCGCTCCCACCGGAACGACGCGACCCGTCCGCCGAACGACCGGATGGTCTCGAGCACCTGGTGGGGGACGAGGCTGCTCTCCTCCCGGTCGCCCTTGCGGGTGGTGGCGAAGCGCCAGCGCACGGTGCAGCCCGTCTCCAGCGGGGCGTCGATCCAGCCGACGGCCCGGGCCGAGCCACCGGTCAAGGTCTCCACCGCCCGCTTGAGGAGGAGCGCCCGGGGCCACGCGACGACCGCGGAGACCCGACCGAACTCGGCCTCGTCGGCCTGCGGTCCGGTGCGATCGAGCACCTCGACGCCCTCGCGGGCCGGCTGCGCCCAGTGGTCCTCCCACCACTCCAGCGCCTCGTCGTCGCCGATGGGGCGCCCCCCGGCGTCGGTCAGGCGGTCGACGACGCATTGGCTGCCCGCCGGGAAGCCGTCCGGGTCGCGGTAGGCGAGGTAGACGACGGCGCCGTCCCGATCGGACCGGGCGTCCTGCAGCATCGTCCGGAACGCGACCTCGTCGTCGCCGGCGTAGACCATCCCGGCGAGGGGGCGAGCGGCCCCGCGCAGCGCGTCGGCGAGGGCCGGCACGGCGGCGTCCACCGACTCGAAGACGAAGCCGACCGGCCGCAGCGGCGGCGGCGTGAGGGTCCTCAGGGTGACCGTGGAGGGCCGCGGCCCCCCCTCGTCCCCGCCCAGGCCGAAGGGGAGCCAGGACGGCCCGGCGGCGGACCGCGGCAGGGCTCCGCTGCGCCACGGTCGACCGTCGGCGAGGCGACCCTTCACCGCGATCAGCGGGTGCTCCCAGGCCCCGTGCACGGCGACGTGAGCGGCGAACGCGCCCCCGGCCAGCCACTCTCCGACGGTGCCTTCGAGGAAGTCCCGGCCGAGCGGCGGCAGCAGGTGTCCGCGGAGGTTGAGCTCCGCCGCCAGCTCGATGCCGCGCCAGTCGACGCCGGCTTCGATCACGCCGTCGGCGTGGTCGTGGATCGTCAGCGCCAGCGGCTCGGGATCGGGCGCCGCCGGCCCGGGCTCCGGCACGTCGTCCGGGAAGAGCTTGCCGGGGTTGAGCACGCGGCCCGGGTCCACGGCTGCGCGGGCCGCCTCGAACAGCGCCCGCCCCTCGCCGTGCTCGCGGTCCATGAAGTCGCGCTTGAGCACGCCGACGCCGTGGTGATGGGTCAGCGTCGCGCCGACCGACAGGGCCGCGGCCATCGCCGCGTCCCAGGCCTGGCTGTAGAGCTCGGCGGCGCGAGCCGGGTCGGCGTGATAGCCGACCAGGGTGAAGTAGATCGAGCACCCCTCGTGGTAGGCGTGGCTCATGTGGGCCATCACCAGGCAATGAGGGGCGACCGCCGTGCGCACGGCTTCGTACAGATCGCCCACCCGGGTCCACGGGGCGGCGGTCTCCATCGTGTCGGCGAACCCGCCGCTCGCGAGCAGCTTCGGGAGCTTGAACGACACGTGGTAGCGGGTCGCCAGCCACCGCTCCCCGGGCTCGGCCCCCAGGTCGACGGCGCCGAGCCGACGGCACGCCGCCACCGCGGCCTCCAGCTCCTGCCGCGCGACGTCGCCCTCGCCCTCGCAGCCGAGCACCGCGAGGCAGCGTCCGGGGAGCAGGTCGATGGTCTTGTTCAGGAGGCCGGGGTTGGTGAGCAGCTTGTCGACCGGCAGGTTCTCCGGCTTGAGGAACGCGCTGAGCTTGTCCCCGATCAGCTTCTCCCTGACCCCCGCGAGCATGCCTTCACCGCGGACCGAGCGGTGCCGCCGCCGCCCGCGCCGCAGTCGCCCGAACAGCCCGCCGGACTCGCTCTGCTCCGGTGGCGGCGGAGGGGCCTTCTGGTTCCCCTTCTGCATCGCCATCCAGGTGTCGAGCGGGTCGTACATCCGCATGACGGAGGGGCGCAGGCCGGCCTGCAGGATCTCCCGGAACGCCTCGAGGCCGGCGTCGATGGAGGGGAAGCGCACGCCGCGAAGCGCGAGGGCGTCGGCCTTGGGATGCACCCGGAGCCGGACCTCGGTGATGAGGCCGAGGGTGCCCTCGCTGCCGATGAACACAGGCCCCCAGTCGACGCTCGGGGCGCTCGGGTCGAGGGAGCCGGTCGTGACGACGCCGAGCTCCGGGGTGACGATCCGCAGACCGGTCACCATGTCCTCGATCTTGCCGTAGCGGCTGGAGAGCTGGCCCGCCCCCCGCGCCGCGACGCAGCCGCCGACGGAGGCACAGAAGATCGACGACGGGAAGTGGCCGAGCGTGTAGCCGAGGTCGTTGAGCCGCTCCTCCAGGGTCTGGAGGATCACGCCCGGTCCGCAGGTGATCTGCAGGGTCCGCTCGTCCAGCGGCCCCACCCGGTCCAGCCGCTTCAGGTCGACCACGACCCCGCCGAAGAGCGGGGCGGCGCCGCCGCAGACGCCGCTGCCGGCCCCGTAGGCGACGATCGGCGTGTCGTGGCGGGCGAGGGCGGCGACCACCCGCAGGACGGCGTCCTCATCCTCCGGTCGCACGACCGCGGCGGGGGGCTCCCCGGGGTCGCCGTCGCGGACCTGCACGGTGAGCTTCGGCCACAGGTCGCGGCTGACGGCGAAGAGGTCCGCGCGCTCCGTGGAGACGGCGCGGTCTCCGGCAGCGGCGCGGAGGTCGGCGAGGAGACTGCCCGGGTCCGACATGAGGCGGAAGCATAACCGCTGTTAACGTCCGCCGGATGAGCGGGGACAGCGAAGGCAAGCGCGACCGTCGCGAGGGCGAACGCCGGGGCGACGAGCGCCGCACGTTCCGCAGCGAGGAAGGGCGCCGCGACCCCGATCAGAACCGCCGGAGGACCCTGAAGCGCTTCGTCCTGCCGGTGCTCTTGCTCACCGTGCCGATCGTGCTCCTGTTCGCGTGGCGGACCGCGTTCGTGGCCCCGCGTCGGGCGGCGCGGGGGCGCGCGGCCGCCGCGGCGGCCCGGATCGCCCCGATCCTGGACCGCACGCCGCTCCCGATGGTCGCGCTGCGCGGGTCCCCCGACCCCGCTCCGGCGCCCCCCGAAGACCCGCTCCCCGAGCTCTCCCCCCGGGACCGGGCGGTGCTCCAGGCGGTCGAGCGGGAGCTCGGTCCGTCTCTGCGGGCCGCTCCCACCGTCGCCGCGGTGCCGGGGCAGCTCGCCGTCGTGCACTTCCTCCAGGGCCGCGAGCTCAAGGCGCGCCGCTCGTGGGAGAGCGAGCTCGCCCGGGCCCGCGGCGGGGGGCTCGCCGACGCTCGGGTCGGGCTCGCGGTGGTCGCCATCCGAGCGGGGCTGCGGGCCGAAGACGAGGCGGATCGCACGTTCGCGTGGAACGAGGCGCTGCGGCACCTGGACCTGGTGCCCGCGGAGGCGAGCCGCGAACCCGCGGTGCTGATCGACCGGGCCGTGGCGCTGCAGCTGCTGGGCCGTTCGGAGGAGGCGGCCCAGGTCGCGGCGTCGCTGCCCGAGGCGAGCCGGGCGGCCCTCCAGGCATGGATGGAGCCGCCCGAGCCGTGAACCCCCCGGTTGGCTGCTACCATCATCGGAGGCTGGATCGAGGGACGGCGTGGCGAGACGGGACCGAGACGCGAGGAAGGTCGACCAGGCCCTGGACCTGCTCCAGGGCTACATCCAGCAGGTGAAGAACGAGTACGAGATGTACTTCATGGGGATCCAGAAGCGTCCCCCCACCGAGAAGCAGCGCGACCTCAAGCGGATGATCCGCGAGCTCATGGAGCTCGGCATCCAGAACACCGCGCAGCGGTTCAAGCTCCGCGTCCTCCGATCACGCTTCAACACGCTCAACGTGCACTGGCAGAAGACCGTCAAGCAGATCGAGGACGGCACCTACAAGAAGCACCGGTTCATGGCGGACAAGCGGGCCGGGGGCGAAGCGATGCACAACGCCATCGCGGCGGGTCGGGACGTCAAGGCGGAGATCCGCGCGCTCGTGCGGGGCGAAGAGGTCCCGGAGAGTGGACCGCCGGCCGAGGCCCCCGCCGACGCCGCGCCCCGGGGACGCCCCGCAGGTCGCCGGCCCCCCCGCGCGCCGGCGGGTGGCGGCGGGCACGCCGTCGGCTCCAACGACCTGGTCGCCGAGTACTCCGCCGTGCGCAAGAAGCTCGGCATGGAGGGGCGGGTCAACGCCAGCGCCCTGGAGGCGCGGCTGCGCAAGCACGCCGAGATCATCAAGGAGCGCACGGGCGCCCGGGAGGTCCGGTTCAAGGTCGTGGCCGAGGACGGCAAGCCGAAGCTGAAGGCCATCCCCGTCAAGAAGTGATCGCATGAGCGCCGACCTGCCGACTCGCGCCGTCGCCTTCGCGCGCGAGCAGCTCAAGGCCGTCGCGGACCCCGTCATCGCCCCCCAGATGGCGGCCTACATGAAGACCGACCAGCCCTGCTACGGCGTCAAGCGGCCCCAGCGCAAGCCGGTGGAGCGGGCGTTGAGGGCGGACTTCGCGCCCGCTGACCGCGACGAGTACACCGCGTGCGTGCTCGCCCTGTGGGGGCAGCCGGAGCGGGAGTGGCGCTACCTCGCGCAGCGGTACGCCCGGGCCTTCGGGCGCTACATCGACCGCGCCTCGATGCCCCTGTACGAGCGGTTGATCCGCGAAGGCGCCTGGTGGGACCTCGTGGACGAGAACGCGGCTCACCTGGTCGGCCAGGTGTGGCTGACCGACCGGGCCTGGACGGGGCGGCTGATGGACCGCTGGATCGACGACGACCACCTGTGGATCCGCCGGACCGCGATCATCGGCCAGCTGCGGCACCAGGAGCAGACGGACGCCGATCGCCTGTTCCGGTACTGTCGCGCCCGCATGCACGAGAAGGAGTTCTTCATCCGCAAGGCGATCGGCTGGGCGCTGCGGTCCTACGGGTACTGCAACCCCGACGCCGTCGTCGCGTTCCTGGAGCGGCACCGGGGGGGACTGTCCGGCTTGAGCTTCCGGGAGGGGAGCCGACGCCTGGTCGCCGAAGGGCGGATGGAGAAGTGAGCCGCGCCCCCGAGCAGGCGGCCACCCAGGAGAGCCGCAAGGCCCGGCTGGGGCTCTATGCGCTGGCCCTCGTGCTGCCCTTCGCGCTCTTCTGGCTCTTCGGGTCGATGCTCCCGGCCGGGGTCGAGATCGTGGCGGAGGGGGACGTGGAGGCGCCGCGGGAGCTCGTGTTCGAGCTGCTCGAAGGGCACGCCGGCATGGAGCGCTGGGCGCTGTGGGCCGCGAGTGAAGGCTCCGACCTGTCCGGGGGCGCGCTGCCCGGCCCCGACGCCGGCGTCGGGGCCGGTTGGGGCTGGGATCGGGGCGGTGAGGCCTGGGGCTCGATGGTCGTCGCGGAGGCCAACCCGCCGGTTCAGATCGTCTACGACGTCAACTACGGTGGGCAGCAGATCCGACGCACCCTGACGTTGAAGGACGTGGGCTCGACCACGACCATCGTCTGGTCGGACGTGATGGTCATCGAGCGGCCGATGCACCGCTGGATGGCGATCGTGATGGACGAGCAGGCCGAGGACTCGATCCGCGAGGCCATCCGGTCGATCGACGGCGCGGCGCGGACCGTGCGGCTGGAGCAGGGAGGCGCCCCGTGAAGGCTGCTGTCATCGACCGATTCGGCGGACCGGACGAGCTGAAGGTCGTCGAGGTCCCCGACCCCACCCCCGGCCCGCGGGACCTGCTCGTGCAGGTGCACGCCACGTCGGTCAACCCGATCGACTTCAAGGTGCGCAAGGGCTACCAGAAGGGCGCGGTGTGGCGTCGGCCGCCGCAGATGATCCTCGGGATGGACGTCAGCGGCACCGTGGTCGCGGTCGGCCCCAAGGTGAACCGGTTCGCCGTCGGCGACGCCGTGATCGCCAGCCCGACCCACACCCGGCCCGGCACCTACGCCGAGCTGGTGGCGATCGACGAGCGGAGCTGCGCCCGCAAGCCCGAGTCCATCGGCCACACCGAAGCGGCGACGCTTCCGCTGGTGGGGCTGACCGCCTGGGGCTGCCTCGTCGGGGGGGCGAAGCTGAAGGAGGGTGAGCGCGTGCTGATCCAGGCCGGGAGCGGCGGGGTCGGCTCGTTCGCCGTGCAGCTCGCCCACCACCTCGGGGCGGAGGTGGCGGCCACCTGCAGCGGGCGCAACGTCGAGCTGGTGACGTCGCTGGGGGCGGACCGGGTGGTCGACTACACGAAGGAGCGGTTCGACGAGGTGCTGCCGTCGCCGGACGTGGTACTGGAGTGCATGGGCGGGGAGATCGCCCGGCGGTCGTACCGGCACCTGCGTCGGGGCGGGCGCTTCGCGTCGATCAACGCGGGGTTGGACGAGCGGGCCTCCCGGATGAACCCCTACCGGGCGATGGTGCAGACGATCTTCGCCAACGCCGGCTTCATCATCGGGGCCCGGATCGCCCGCGGGGTGAAGGTCTCGATGGTCGTCCGCAAGAGCGACGGCGACGCGCTGCAGCAGATCGCCGACCTGGTGGACGCGGGCGCCATCAAGCCGGTGGTCGACCAGGTGTTCGGCCTGGACGGGATCGCCAACGCCCACCGCTACTGCGAGACCGGGCGCGCCCGGGGCAAGGTGGCGATCGAGGTTCGGCAGTAGGCCGGGTCCGGGTACGTTCGTGCTCATGCGCCCCTGGCCCCTGCCCCTCGCCGCGTCCGCGCTCCTCGCCTGCCCGACCCCGCCGGGCGACGAGCCGCCAACCGAGCCGACCCCCGGCGAGCCGGTCCATGTCTTCTCCTTCGCGGTGCTCGCCGACCCCCACGTCACCAACGACGGGGAGCACCTGGATCGCCTCCTCACCGCGGTCGATTGGCTCGGCGAGGAGGCGGCGGAGCGGCAGATCGAGCTGGTCCTGGTCGTCGGCGACGTCGCCTGGGGCGACGGCATGGAGGTCGCCCGGAGCGCCCTGGACGAGCTCCCGGTGCCCTACGTCCCGCTGATCGGAGACAACGAGATCCAGGTCGGCCAGGAGGAGGAGTACGACGCGGTGTTCGGGCCCCGGTTCGACGGGCTGGAGCCTTCGTTCGGCGGGTTCGAGCGGGCCGCGACCCCGGTCTGGAACCCGCAGCACGAGCAGGACAGCTGGTTCCAGAACCTCACCTTCGAGCACAAGGGCGTCACCTTCGTCGGCCTGGACTGGGCGCACCGCACCACCGGCTCCCTCGTCGGCGAGAGCGCCGAGCTGTACGACTTCGAAGGCGGCACCTGGCGCCACTTCGTCGCCTGGCTGGACGACCTGCCGGACGACGGGCCGGCCGAGGACGTCGTGCTCGCGTCCCACCACCCCATGCACTTCAGCCCGGGCGCCTTCAGCTCGGATGAGCTGGACCGGATCATGGCGGTGACCGGTCCGCTGACCGATCGCGTGTTCGCCAACTTCGCCGGCCACTACCACTTCGACGCGTTCGAGTACGCCCCCGACGGCAGCTACGAGGTGATCGTCACCGACGCCACCTGGGACGACGAGATCACGGTTCGGGTGGTCGAGGTCTGGAGCGACACCGTGCGGTTCGAGTACCGCCAGGAGATCCTGCAGCTCTGATCGGCGCGATGAGCGTCAGATGTGGATGACGCGGCCGCCGACGTCGAGGGCGGCCTCGCGGACCACCTCGGTCAGGGTCGGGTGCGCGTGGCAGGTCCGCGCGACGTCCTCCGCGGACGCGCCGAACTCCATCGCCAGCGCCATCTCGGCGATCAGCTCCCCGGCGACCGGCCCGACGATGTGGACGCCGAGCAGGCGGTCGGTCTGCAGGTCGGCCAGCATCTTCACGAAGCCGGCGGTCCCCTCCATCGCCTTGGCGCGGCCGTTGGCCATGAACGGGAAGCGGCCGACCTTGTACGCCACGCCGGCTTCCTTCAGCTGGTCCTCGGTCTTGCCGACCCAGGCCACCTCGGGGTCGGTGTAGACGACCGCCGGCATCACGTCGTAGTTGACGTGGCCCGGCTTGCCGGCGAGCAGCTCGGCCACCGCGACGCCCTCCTCTTCGGCCTTGTGGGCGAGCATCGGCCCCTTGATGACGTCGCCGATCGCCCACACCCCGGGGGCGGCGGTCCGCCACTTCGCGTCGACCTCGATCCGGCCGCGTTCGTCGAGCTTGATCCCCGCCGCGTCGGCGCCCAGCCCCGCGGTGTTGGGCTTGCGCCCGACCGCGACCAGGCACGCGTCCCCGTCGATCGTCATCGTCTCGTCGCCGTCGGCGTAGGTGACCCGCACGCCGTCGTCGGTCCGCTCCGCCGACTGCACCCGCACGCCCAGCTGGAACTTCAGGCCCGTCCTGCGGAAGCTCGTGGCCAGCTGCTTGCTGACGTCGCTGTCCGCCCCCGGGAGCACCGTCGGCAGGTACTCGAGCACCGTCACCTTGCTGCCCAACCGCGCCCACACCGAGCCCATCTCCAGGCCGATGACGCCGGCCCCGATCACGATCAGCCGCTCCGGCACCGCGGCCAGGGAGAGCGCCTCGGTGGAGCTGATGATCCGCTCCCCGTCCAGCTCCACCCCTGGCAGCGTGGCCACGCTGCTGCCCGTCGCGACGACCACCGCGCCGGCCTGGAGCGTCGCCGTCACCCCGTCGTCCGGGCCGACCACCTCGACCACGTTGGACGACGCGAACCGCCCCAGCCCCCGGTAGGAGGCGACGCCGTTCTTGGTGAACAGCCCGGCCACCCCGCGGGTGAGCTGGGTGACGATCTTGTCCTTGCGCTTCATCATCGCGGCCAGGTCGAGCTCCGGCTTGACCTTGATCCCGTGGCGGCCGAACCCCTTCTTCGCCAGGTGGAACAGGTGGCTGCTCTCCAGGAGCGCCTTGCTGGGGATGCAGCCGACGTTGAGGCAGGTGCCGCCGAAGGTCGGCTCCTTCTCCACGCACGCCACGGACAGCCCGAGCTGCGCCGCCCGGATCGCGCACACGTACCCGCCGGGGCCGGAGCCGATCACGACGACGTCGAAGGTGTCGGCCATGTCCTCACACCTCCAGCAGCAGGCGGGCGGGGTCCTCGAGCAGCTGCTTGATCTTGACGAGGAACCGCACGGCGGTGGAGCCGTCGACGATCCGGTGGTCGTAGGAGAGCGCGACGTACATGATCGGCCGGATCTCGATGGAGTCGCCGACGACCCAGGGCCGTTTGACGATGTTGTGCATGCCGAGGATCCCGCTCTGGGGCGGGTTGAGGATCGGCGTCGACAGCATCGAGCCGAAGATCCCGCCGTTGGTGATCGAGAAGGTGCCGCCCTGGAGCTGATCGAGGGTCAGGGAGCCGTCCCGGGCCGCCCGGGCGAGGTCCCCGATCGTCTGCTCGACCTCCGCGAAGCTGAGCCGGTCGGCGTCCCGGATGACCGGCACGACGAGGCCCGTCTCGCTGCTCACGGCGACGCCGACGTCGAAGTAGTCGTGATAGACGAGCTCGGTTCCGTCGATGAAGCCGTTTACGGCGGGGTACGCCTTGAGCGCCTCGATGGCGGCCTTCACGAAGAAGCTCATGAAGCCGAGCTTGACGCCGTGCTTCGCCAGGAACGCGTCCTTGTAGCGGGACCGCAGGTCCATGACCGGCTTCATGTCGATCTCGTTGAACGTCGTCAGGATCGCCGCGTCGTTCTGGACCTCCTTGAGTCGCCGCGCGATCGCCCGGCGCATGCGGGTCATGCGCACCCGGCGGACGGCCCGTCCCTCCGTCGCCCGGGTGGCCGTCGCGGAGGGGCGCGACGAGGTCGGCGCGATCGGCTTGACCGACGTCTTCGTCGATCGCAGCTCGACCGCGGGCGGGCGCTCGTCGATCACCGGCATGGCGGCGATCGTCGACGAGAACTCGCCCTCGTCGAGCTTGGGAGCGGGCGCCTGCACCATCGCCAGCACGTCCCCCTTGAGCAGCCGGCCGTCCTTGCCGGTCGCAGGGATGGAGGCCGGGTCGAGCCCGTGCTCCTCGACGAGGCGTCGGACCGCCGGGGAGAGGGGAGCGGGACTGGCGGCCGGGGCCGGCGACGGCGCGGGAGCGGGCGTCGGCTCGGGGGCGGGCGCGGCGGCGGGTGGCTTGCCGGGGCGGGCCGCGGCGGCCGAGTCGGGGTCGATCCGGGCGACGAGCTCGCCGACCTCGACGTCCGCCCCCTCCTCGAACAGCTGCTCGGTGATCACCCCCGCGGCGGGCGCGGGCAGCTCGGCGGTGACCTTGTCGGTCTCCAGCTCGAGCAGCGGCTGGTCGATCTGGACCACGTCGCCGACCTGGACGAGCCAGGCGACGATCGTGCCCTCGGTGATCGACTCCCCGAGCTCGGGGATCGTGACGTCGACGTTCATGGTTCACCAAACTCCATCGCGGCCGCGACCAGCGCCGCTTGCTCGTCGTCGTGCAGGTGCTTGCTGCCGGTGGCCGGCGACGCTGCGCGCCCCCGACCGGCGTAGCGGGGCGGCCGGTCCAGGCCTTCGCGGAGCATCGGCTCGACGAAGGACCACGCGCCCATGTTCTTCGGCTCTTCCTGGCACCACACCAGCTCGGCGCCGGGGAAGGTCGCCAGAGCCTGGCGCACCGCGCCGTCGGGGAACGGGTAGAGCTGCTCCAGCCGCAGCAGCGCGACGCGCCCGTCGCCGGACTCGTCCCGGTGGTGCAGCAGGTCGTAGTAGACCTTGCCGCTGCACATCACCACCCGCTTCACCTGCGCGGGATCGGCGATCGGGTCGTCCAGGACCGGCTCCCACCGGCCCTCGGTGAACTCGCTCAGGTCGGACGTGCACCGCTGGTGGCGCAGCAGGCTCTTGGGCGTGAACACCACGAGCGGCTTGCGGTAGTTACGGTGCAGCTGGGAGCGCAGCACGTGGAACAGCTGGGCCGGCTTCGTCGGGTTGACGAGCCGCCAGTTGTCCTCCCCGGACAGCTGCAGGAACCGCTCGATGCGGGCCGAGCTGTGCTCCGGGCCCTGGCCCTCGTAGCCGTGGGGGAGCAGCATCACGAGGCCCGAGCCGCGGTTCCACTTCGCTTCGGAGCTGCACACGAACTGGTCGATCAGCACCTGTGCGCCGTTGGCGAAGTCGCCGAACTGGGCCTCCCAGATGACGAGCACGTTGGGTCGCACCAGCGTGTAGCCGTACTCGAACCCCAGCGCCGCCGCCTCGGACAGTGGGCTGTCGTAGACCTCGAACACGGCCTGCTTGACCCCGAGGTTGTTCAGCGGGACGAACGTGTCGCCCGTCTCCTGGTGGTGGAGCACGGCGTGGCGGTGGCTGAACGTGCCGCGGCCCGCGTCCTGGCCGGTCAGCCGGATCGGCCGGTTCTCGGCCAGCAGGGTGGCGAACGCCAGCGCCTCGCCCATCGCCCAGTCGACCGGCGCCTCCCGGGCGGCCATCTGCAGGCGGCGTCGGTAGACGCGGCCGAGCTTGCGGTGCACCGCGAAACCGTCGGGCGAGGTGGTCAGCGCCCTCATCAGCGCGTCGATCTCCGCCTCGGGCACGGCGGTCTTCCAGTCGACCGCCTCCGGGTCGAAGCCGGCGTGCAGCCCCTTCCACAGCCCGCCGAGCACGCTGGGGGTCTCCCGCCCGCGGGTGCGGGCGCGGTTGAGCTCGGCCTCCAGGTGCTCCCGGATCCGTCGCCGTGCGTCCTCGATGTCCGCCTCGGTGAGGGTGCCGGCGGCCACCTCGCGCTCGACGAAGACCTCCAGGGGCGTCTGGCGGGAGCCGACCGCCTGGTACATCACGGGGTTGGTGAACTGCGGCTCGTCGCCTTCGTTGTGGCCGTACTTGCGGTAGCAGACCAGGTCGATGGCGATGTCGTGGCCGAACTCCTGCCGGTACTCGGCGGCGACGCGGGCGACGTAGGCGACGGCGCCCAGGTCGTCGGCGTTGACGTGCAGCACCGGCATCAGGATGACCTTGACGATGTCGGTGCAGTGCTCGGAGCTCCGGCTGCTCTCCGGGGGCGTGGTGAAGCCGATCTGGTTGTTGATGACCAGGTGGATCGTGCCGCCGTTGAAGTAGCCGGGGAGCCGCCCCAGGTTGATGGTCTCCGCGGCGATGCCCTGGCCGGCGATGGCGGCGTCGCCGTGGATCAGGACCGACATCGCGCGGGCGTGGTGGTCGTCGCCGAAGTGGTCCTGCTTGCCGCGGACCTGGCCCTCGACCACCGGGGCGACGAACTCCAGGTGGCTGGGGTTGAAGGCGAGGGAGACGTGGCACCGGCTGCCTGCGGCGGACTGGATGTCGGCCGAGTAACCGAGGTGGTACTTCACGTCGCCGCTGCCCAGGTGCTGCGGGCGCTCGAAGGCGTCCTCGAACTCTTCGAAGATGTCGCCGTGGGCCTTGCCGAGGATGTTCGCGAGCACGTTGAGGCGGCCGCGGTGGGCCATGCCGATCATCGCCTCGCGTACCCCCAGGTCGGCCGCGGTGCCGATCAGCGTGTCGAGCAGCGGGATGACGGCCTCACCCCCTTCGACGCTGAACCGCTTGGCGCCCAGGTACTTCGTGTGGATGAAGTGCTCCAGGCGATCCGCCGCCATCATCTTGTCGAGCACGCGAAGCGCGGTGTGGCGATCGAGCCGGATGTCGCCACCCGGCTCCTCCATGCGGTGCTCCAGCCAGCGGCGACGCTTGATGTCGCGGATGTACTGGAACTCGGCTCCGATGGAGCTGCAGTAGATCGCCTCGGCCCGCGCCACGATGTCGCGGAGCTTCATCTCGCCGCCGAAGCGGCCGGTGTGGAAGACCTGGTCCAGGTCGTGCTCGTCCAGGCCGTGGTAGCCGAGGGTCAGCTGCGGGAGCTGCCGCCGCTCGCGGAGGCCCAGGGGGTCGAGGTTGGCGACCAGGTGGCCGTTGCGCCGGTAGTTGGCGATCAGCTCCAGGACGGCGGCGTTCTTGTGGGTGTGGACGGCCCGCTCGGCGACCTCGGCCGCCGCCTTGCCGCCGAAGATCGATCGGCGCACCGGCGGCGGGTCCACGACGTCAGCGGGATCCAGCCCATCGACGGCGTCCTGCTCGCGGAAGAACTCGCGCCACGACTCGGGCACGCTGCTCGGGCTCTCGAGGTACCGGGCGTACAGCGCCTCGATCCAGGCTCGGTTCGCGCCGTGGAGCGCTGGATGCGTCGGGCTTTGTTCTTTCAAGGGCGGACTCCGAGCCTCGTATGTTGCCGATCGCGGACTGCCGCGTCACCCTGCGGGGCGTGTCGCGCACGGCCAGACGGATCGACCTGAGGGACTTCCAGAGTCCCGCGATGCGGGTGTTCCATTTCAGCTGGCTGTCGTTCTTCCTGTGCTTCCTGGGCTGGTTCGCGGTCGCCCCGCTCATGCCGTTCGTGCGCGAAGAGCTGGGGCTGAGCAAGGCCCAGGTGGGCAACACGATCATCGCGTCGGTGGCGCTGACGGCGGTGGCGCGGGTCGCCGTCGGCTGGCTGTGCGACCGCTACGGCCCCCGGCGGACCTACGCCTCGCTGATGGTGCTGGGGAGCCTGCCCCTGTTCGGGCTGGCGCTGGCGACGGACTACACGACGTTCCTGCTCGCGCGGCTGGCGATCGGCGTCATCGGGGCCGCGTTCGTGGTGACGCAGTACCACACGACCATCTGGTTCCACCCGTCGGTCGTCGGCACCGCCAACGCGACGACGGCGGGCTGGGGCAACCTCGGCGGGGGCGCGGCGCAGCTGGTGATGCCGACGCTGATCGTCGTGCTGGCGGCGTTCGGGCTGGAGAAGCAGATCGGCTGGCGGGTGGCGCTGGCGATCCCCGGCGTGGCGCTGCTCGTGATGGGCTCCCTGTACGCGCGGCTGACCGAAGACCGGCCCGACGAGGGCGCCGCGGTGGCGCCGGTGGGCGACCTCAAGTCGGTCACCGGGGCGCTGACCGACCACCGGGTGATCTTCCTGGCCGGGGTCTACGGCTGCTGCTTCGGCGTCGAGCTGACCGTGAACAACGTCGCGGCGCTGTACTTCGTCGACAACTTCGGGTTGAGCGTGGGGGCGGCGGGGGCGGCGGCGGCGTGCTTCGGGCTGATGAACCTGTTCGCGCGCACCGCCGGCGGCTTCGTGAGCGACCGGGTGGCGGCGGTCGGCGGGGTCAAGCGTCGGCTGGGGCTGCTGGGGGTGCTGCTGGTGGCCGAGGGGGTGGCGCTGATCCTGTTCACGCGGATCGGCGTGCTGGGCGTCGCGATCCCGATGCTCATCGTCTTCTCGATCTTCGTGCAGATGGCGGAGGGGGCGACGTTCGGGGTCGTGCCGTTCGTCGAGCCGAAGAGCCTCGGCGGGGTGGTCGGCGCGGTCGCCGCGGGAGGGAACGTCGGCGCGGTGGCGTTCGGGTTCCTGTTCCGGCTCGAGGGGCTGGCCTGGGCCGACGCGTTGGCGATCGTGGGCGTCGCGGCCGTCGCGTCGTCGCTGCCGGTGTTCTTCATGATGGCGCGGTATCGGCCCCTCGCGGGCGGGGCCGAAGGGACGTAGGGTTCGCGCCATGACGGCGGTGCGTTGGCAGGGTGGCGCGGAGCACAAGGACGACATGGTCGTCCGCGTCGGCGGGCTGTACGTGCTCGACGACAAGATCTGCTTCCTGGAGGGCGGCCGCCACGGCGCCTTCATGGCGAGCAAGACCCTGGCCGGCGCCGGGATCGTGTTGCTCGGCATCCCCGCGGTGATCGAGGGCTACGCGCAGATGTGGCTGGCTGGTCGGCGGGGCGGGGCGCCGCTCATCGCCGAGATCGTCGCCTCCGTCGGGGCGATCGCCTGCCTGGTGCTCGCGGCGATCACCTACAGGAAGGCCAAGCGCGAGCACGAGGCGATGCTGCAGACGGTGGGCGAGCCGGCCGGGGACGTCGACGCCGACGTGCTGGTGTCGATGTGCGAGGCGTCGCCCGGGTCGCTGATGATCCCGCTGGCCGACGTCGTCTCCGTCGAGCCCGTGGACGAGGATCGCGCCGAGATCCGAACGCGGCTGGACGACGTGTTGAAGCTGCGCGTGCTCCCGAATCGGGACGGTTTCATCGCGCAGGTGCGCGAAGCGAAGGGCGAGTAAGTCGATGCTGCTGACGTTGGTGCGCCACGGGGAGACCACCTCCAACGCCGCGGGGACCTGGCAGGGGCAGAGCGACTCGCGGCTCTCGGCGAAGGGCGAGCAGCAGGCCCGCCTGCTCGCGGCCCGGCTGGAGAACGACGTGTTCGACCGCGTCATCAGCTCCGACCTGTCGCGCGCGGCGCAGACGGCCGACGCGCTCGGCCGACCCTACGTCCTCGACCCCGCCTTCCGTGAGATCGACCTGGGCCGCTGGGAGGGCCGCACGGCCCAGGAGGTCGCGGACCAGTTCCCCGAGGAGGTCGCCGCGCTGCGCCGGGGTGAGGACGTCCCGGTGGGGGGCGCCGAGACCTGGACCCAGGTCGGCCGGCGCGTGCTCGCCGGAGTCCGCGACCTCGCGGTGGACGATCCGGGCGACCGGGTCCTCGTCGTGGCCCATGGCGGAGTCATCATCACGCTCGTCACGGCCCTCGTCGGCGGCGCGCTCCGCCCCAGGCCGGTCGGCCGGCTGCTCAACACGGCGATCAGTCGACTCGAGCTCAAGGACGGCAAGGTCCGGCTCCTGGCCTACAACGACGCGACGCACGCCGACCCCGACGGGGTCGAGCGGGAGGCGGGCCTGCGCGGACACTCGGTCGATCTCGTCACCGCCGCCGCCGCCGCGCCCAGCCTTCCGGCGGCTGAACTGGCGCCCCTGGAGGCCGGCCGGGTGGGCTGGATCGAGGTGTCGGACGAGCGGCGCGTGCTCGCGGCCTGGAACGTGCCCTCGCGCTGACCGCCGCGGGGATACAATCGCGCGCCATGAAGCCCGTACTCCGTGAGTTGCTCTCCCTCCTCGAGCTCGAACAGATCGAGGAGAACATCTTCCGGGGGCGCAGCCAGGACCTGGGCTGGGGCCAGATCTTCGGCGGCCAGGTGCTCGGCCAGGCGCTGTCGGCGGCGGAGAAGACGGTGCCCGAAGGGCGCCAGGTGCACTCGCTGCACAGCTTCTTCCTGCGGGTCGGCGACGCGAGCCGGCCGGTCGTCTACATGGTCGACTGCATCCGCGACGGTCGGTCCTTCACAACCCGCCGGGTCGTCGCGATCCAGGGCGGGCGGCCGATCTTCAACATGTCGGCGTCGTTCCAGATCGCCGAGGGCGGCTACGAGCACCAGGCGCCGATGCCCGACGCGCCGCCGCCGGACGACCTGCTGAGCGAGACCGACCTGGCCAAGAAGGTCATCGGCGACGTGCCCGAGTTCCTGCGCGTCCGCGCGACGGCGGAGCGGCCGATCGAGATCCGCCCGGTGCAGCCCATCAACCCGTTGAAGCCCAGGCCGCGGCCGCCGGCGAAGCAGGTCTGGCTCCGGGCCAGCGATCGCCTGCCCGACGCGCAGGCGGTGCACACCCACATGCTCGCCTACGCCTCCGACTTCGGCTTCCTGACGACCGCGCTGCAGCCCCACGGCGTCTCCTGGCTGACGCCGGGCATGCAGGTCGCCAGCCTGGACCACGCGATGTGGTTCCATCGGCCGTTCCGGATGGACGAGTGGCTGCTGTACGACGTGGAGAGCCCGTCGGCGGAGGGGGCGCGGGGCTTCTCCTGGGGGCGCTTCTACTCCCAGGACGGGCTGCTCGTGGCGTCGGCGGCCCAGGAGGGGCTGATGCGCAACTGGAAGTTCCGCGAGGAAGCGGAAGGCGACGCAGGGTGAGCGCGCCTCGCCCCAAGGTCAGCCATCGGTTCGAGGTCGTCGCCGGTCCGTGGGATCACGAGGGCCGCTGTCGCACGCCGCTGCCCGGCGGGTTCGAGCTCCGGGTCGACGACGCGATCCCCGGGGAGTCGCTGACCGCGGAGGTGACGCACGTCAGCCGGGGCGGCCCGGTCGGCTGGGCGAAGGTCGCCGAGATGAAGAAGCCGCACCCGGCCCGCCGGCGCCCGCCCTGCGGGATCCACGGGCTGTGCGGCGCCTGCGGCATCCAGCACGTCGGCGACGACGCGCAGCTCGGGTTGAAGGTGGAGTCGGCGCTGCCGGGGTTGCCTCCCGCGCTGGCGCGGGAGCTGGTCGGGTCGGAGCGCTGGATCCGCAGCCCGCTGCCGTTCGGCTACCGACACAAGGCGGTCTGGTTGCCGGGGGAGCGGGGCGGCCGCCCGGTGCTCGGGGGCTACGCGCGGGGCACCCACGACGTGGTGGACCTGGCCGAGTGCTCGATCCTCGCGCCGCCGCTGCGCGCGCTGCACGACGCGCTGGTGGAGCTGCTGCCGACGGCTCCGCGGGGGCTGCGGTCGGTGGTCGCCCGGGCGTCCCGATCCGGCGAGGCGCTGGCGACCGTGGTGGTGCACCAGCGGGACCGCCGGTGGGCCGACGCGGTGCACCGGCTGCCCGCGGCCGGCGTCCACCTGCAGCTGCACGACGAGCCGGGCGACGCGGTGACGGGTCGGGGGGCGGTCGAGCGCCTGGTCGGGCGGTCGTGGATCGAGGAGACGGTGGCGAGCCGGGTGTTCCGGCTGCTGCCGCTGGGGTTCTTCCAGGTCAACCCCGGGGTGCTCGAGGGCATCGTCGACGTGGTCTCCTGGGCGATGCCCCGGACCGGCCGGGTGCTCGACGTCTGCTGCGGGGGCGGCGTGCTCGGCCTCGCGGCGACCGACCCGGCGGTCTCGCTGCTCGGCTTCGACACCTCGGCCGCCTCGGTGCGGGCGGCGGAGCTGGACGCCGAGCGCCAGGGGCGGGCGGACGCCCGGTTCGAGGTGGGCCCGGCGGCACGGGTGCTCGGCGGCCTGGACGACGCCGACATCGCGGGAGCGATCGTCGACCCGCCCCGGGCCGGCCTCAAGGGTCGGGACCGGGACGCGCTCATCGCATCGGCGCCGGCGCGGATCGCCTACGTCAGCTGTCACACGGCGTCGCTCGCGAAGGACGCGGCGGCGTTCCTGGAGGCCGGCTGGAGGCCGACGACCCTGGTCCCCGCGGACATGCTGCCGCAGACGCCCCACGTCGAGTGGGTGGCGGTGTTCGAGCGGGACTGACCGCCAGGGAGCCTGGAGCGCAGAGCCGCCTGTCGGGCTCCAATGCGCTCCGGGCTCCTAGGGCTCGCGCTTGGGGCGAGGCCAGATCCCGGCGCCGAACGCGACTGCGGCGGCGAACACGAGCTGGACCGGCATGCGCGCCCAGAGCAGCCACTTCTCCTGCGGCATGTCCGGCAGGTAGACCTCGTTGAGGAGCATGTGGATGTTGGCGGGGTAGACCGCCACGAGCAGCGCGAGCAGGCCCCAGCCCGCGGCGACGCGCACCCGGGGGATGAGCAGGCCGACGCCGCCGAGGATCTCGAACACGCCCGAGACCGCCACGAGCAGCTCGGGCGCCGGCAGGTAGGGCGGCACGATCAGAACGAACGGCTCGGGCGTCGCGAAGTGGAGCACGCCGGCGCTGACGAAGATCAGCGAGGCGAAGCCGAGGGCGACTCCGCGGAAGAGTCGGAGCTTGTCGGGGTGGGTCTTCAGGGGGCCTCCGGCGGGGAGGGTATCAGCGATGTCGGTCGCGCCCCGGCGGTCGGTTCCGGGCCGGCGGTATGCGAGGTCCCCGCGAGCCGGTAGGGTCCCGCCATGGCCTCAGGCGACAAGACCCGCCTCCTCATCGGCGCCGGCCTCGGCTGCATGCTGCTGGTGGTCTTGCTGATGCTGACCGCGCTCTACCTGCTCGCCCGCGCGCCCAGCTTCGAGCGGGACGGGGGGCTCGAGATCCGGGTGAGCGTCGACACCACCGACCCGTCCGTCCGCGACGCCACCGGCCGGGTCCTGCTCGGCCGGCTCGAGGCCGTCGGCGCCCGGGGGGCGACGGTCAGTCCCGACGGCCCCGACTACATCGTCCGCGTGCCCGGCATCGAGCAGGAGATCGGCCTGCACGACCTGCTCACCCGGAGGGGGTTGCTGGAGTTCTGTGAGGTCGTCCAGGAGACCCCGATGGAGTTCGGTCGGTGCATCAAGCTCGGGGACAAGGTCGCCGGCGCCCGGGTCGACACCGACCAGTTCGGCGAACCCCACGTCGAGCTCGAGTTCGACGGCGCCGGCCGGGACGCGTTCTGCGAGCTGTCGACCGCCCTCGTAGGCCGCAAGATGTCGATCCTCGTCGACGGCGACGTGCAGTCCAGTCCCGTGGTGCAGGAGCCGATCTGCGGAGGCGTCGCCTGGGTCACCCTGGGCACCGGCCAGCCCGACGAGCAGATGGCCCAGGAGGCCGCCGACCTGGCCGCCATCCTCGGGACCACGCCCCTGCCGGCGGCGACCGGGATGGTCAGCGAGCGCGCCATCGAGCCGGGCGGCTAGGAGCCTGGAGCGCATTGGAGCCCGAGCCCCGTGAGACCGGGGCGTCCG
>CAYQEG010000079.1:0-32348 GCA_964416435.1 uncultured Rickettsiales bacterium
AGGACAACGACTGCGACGGCCTGCACTCCCACGAAGAGATCGAAGACGACGACGACGGCCACCACGACTGCGACGGAGACTGCGACGACGCCGACCCGGACAACTACGCCGGCAACCCCGAGGTCTGCGACGCGGCGGACAACGACTGCGACGGTGAGCCCGACCAGGGGCTCGACGACGACGGGGACGGGGTCACCCCGTGCGGTCCCGACGGCGTCGACGCGACCGCGGACGACGACTGCGACGACGCCGATCCGGACAACTTCGCCGGCAACGTCGAGGCCTGCGACGGGTCGGACAACGACTGCGACGGGGCGGTCGACAACGGCTTCGACGACGACGGCGACGGTTGGCCCGGAGAGGAGCACGCCGACGCGTGCGGCGACGCCTGGGCTCAGCTCGACTGCGACGACCTCGCCCCCGCCGTGCACCCCGGAGCGGAGGAGGTCTGCAACGCCCTGGACGACGACTGCGACGGGGACCTGCTCGAGTCGTTCGCGGACAGCGACGGCGACGGGCTCCCCGACTGCGCCGACCCGGACGCGGACGGGGACGGCGAGGACTCGACGGACTTCGGTGGCCCCGACTGCGACGACGACGACCCGGCCGTCAACACGTCGGCCGACGAGGTCTGCAACGGCGTCGACGACGACTGCGACGGGGACCTGCCGGCGGACGAGGCGGACGGCGACGGCGACAGCCAGCCCCCCTGCGCGGGCGACTGCGACGACGACGCGCCCACGGTCTACGACGGCGCCGCGGAGCTGTGCGACGGGCTGGACAACGACTGCGACGGCCTCGGCGACCTCGACGAGCCGGACGTCACCTTCTTCGACTGGTTCCGGGACGTCGACGAGGACGGCTTCGGCAACCCCGAGGCGCCTCACCCGAGCAACCCCCGGTGCGAGCCGCCGCTGGGCTACGTCGCCGACGCGAGCGACTGCGACGACAACGACGCCGCGGTCAACGTCGAGGCGGAGGAGGTCGACGGGGACGGCATCGACAACGACTGCGACGGCCGGATCGACCGCGGCGGGAGCTCGGATCGGCCCCCCGCTCCGGGGCTGTCCTGCAGCGGCGACATCGGCGGCGGCTCCAGCGGCTGGCCGGCGCTGCTGCTCCTCGGCGGAGCGCTCGGCGTGCGGCGTCGGTCGACCCCCGGCCGCCGGGGGAGGTGAAGAGGTACCCGCGGGGGACCGGGCGGTCCCCGCGTCGAGCGCTACGGCTTCAGCTCCTTCAGCTCACCCCTGCGCCACGCCTCGAGCCCGGAGGTGTACCAGCGCGAGAACCGCCGGTCCGAGGGGCCGCCGGCCAGCGCCGTCCAGAGGGACTCCTCGCCCAGGTCCGCCACCAGCCGCATCGAGGGGGCGAAGCTCGTCGCCCGGCCGCCGCTGACGTAGACCTGGCCCTGGTGGGGCGTCGCTCGGCCGCCGGGCAGCGGCACCGGGCCGCGGTCGAACCCCGCCCAGCTCGGGAGCTTCCCGCCGAGCAGGATGTGCGACAGGGTCACGCGGTTGCTCTCTCCCCAGGCCCGCGCGGGGGCGGCGCTGGCCACCTCGAACGCCTCGACGAACAACGCGTCGCGGCTGCGTCCGGCGAACCAGGGCGAGGCCGGGTCGAGCAGGATGCGGTCCACGTTCTGATAGAAGTCGATGAACATCCCCGTGCCGTCGACCAGGTGGTCGGTCACCGCGGCCCCCACCACCGGACCGAGCAGGCCCCGCAGCAGCGCCTCGTAGAACGCCTCGAACCGCGCCGCCGCCGTCGACTCCACGTCGTACCGCCGATCCCACTCCCGAAGCTCCGTCGCGGCCGGTGAGTCGGGCGCCAGCGGCAGCAACACCGCCAGCAGCTCGTCCGCCTGGATCGAGTAGAGGTCCATCTGGATGGTCGCGAACGACGCCCGGTCGTGATCGTCGCGCTCCGCGAGCAGGTCCGCGATCCGCCGCGCCCGGTAGTCCCCCATCGGCAGGTTGATCGGATCCGCCTCGCCCAGGTGGTTCAGGTCCTGGTTGGCGGTCACCAGGAGGCCCTCGTCCGGGTCGAGCGCCCGGGGGAGCTGCTCGGGTGGCACGAAGCCCTGCCAGTCGTGGGCCGCGTCCCACCCGGGCAGGGGGCCGAAGCCGTTGTCGTGCTCGTGCCGCAGCGGCATCAACCCGGACATCTGGTAGCCGATGTGTCCGTCGGCGTCGGCGAGCACCCAGTTCCAGGCCGTCTCGATCCGACCGAGCGCGGCGCGGCCCGCCTCCACCGACTCCGCCTTCCACATCGCGGCGGCGGCCTCCAGCGACTCCGCGCCCGAGGAGCCCGGCGCCCAGCGGGTCGACAGGTACAGCCCGGGCACGCCGGGGTCCCCGTCGAGCACCCCGTGCTCCGACTCGTAGAATGTCCACTCGACCGGCTCGCCGCCCTTGCGCCGGACCACCTCGGTCCGCGCCGACAGGGCCACCCAGGCGTCGCCGACCCGCCGCTCGCCGTCGCGGCACTCCTCCATCCAGGAGTCGACCCCATCCATGAACGTGTAGGTCGCCCCCCAGGCCAGCCGCCGGCTGCGTCCCACCAGCGGCGCGGGCAGCCCCGGCATGGTCATCGCCAGCGCGTAGTCGTCCCCGTGCCGGACCGCCTGCTCGCACCAGACGTTGGGCAGCCGGTTCACCTCCAGGTGCGGGTCGTTCGACAGCATGGCGGCCCCCGAGGCCGTCCGCTCCCCCGACACCACCCAGTTGTTCGAGGCCATCGCCCGGGGCGCCCCCGACAGCCACCGCAGCGAGGCGGGCACGATCCGCTCGGTCAGCCGGATGCGCTCGACGGCGGCCCGGTCGAGGCTCCTGGTGCTCCCCGGGAAGAGCGCCTCGAGCTTGTCGTCGGCGATCCCCGCCTGGACCAGCTCGACGAAGAACCGCTCCGCCTCCGCCTGGGATTGGGCGAGGGTGACGTACCCGACCATGCGGCTGATCAGCACGCAGTCCCCCGGCGTCCAGGGCTCGGGCCGGTAGCCCAGCAGCCGCAGCTCCCAGGGGCCCCGCTCGCGGAGTCGGGCGTTGACGCCGGCGCAGTACTCCTCCACCAGGGCCTTCGTGATCGCCGTCAGCCGCTCGATCTGGGGCTGCACGCCGCCGGCCCAGTTCATCCGCCGGAAGAACCGGTCGATCTCCAGCGTCTCGTCACTCCCGTCCAGGCACTCCGCCGCGCGACCTTGCCCCAGGATCCGCATCAGCAGCATCTGCAGGCCCCGATCCAGCGCGTGGCCGTACCCCATGCCCCAGTGGGCGCCCCCCAGGTCGGCGGCGGTGATGTGAGGGACTCCGGCGTCGTCGCGGGTGATCGAGAGGCCCTCGGGCGCGGATGGGGGGAGGCGGACGCGGCGGCTCATCGGGCGACGATAGAGAGTTCAGCGCTTCGGCGGGCTCAGGGGCGCCGGCCACTCACCCTCGACGAGCGGGATCGACCACCAGCCGTCTCCGAAGGCCCAGGCCTCGAGCACGGCCGACGTCGCGGTCCGCAGCGCGGCGACGTCGGGCGCCGCGACGACCATCGTCTGGCCTCCCCCGGGTCGGTACCGCGACCAGATCGCGATCCGGTCGCGGATCCACGTCGGGGCCGGGGGTGCGCCGTATCGGCGACGCTCGTCCGGCCTCAGCGCGGCCAGCTCGTCCCATGTCGCGATGACGATCACGAAGCCGGAGGTCCAGGGGATCGGCCGGTCCCGACGCTCGAACGTCATGAACGCCGACCAGCCGTGCGGCGCGTGGCGCCCGCGGATCGACCCCGCCACCTCCCGGTCGAACCAGTCGGACCCGGCGTGGGGAGAGGCCACCCCGACGACGTGGAGCCGGTCGACGATCGGCCCCTCCAGGGTGGCGAGCGCCGCCCCCACGAGGACCTCTCGGATCGAGCGCAGGTCCCGCGCCGACGCCATCGCCGCGGCCAGCTCGGGGAGGATCCGCGCTGCGTAGCCGTCGACCGGCGGGTCCGGGTGCAACCAGCCCGGGGCGCCCGCCCTCCGCTCCAGCTCGTCCGGGGCGGCCCTCCACAGCCAGGCCCCGCGCCCGACCGCCACCGGCACCGCGTCGGGCAGGTACCTCCACGCCCTGAGGGCGCCGGGCGCGTCCGGCTCGAACAGGAGGTCGGCGAGGGCCGGGTCGTCGAGCAGGCCGGCCACCTCCCAGGTGTGCTCGACGGCCGCGGTCACGACCCGCGCGCTGGCCTCGACCGGGTCTGCGCCCTCGGGCAGCAGGACCAGTACGTGCCGGCCGATCCGCTCGACCGCCAGGTCGCCAGGGCTGGCGACGAGGTGCACCGCGATGGCCGGATCGTCGGTTCGAGCGACCCCCAGGAACCGGGCGGCTTGCCCGAGGGTCTCCGCCAGGTCCCGCTCTGTCATCCAGCGTCCGAGGGCGGTCCGCTCCGAGGCGTGCGCCTCCTGCCAGGCCGCCGCGCGCGACCAGAACGCCTCCGCCGCGGCGGCGAGCGCGGAGGCGTCGTCGGGGCCCAGGGCGTCCTGGGCGCGGGACTCCAGCTCGTCGGGGCTGGACGCCTCCAGGAGCCACGACGCGAGCAGGTGGTCGGCGTGGCGAGCGGGGGCCCGGGCCGGGGCCCAGGGGTTGGCGCGGGGGCTGGCCGCGGGGGGGGCGGGGACGCGCTGCCGGAGTCGGAGGAACATCGCGGCGTGCTCGGCGTCGTCGTCGCGGCTCAGGCCGTGGGCGGCCCACGCCTCCGACCAGCCCGGGTCGCCCTCCGCGAGGGCTCTCAGCACGACGAACACGGCGTCACCCGCGGGGGGCTCCGCCGCCGGCGCGGGGCGCGCCACGCAGAGCAGCCCGCCCACCGCGGCCAGCAGCAGCCGGATCGGCACGCTCATGCCGATGTCGTACGACCCGCGGGGCGGACTGACAACCCCTGCCCCCCGTGACCGATGAGGGACGTAGGAGTCGGGTCTCCAGACCCGCGCGGAGGGCCTCAGTATTGTGAGGGGCCGTCTAGTTCTCGAGGTCGGCCGCTTCGCCGCCGAGCAGCAGGTAGGTCTGGCCCGCCCGCTCCGCGACCACGCTGCTCTTGTTGGCGCCGACGAGCACGTCGTCGTAGCCGTCGTTGTTGATGTCGCCCGCGACGGAGACGGACTCGCCCACCCAGTGGGGGTATTCGTCCCCGAACCAGACCGCGAGCGCCGCGTCCATCGGGTCGGGGCCGGGCCACGAGCCGGGGGGGGTGTTGATGAGGTAGATGCGGCCCGAGCGCGCCAGGGGGTCGCTCAGTCCGGCCGACTCGGGGCAGCCCAGGGCGAGGTCGGTCGCGCCGTCCCCGTCGAAGTCGCCGAGGGCGGGGGTGTACCCGACGGACTCGAGCTCGGTGGTGCCCCCGAGGGTCCAGGTGGCGTCGCCGGCGGTCAGGTCGGCCGCGAAGCCGCCTTCCTGTCCCGCGAAGACGTACAGGGCGCCGCGGTCGAACGGGTTGTCGTCGTTGTGGGGCGCGCCGATCAGCAGGTCGTTGCGTCCGTCGCCGTCCAGGTCGCCGCCGGCGAGGCCCAGCCCGAAGTCGGAGTTGGCGGACGGGCCGACGAGCACGCTGGCCGCGCCCCGGGGGCCCTCGTCCGGCTCCAGGGCGATCTCACCGGCGAGGTCCACCGCGCCATGCACGACGTAGACGCGGCCCAGGGGGGCGCCGTCCGTGGGGCGGGCCTGGGGCGCGCCGATGGCGAAGTCGTCCACGCCGTCGCCGTTGACGTCCCCGATGCCCGCGATCGAGTTGCCCGCCACCGAGCCGAAGCAGGAGGAGCAGCCGGGGTTGAGGAGCACGTCGGCGGTGGACGCCGCGAGGGACACCACCGGGGTCGACCGACCGAAGAACACGTAGACGCGCCCCTCGTTGGCGTTCCACAGGGGGGAGCTGGCGGCGAAGTCCGGCAGGCCGTCTGCGTTGACGTCGCCGATGGCGCCGAGGCCGAGGCCGAGCTTGCTGTTCTCCAGCTCCGGGAACACCTCGATGGCGTCGTCGGCGATGGGCGACGTGGCGGTGGGCCAGCCGGACGGCCGGCCGGGGATGATCCAGACGCGCCCGGCCTGGGCGTTGCCCTGGGGGAACTGGGGGGCTGCGACGACGATGTCGTCCCAGCCGTCTCCGTTCCAGTCGCCGGGGCCGATGATGTTGAAGCCGAGGTCGTCGTTTGCGGTGCCTTCCCAGGTCACGTCGGCGTCGGTCAGGGGGGTCTGCACGCCCCAGTCCGGCTCGGCCTTGCCGAAGAACAGGAAGACCTGGCCGGGCGCGGAGCCCTCCTCCTTGAGGCCGCCGGCGGGGGCGCCGATCGCGAAGTCGTCGAACCCGTCGCCGTTGACGTCGCCGACGATGGCGACCGACTCGCCCGACCAGTCGCTGACCCGGTCGCTGGCGAACGACGGGAACTTGCCGATCGCGTTGTCCGGCAGCGGCGGCGTCGTGTCGTCGTCGTCCACCGCGTCGTCGTCGTCGGTGACGTCGTCGTCGTCGGTGACGTCGTCGTCGTCGGTGGCGTCGTCGTCGTCGTCCACCGCGTCGTCGTCGTCGGTGGCGTCGTCGTCGTCCTGCACCGTGGTGGGGCACGCGGTCAGGGCGAGGAGGGCGGCGAGGAGCAGGGCGATCCGCATCGCAGAATCATACGGCAGGTGGTCGGTCGTGGCTGCCGGCTTGGAGGGCACCTTGCGGCGTGCTACTCCGCCGCTTCGTGTCTGAAGTCCTGCTGACGGGAGCGACGGGCCTCCTGGGTCGCGAACTCGCATTGCGGCTCGCCCGCGGTGGCGACGTGGTGCACCTGCTCGTGCGCCGCTCCGGCCGCCGGGCCGCCCGCACCTGGGTGTCGGCCCTGCGGGGCGAGGACGGGCCGCTCGCTGGCCGGCTCCGGCTCGTGGGCGGGGACCTCACGCAGCCGGGGGTCGTCGACGAGCGCTCCTCGGGCGCGATCTCCGAGGTCGATCGGGTGGTGCACGCCGCCGCCACCACCGCGCCCCGGGCGGACCGGGCGTTCGCCTGGCAGCACAACGTGCGCGGCACCGACGCCATGCTCGAGCTGGCCGCGAGCCTGCCGAAGCTGCGCCGGTTCCTGTTCGTCTCGGACGCCGCCGTGAGCGGCGACAGGGTGGGGCCCTTCGGCGAGGACGAGCTGCTCGCGGGGCAGCGCTTCGACGGCCCCTACGGCGAGAGCAAGATGGTCGCGGAGCGGCACGTTCGCCGCTCGGCCGTGCCCTGGACGGTCGTGCGACCGTCGGCGCTCGTGGCGTCGGAGCCGCCGAGCCGGCCGCGGCCGATCGACGACGCCCTCCGGGGGCTCCGCCGCCTCGCCGCGGCGGGGGTGCTCGCGGCGCCGGCCGGCGGTCGCGGTCGGGTGGACGTGGTGTCGGCGGCGTGGGTCGCAGAGGCGATCGCGGCGCTGCTGGACGAGCCCAAGGCGGAGCACGCCGTCCTCCACCTCAGCGACCCCGACGCCCCGGACCTCGCCGGCTTCGTGCGCGCCGCCGGGCGGGCGCTCGGTGTGCCGGCGGTCCCGCTGCCGTTGCCGGCCCGGCCGTGGCTCCGGGGTGTGGTGACCCGAGCGGTGTACGAGCCCACCTCGGCGATCCGGCTGCTCCGTCCCCTCGGGCTGGAGGCGCCACCGCTGGACAGCTGGCTGCCGGGGGTGCTCGCCGCCCGAACGGCCCGCTGAGGTCCGCCGGCCGAGCTTCGCCTCCGGTCCTGAAAGAGAACCGGCGCGCGCGCGTAGGGAGGGGACGCGCTGATGCCCCGTCGGTGTTGTATGCTCGCCGCCCGCCGGCCACCGCCGACGGCGTATGGAAAGGGACTGAGATGGCTGAGGTCGGCTTCTTCGCTCGACTCGGGAACCTCTGGAGCGGGTTTCTCTCGCTCTTCGTCGGCAACCTCGAGAAGCAGAACCCCGAGGCTGTCTACGAGGCGGCGATCAACGCCCGCAAGGAGAAGTACAAGGAGCTGAAGAAGGCGGTCTCCGGGATCATCGTCCAGCGCAACAAGCTGAGCGCCGAGCTCACGGAGAAGAGCAAGCTCGTCGCCGACCTGGATCTCCAGATCGCCGCCGCCGTCGACCAGGAAGAGGACGACGTCGCCCTGGTGCTGCTCCAGCGCAAGGAAGAGCTGACCACCCGCCTGGCCGAGCTGGACGCCCAGCTCGAGCGCGCCAAGGAAGAGGCGGAGTCCGCCAAGACCTCCATCGTCGCGTTCCAGGCCGAGATCGAGAAGCTCGAGCGCGAGAAGGACTCGATGCTCGCCAAGAAGGAGCACGCCGAGGCCCGGATCCAGATCCAGGAGACCCTCAGCGGGATGTCCATGGACGCCGACATCAAGGCGCTGGACGGCGTGCGCGACCACATCGAGCGCATTCACGCCGAGGCCGACGTCTCCACGGAGATCGGCGACAGCGACCTGAACGCCAAGCTCGACAAGATCAAGAAGCAGGCCGGCACGGCCAACGCCCGCGCCCAGCTCGAAGCCCTCAAGAAGGCCCGGGACGCCGAGCGTGGCAAGGCCGCCGAAGGTGCGGCAGTCAAGAAGACGATGTAGGTTCCGGCGCTCCGCCGACCCCTTCTTTCGAGTACCGACATGACCGATTCTTCCCCGCGATGGGCGCTGATCCTCGGGAGCAGCTCCGGATTCGGCGCGGCGACCTGCCGCGCCCTCGCCGCCGACGGATTCAACATCTTCGGCGTGCACCTCGATCGCCGAGCCACGCTGCCGGCCGCCCATCAGGTGGTGGCCGACTGCGAGGCGCTGGGCGTGAAGTGCGTGTTCTTCAACACCAACGCGGCGGACGAGACCCGTATGGGGCGGGTGCTGGACTCGGTCGGCGAGCAGCTGGCGGAGGACGGCGGCTCGGTCGACGTGCTGCTCCACTCGCTCGCGTTCGGCACGCTGGTGCCGCTGGTGGCGGGGGAGCAGGGTGGCCCCCGGGTGACCCCCAAGCAGATGACCATGACGCTGGACGTGATGGCCAACTCGCTCGTGTACTGGACCCAGGAGGTCGTCGGTCGCGGCTTCATGGGGGCCGGCGGCCGGGTGTTCGCGATGACGTCGACGGGCGCCCGCCAGGTCAGCCCCAGCTACGGCGTGGTGTCCGCCGCGAAGGCCGCGCTCGAGGCGCACTGTCGTCAGCTGGCGTACGAGCTGCTGGAGCGCAGAATCACGGTCAACTCGATCTGCGCTGGCGTCACGGACACCGCGGCCCTGCGGAAGATCCCGGGCCACGAGATCCTGATCGCGAAGTCGAAGGCGAAGTCACCGATCGACCGGCTGACGACCCCCGAGGACGTCGCCGGCGCCATCGCCGCGCTGGTCGACCCCCGCCTGTACTGGATGACCGGCAACACGCTGGGCATCCACGGCGGCGAAGAGATCATCGGCTGATCGCCGCTTGACGATCGGGGCCGACGCCCCAATCTTGGGCCCATGCCGATCTACGAGTACGTCTGTCAGTCCTGCGGTGAGAAGACCGAGGTCCTGCAGAAGCGGAACGACCCCGCCCCCGACTGCAAGGTCGACGACTGCAGCGACGGGACCCTCGTGAGGGTGCTGAGCGCGCACAACGTGGGTGGCTCCAGCTTCAGCCCGGCGCCGCAGCCGATGGGCTGCGGGAACTGCGCTCAGAACCCGACCTGCCCCGTCGCCAACTGACGGCGTCCGCGGCGCACGCCGAGCGCCGCGATCAGCCAGCCTGCGGTTCGGCTGGTTCCCCTGCTCCTGCTCCCCCGCCGGAGCCGTCAGAGCCAGGCGCGCACGAAGCCGTAGACCGGCCGGAGCCCGGGGAAGTAGACGACCTCGGCGACGTAGGCGGCGTACAGCAGCCGCGCGCTCAGCGCCGCCAGCACGCCCGTCCCCGCCAGCGCCAGCACCGCCGGCTCCCACGCCCTCATGCGCAGCGGCCGCCGGATCCCCCGCGGGGCGTGGGCGTCGAAGCCCCGCGCGTCCAGCGACTCCGCCATCGTGCGGGCCCGCCGCACCGCTCGCGCGACCACCGGCCTCAGCAGCGACAGCTCCAGCTGGAGCCAGGCCCACGGGCTCCGCCGCCACGTCGGCCGTCCCCGGCGCGCTCGCGCGCGCCGGACCACCATCAGCTCGCGCCCGACCTCGGGCACGAACCGCAGCCCCGTCGTCGCCAGGAACGCGAGCGGGAAGGGCACCCGCAGCGCGAGCAGCGCCGACAGCATGCGGTCCAGGGGGGTCGACGCGACCACCGCGAGCCCCGCCGACGCGACCGCGATGAGGCGCAGCGACTGCACGAGCCCGTGGGTCACCCCTTCGCGCCAGATCACCAGCGGCCCGACCTCGAACAGCGCCCGCCGGGGCACGTCGGAGAAGAACAGCCCCTGGGAGATCACGCTCGTCCAGACCGCGGCGACGGCGATGCCCAGCGCCCGCAGCCGCCACGTGTTGCCGATCGGGGCGGCGAGCAGCGGCAGCAGGCAGGCCACCGCGAGCACGGCGAGCGACGTCGTGCGGTCCAGGACGACCGCCAGCACGCCGACCATCGCGAGCATCAAGAGGCGCGATCGGGGGTCCATCAGCCCTCCCCCAGGGACGTCGGGGCCGCCAGGCCGGCCCGCTCCAGGGCGTCGTCGGGCGCGCCTTCGGTCGCGATGACGCCGTCCCGGAGCACGAGCGCGCGGGTGGCGTGGCGCAGCGCGAGCCCCACGTCGTGGGTCGCGAACACCACCGTCTGGCCGCGCAGCGACCCCATCATCCGGTCGACCTGGAGCCGGTCCTGCCCCGACGTCGGCTCGTCCAGCAGCAGGACGGACGGCTCGCACGCCAGCGCCGCCGCCACCGCGGTGCGCAGCCGCTGACCCCGGGACAGCGCCTGGGGCGGCCGGTCGAGGAGATCCTCGATCGACAGAGCCGCCGCGGCGGACCGGACCCGAGCGTCGACCTCGGCCGGCGGACGCCGCTCCTCGGTCGCGCCGTAGCCGAGCTCTTCGCGCACCGTCGGGCAGAACAGCGCCAGGTCGGGGTCCTGGGGCACGTCCACGACCCGGTCGGGGCGCTCGCAGTCGCTCGGCAGGTGCCCCGCGAGCAGCTGCAGCAGGGTCGACTTGCCCGCGCCGTTGGGCCCGAGCAGCGCCACCCGCTCCCCCCGCCGCACCGTCAGGTCGACGCCGGCGAGCGCGTCGACGTCGCCGTAGCTCCAGCGGAGATCGGCCCCGCCGAGGAGGGGCTCGCCGGGGTCGGGATCGGGCGCGCTGGTCGCCGCAGAGCCGACCAGCCCCAGCTCCCGCAGCAGCGCCAGAGGCGGTCGCTCGGCCGGTCCGTCGGCGGCGATCGCCCCGTCGGACATCACCACCAGTCGGTCGACGAACGGCAGCGTGGCGGTCAGCCGGTGCTCCACCATCACGATGGTCACCCCGTCGTCGGCCAGGCCCCGCAGCGTCCGCATCAGCTCCGCCGCTGCGCCGGGGTCGATCCAGGCGACGGGCTCGTCCAGGAGGAGGAGCCGGGCCTCGGCCGCGAGCGCGGCGCCCACCACGAGGCGCTGTCGCTGCCCGCCGGACAGCGCCGAGGGGGAGCGGTCGGGCTCCGGCGGCAGCCCCATCAGGGTCATCACCTCCGCCACGCGGGCGTCGATGCGGTCGACGTCCCAGCCGGCCGACTCCAGCCCGAAGGCGATCTCGTCCGCGACGGTGCCGGCGACCACCTGGTCCCCCGGCTCCTGGGCCACGAACCCGATCCGGCCGACCCGCTCGGAGGGCGGCATGGCGCCGGGGTCCTGCCCGTCCACCTCCACCCGGCCCAGCACGTCGCCCCGCCCGTGCCGCTGGAGCAGCCCCGCCGCGAGCCTCAGCAGGGTCGACTTGCCGCAGCCGGTCGGCCCCGTCAGGAGCACGAACTGGCCCGCCCCGACGTCCAGGTCGAGCGGCCCCGCCGCCGGCGTCGCGCCGGTCGGGTAGCGATAGCCGGCGCCGCACAGCCGGAGCATCACGTCTCCACCCGGCGGAGCGACTCTGCGAAGCCCGTCGACAGCCAGCAGGCGATCGTCGTGTACAGGAAGCCCGGCCCCGCGAGCATCAGCGCGACGTACCAGCCGGCGAAGTACAGCCGGTAGAGCACCGCCGCCGCCACGATCGCGATCGCCCCGACGGCGACCGACGCGGTCGCGAACGCCGCGCTCAGCCGCAGCCACCGCTTGACCCGCCCCTCGTCCCGCCAGTCCCCCGACCGGGTGATGCCGCAGAGCCACAGCCCGCCCTCCAGCCAGAGCACCGACGAGCCGACCATCAGCGGGTCGGTGGGGTGGAAGCCGGCCAGCGCGAGGCCGCTCATCACGTAGTGCACGAGCACCGCGAGCGCGACGACGCCGGGCCGCGGCAGCAGCGTCACCAGGGTGCCGAGCAGGGCGTACTTGAAGACGTCGTTGAGCAGCCCTGTGATCAGCGCCGAGAAGGGCCCGAGCACCGACGCCAGCCCCAGGCCGAGCAGGTGGCTGGCGGCCGAGAACACGAAGATCAGGTTGGCGAACAGGGCGATGGTCACCAGGTCCGCCGTCCCCGTGCGGCGCAGCCAGGGCCCCAGCCGGAGCGACAGCAGCAGCAGCCCCCCGAAGGTCGACACCAGCACGCCGACGAAGCCGGCCGCCCGGGCGGTCGAGCCCCGCTTGACGTACAGCGGCGCGGTCGCCGTCAGCAGCGCCTCGTCCGAGCCCAGCGGCGTCACCTCGACGGTCCGCTGCCAGGCGCTCCCCCCCGGGGGCAGCAGGGCGTCGTCGACGAACACCGGCAGCCGCGCCGACTCGGTCGCCCCCGGGGGCACCCGCAGCAGGGCCGTCACCTGGCCGGTCTCCCCTTCGTACAGCCTCAGGCGCGGCTCGAACGGCCGGGCCGGTCGGCCGTCGGGATCGGTGATCCGAAGCCGGACGACGGTGTTGACGGGGCGGTCGCCGCGGTTCGTCACCACCACCGACAGGTTCGCCCAGGGCGTCTCGGCCGCCCGCCCCCGGACCCCCAGCGGCGTGCTCCGCAGCAGCCGCTGCCACCCCGGCGACGGCAGCGTCACGCGGTCCGGGCTCCGGCCGGGGTCGGGCTCGCCGCGCCAGTCGGCCGGGAACACGACGCGCTCGATCTGCAGCGATTCGCGGGCCGCGTCGACGCTGACCGGGATCGGCCGGAGCACGAACCGCGCGTCGCCCACCTCGCCCGGGCAGTCGCTGGAGGGGGGCGCTTGCCGTACGACGTCGACCTGCCGGCCGGGCACGCTGAGGTCGACCTCCTCGGTCTGTCCGCAGAGGGAGACCTCGCCGGACCACGGCTCCCGGGACGTCAGCCGCAGCGCCACCCGCGACGGCACGCCGACGACCGTGCCGAACTCGAGCACGTCGCCGTCCGCCACCGACCGGAGGTCCTGCCCCAGCGGCGCCTCGACCCCGAGGGACAGCGGCCCCGCGATCGGGGCGACCACCGCGCGGCTGAGCGCCTCGCGGCCCGACGTGAGCCGGACCGTGTAGGTCCGCCCTCCGGCGAGGGGGGCGGGGATCCGGGCCTCGGTGGGGCGGGCCGGGAAGCGGCGGACGACGACGGGGGTGCTGCCGTCGTCGATCTGCACCTTGTCCAGGGGCCGGCTGGACCGGACGAACACCGCGGCGCCGTCCGACTCGGCCGTGGCGACCCACTCCGGCTCGGCGCAGCCCGTCGCGAGCAGGAGGAGCAGCAGGCCGACCGCCGCGGCGCGGGTCATGGAACTCTCACCGCAGGACGGTGACCCGGTAGCCGCCGACCATCTCGCCGTCCGGGTCCATCCACGGATGCTCGGCGACCGCGACCCGCCCGTCGGGGCTCATCGTCGGCCGGAAGAACGTCGGCCCCTCGGTCGCGCAGAACGCTCGCTCCCGGGGCTCCGCGGCGGTCGACAGGTCGAGCACCACGCCGCCGAACGCGTCGCCGCGGGAGGCGCCCGAGCCCTCGCGGGTGCCGAGCACGGCCAGGGGCGGGGTCGCCGGCTGCAGGCCGTTCAGCTCCTGGGTGCCGCGCCACGTCCAGCGCAGCTCCCGGGTCGCCAGGTCGTAGCCGAACAGCGCGTTGGCCGACGGGTGGGCCGAAGGAGGGCGCGCCGAGGGGGACGCCGAGCCATACGGGATGTTGGTGCCCGACGTCTGGACCACCAGGCTGTCGCCGTGGATCCAGCCGAAGCCGACCGACGCGCTGATCGGCACCTCCCCCGCCATCACGGGCGTGGAGACCTCGATGAGCCAGGGGTCGCCGCCGCTGAGCGGGAAGCCGTAGACCCGGCCGTCGGACAGCCCCACCACGCCGAGGTCGTGGCCCGCGTCGACGTCCACGGCGAGCCAGATGTAGGTGGCCGTGAAGTGGGGGGCGAGGGGCTGCGGCACGAACGAGGCCCGGGCGGTCAGGTCGGACAGCGCCACCACCTGGACGCCGCCGACCGGCAGCCCGGCGGGGGGCTCGCCCGCCGCGGTGCGACCCACCACCACGATCGCCAGGCCGCCCTCCGGGTCGCTGCGCAGGCTCGTGAACGTCGCGTCGGCCGCCCCGTCGGCGGGGAAGGCCGCCTTGACCGCGCCGTCGGGTCCCAGGCGGAGCAGGCGGGAGCGGTTCAAGCGGGCGCCATCGGCGCCGTTCCAGCCGTGGGCGGCCGCGACGAGCAGATCGCCCCCCGGCAGCACCTCGAGGTGGTAGGCGGCCGGGAGGGTGTAGACGCCGTACAGGTCTTCGCCGTCGGGGGCGGGCGACGACTCCACGTGCTCCGCCAGCCGGACCGACCAGCGCGCCTCCAGCGTGGCGGGGTCGAGCGCGTGCACGAAGGCGTCGGGGGACTGCTCGGAGGCGTACAGCGTGCCTCCGTCGGGCGACCAGGCGACCCCTTTGACCATGGTCTCGGCGAGCCGCCGGCGCGCGGCCACCTCGCCCGTCCAGGCGTCCAGCACGAGGATCTCGCCGCGGTAGCTGCCCACGGCGAGGCGGGCGCCGTCGGGGGAGAACGCCAGCGCGGTGTCCGGCGCCGCGCCGCCCATGGCGACGAGCCGGGCGACGTCGCCCAATTCGACGGAGAACAGCCCGACGCACTCGGGGATCCGGGGGGCGACCCCCGCGGCCCGGCCGACCTGGACCGCCTCGCCGGGGGTCCAGGCGCGCTCGACCCACTCGAACGCTCCGGCCGGCTGGCCACCGGAGCCCGGAGGCGCGAGCACGCCGTCCCGCACGAAGACGAGCTCGGCGTCCGGCGCGACCTCGGTCGGACCGCACGCGACGGCCGCGAGGAGCAGCGCGCTACTCAGCCATCGTCGCGTAGTACTCATTGCAGTCCCCGGCCGCGAGGGTGTCGCGCTGCTCCGAGCAGCGCCCCAGCAGGCCTTCGGTGGCGTCCTCGGACTCCGACGTGCGGGCGAGCTGCCGCCGCTCGTCGGTCCACGTGAGGCACCAGTTGTCGTAGTCGTCCCGCGACTCGTACGCGGTGTTGGGATCGCCGTACGCGATCCCCCAGTGCTCCATGCACGCCTCGTACGCCTCGGCCGCCTCCGGACAGAGCGAGTCGCACTCGTCCGGCGCGGCGGCGCAGCCCCCCAGGAGGAGGAGCTGCGCCGCGACGATGACGCTGAGGAGCCGTCGGGTCACTCGAAGAACGCTCCGCCGGTGGCCGGCAGGCCGAACGTCAGCCAGTCCTCCTGGGGGGGCACGGTGCAGGTGACCGGGTCGACGATGGCGATGCCGTTGGGGGCGGCCGGATCGGTGTAGGGCGGGGTCAGGAACGTCCAGCCCTGGTCGCCGGGGCCGCGCAGCACGGTCCAGACGTTCTGGATGATGCCGGTGCTGCCCCAGGTGGTCTGGCCGGTGCTCAGGTCGGTGCAGCCGATGTCGAAGGTGTCGTCGCTGAAGTGCCAGACGCCGAACACGGCGTGGGAGCCGACCGGCGCGAAGCCGGTGATGTCGCCGTTCAGGGTCGTCTCGTCCAGGAGCGCGTTCTTGCCCCAGTTGCCGCTGGCCGGGTCGTAGGACCGGATGGCGCCGTCGGCGGCGAAGAAGTCACCGGTCTTGACCATCCAGGACTCGGTGAACACCGGATCCCGGAACACCGACGGGTTGGGGCCGGTGTCGTGCTCGGCCATCACCTCGTCCGAGGTGCAGTCGATCTCGACGATCTTGCCGACCGGGTCGGCCGTGAAGGTCGTCGCGAAGTCGATGCGCTGCAGCGCGAGCACGAGGATGCTGTCGTCGCGGACGAAGCCGCCGTAGGGCTCGGGGCTGCCGTCGCCGTTCTCCTCGGCGTAGGACGTCAGGTCGACGGAGCCCATGGGGCCGCCGCTCTTGTCGAAGATCGCGACCATCCCGCTGTCGTACTGGGGGAAGTACAGCTTCCCGTCGCAGAGCAGCGGCGGGTGGGGGTTGTCGCTGACCGTGAACTCGAGGTCCGGGGCGCCGGTCACGTCGCCGCCCTCGAACACCTGCACGGAGCCGGTGAAGCGATCGATGAGGAAGAAGTCGTCGGCCGCCCGCGCGCCGAGCACGTCGCCCGAGGCGATGGCGAGCACGTCGTCGGTCACCTCGTTGGTGGCGCTGTCGACGGTCGCGATGACGGTGTCGACGTAGTCGGACGTCACGATCAGGCCGGTCGCCGCGGGGGCTGCGTCGTCGTCGTCGGTGGCGTCGTCGTCGTCGGTGGCGTCGTCGTCGTCGTCCACCGCGGAGTCGTCGTCGTCGCCCGAGTCGTCGTCGTCGGTGGGCGGGCAAGCGGTCAGCAGGGTCATCCCGCCCATCAAGGCGAGGATCATCCACAGGTTCAGGGTGCGCATCAGTTCTGTCTCCTCAGGTCGGCGGTCCACCCCACGCTGACCATGAAACTTCGGCCAGGCAGGGGGTTTCCGCGGAAGTCCTCCATCACGACGACGACACGATCGTCGTCCGCCGGATGCAGGGGGTCTCGAAAGCGAGCGAACGTCGTGACGTCGCCCAGGTTCTGGATCTCGAGCGACGCCCACGGCCAGCCGCGGCCGGGGGACAGCCGCACGTACAGCGAATGCAGCGGTCGGGGGGCCTGCTCGAAGAGGTTGGTGCGGCTGTCGAAGGTGCCGGCGGTGTAGCGGAACCGCCACTCGGCGCGCAGCCACTCGCGCACGACGACGCCGGCGGCGACGTCGACCTCCCACAGGGGCACGTGGGGCAGCCGGTTGCCGACGTGGGCGCCCTCGCCGACGGTGATCTCCGAGTCCGCGTAGGTGACGGCGCCCGACGCGGTGATCACGTCGAGCAGGCGCAGCCGGCCGGCGACCTCGAAGCCGTGGATCGTCGAGCCGTCGAAGTTGACCGGGATGCTGACGCGCTGGCCGCTGGGGCGGAACACGATGCGGTCTCGGGCGTCGCTGCGGTAGTAGCCCACCTCGGCGCCGCCGGAGAAGTGCCGGTGCGGGTCCCCGCCGACGCGGGCGGAGACGTCCAGGGAGTTGGCGGTCTCGGGGCGCAGCCGGGGGTTGCCGGCGATGCCGCCCTTGTCGCCGAACAGCTCCTCGAAGTAGGGGGCCCGGTAGGCGTGGGCGGCGGCGGCGCGGATCGTCAGCCAGGGCAGGGGCCGCACCGCGACGGCCACCCCCGCCGTCGGCGCGGCGATGAACTGTTCGCCGTCGCCGACGATGGGCAGCCCCTGGAAGGGGACCTCGCCCAGGAAGCGGTTGTCGAGCAGGTGCACCGACACCAGCGGGGTGACCGCGAGCAGGCCGTCGAACGGCTCGAGCTCGGCGCCGATCGACAGGGTGGTCGCGAAGCGCAGCCGCACGCCGTCGTGGGGCACGGACGTCAGCAGGTCGATCGGCTCGTAGACGTCGATGACCGTGCGGACCGAGCCGAGCACCCCCAGCCACGGCAGCGCCCGCCAGGCCGCGTGCAGGCCGATCACCGGCTGGTGCTGCAGGTCCCGCCGATCCTGGGCCGCCAGCCCGATCTCGTTGTCCAGGTCGGTGAAGGCGACCCGCCGAAGCTGCCAGCTCAGCTCCCCCCGAAGCTCCAGGGCGGGGGAGACGTCGAGCAGCGCGGTGCCCGCGAGCAGGTTGTGCAGCTCGCCGAGGCGCGCCGTCTCGTTGATCTTCGGCCGCACCCCCGGCACGCCGCCGTCGGACCAGCTGAGCTGGTCGGTGAGCGTCAGCTTCAGCGGGCCCGTCCAGAGGCGGGCGGTGGTGACGGTCGCGAGGCCGTCGTGGTGGTTGTTGGCCCGCTCCCGGGTGCGGTCGTCCAGCAGGTTGGTGAGCGTGCCGCCGTCCCAGAAGTAGGGGTAGTCCCCCGCGGTGCCGTCGTAGCTGGCGCTGAGCCGGACGTCGCCGACCGCCCCTCCCGAGAGCTGCTGGCCGGCGCCGAAGGTGGCCGAGACGTGGCGGGTCCGCCAGGAGCCGAAGCCGGCCTCGAAGCGCGCGGGGGTGGTCGAGCCCGGTCGACTGCGCAGGTGCACCACGCCGCCGATGGCGGAGCTGCCGAGGCGCGGCGGGGCGAAGCCGCGGAACACCTCGACGGAGTCGTAGCCGTCCAGCGGGATCCGGCTCAGGTCGACCGCGGCGCCGCCGTGGGCGTTGAGGGGCACGCCGTCGACCCAGACCTCGACCTGGCGCGAGGTCGAGCCCCGCACCGTGACGAACGAGGGGTCGCCGGGGCCGCCGAAGCGGCGCAGGTGCAGACCCGCCACGTCGTCCAGCACGTCCGCGAGGGTGGCCGACGGCGGGATCGACTCGTCCAGCTCGACGACCACGACGGAGGAGGGGTGTCGGTGGGTGTCGGTCTTCGGCTTGCCCCGCTCGCCCTCGACCTCGGTCTCTTCGGTGACCTCCGGCTCGCCGGCGTCGTCGTCGTCGGCCCACGCAGGGACACCCACGCAGAGCGTGCTCGCGAAAACGATGGTCCCGATGAGTCCAGACGCAGCCGTCCGGTCGGGACGCCGCGGGTGCCCACCGCACATCAGCGCCTCACGAACCGGGGTGGTCGGTCTCCTGGCTCCCGGGTCTATCGGTCTTCCGCGCCTTCCCAGGACTCCATGTCCCAGTGGCCTGTAGCGGACGACCTTCCCGGTCACAGTGGCGGGGGCCGCGACGGTCTCTCACCGTCTTCCCAGCTCACGCGGCCTGCGTGAGCACCACACCCATGTCGGTTGTCAGGCCGCGGTTGTAGGTTCGGCCTTCAGTTGTGTCAAGCTCCGCGTCCTCGCGACCGGGAGCAGACATGACGAACATCACCCTCGTGACGGGCGGCGCGCGCAGCGGCAAGAGCGGGCAGGCCCTGCGTCTGGCCGCGGCCTACGACCGTCCGCGGTTCGTCGCGACGGCGGAGGCGTTCGACGCCGAGATGCGGGACCGCATCGACCGGCACCGGGCCGAGCGGGGGGCCGAGTGGACGACCGTGGAGTGTCCCCACGATCCGGCCGCCGCGATCCGGCAGGCGGAGCGGGAGGCTGACGTCGTCGTCCTGGACTGCCTCACGGTGTGGCTCGGCAACCTGATGCACCGCGACGGCGACCTGCGGGACGACGCACCCGAGATCGAGGCGCTCGTCGGAGCGCTCGGGGCCGCCGCCGTCCCGGTGATCGTCGTCTCCAACGAGCTCGGCATGGGCCTCGTCCCGGCCACCCCCCAGGCCCGCCGGTTCCGCGACGTCGCGGGCCGCCTCAACCAGCGCATCGCCGCGCTGGCGAGCACCGTCGTGCTCGCCGTCAGCGGCATCCCCGTCGTCATCAAGGAGCGATAGATGGACCGCCTCACCACCCTGACCGACGCCGTCGAGACCCTCGACGGGCGCCTCGACGAGGCGATCCAGGCCCACCTCGACGACCTGACGAAGCCGCCGGGCAGCCTGGGCGCGCTGGAGCGCCTGGCCGCGCGCTACTGCCGCATCCGAGGCAGCGCCCAGGCGGTGCTCGGGGGCAAGACGATCGTCACGTTCGCCGGAGACCACGGGGTCGCCGACGAGGGCGTGTCGGCCTACCCCAAGGCGGTGACGCCGCAGATGGTCCGGAACATGCTGGCCGGGGGCGCGGCGATCAACGCGCTCGCCGGGCACGCCGGGGCCGACCTCGTCGTCGTCGACATGGGCGTCGACGATCCGCTGGACGGAGCCCCGGGCCTGCGCCGGCGGAAGATCGCCAACGGCACCTGCAACATCGCGAAGGGGCCGGCGATGACGGTGGACCAGGCGCTCCTCGCCCTGGAGGCGGGCGCGGAGCTGGCCCGACAGGCCGTGGGCGGCGGCGCCACCCTGCTCGGCACGGGCGAGATGGGCATCGCCAACACCACGCCGGCGTCGGCGCTGATGGCGGCGCTGCTGCCGTGCCCGGTGGAGGTCGTGGTCGGTCGGGGCACGGGGATCGACGACGAGCGGCTGGCCCACAAGACCCGGGTCGTGCAGCAGGCGCTGGACGTCAACCGCGAGGACCTCGGCGCTCCCCTGGAGACGCTGGCGGCGCTGGGCGGCTTCGAGATCGCGGGCATCGCCGGGCTGGTGCTCGGAGCGGCGGCGGAGCGGGTGCCGGTGGTCGTCGACGGGTTCATCTCGTCGGCGGGCGCGCTCGCGGCGTGGCGGCTCTGCCCGGCGGTCGGCGACTACCTGTACTTCAGCCACCTCTCCGAGGAGGCCGGTCACCGGGTCTTCTACGAGACGCTCGGGGTGGAGCCGTTGCTCGACCTGGGGCTGCGGCTGGGCGAAGGCACCGGCGCGGCGCTGGCGATGACGCTGATCGAGGCGTCGATGCGCGTCTACGGCGAGATGGCGACGTTCAGCTCGGCCGGCGTCAGCGACAAGGAGTGAGCGCGGTGCTGCCGTCGGGCCTCGTCACGGCGCTGCGCACGTTGACGATCGTGCCGGTGCCGGGCGACGAGGCGAAGAGCCTGGCGTCGGCGCTGCCGTGGTTCCCGATCGTCGGGCTGCTCATCGGCGGCGCCCAGTGGGCGCTGGTCGTCGCGCTCGGTCCGGCGTTCGCGGGCTGGCCGGCGGGGCTCGGGGTGCTCGCGATGATCCTCGCGGTGGTCGTCACCGGCGCCCTGCACCTGGACGGCCTCGCCGACTGGGCCGACGGGCTGGGCGCCCGGGGGGACCGGGAGCGGGCGCTGCGGATCATGAAGGACCCGCTGACCGGGGCGTTCGGGGTGGTCGCGCTGGCGCTGCTCATCGTCGCCAAGGTCGTCGTGCTCAGCCGGCTGGTGGAGCTGGACGCGGCGGCGTTCATCGCGGTGGCGGCGATCGCGTCGCGCACGATGACGACGGAGCTCGCGGTGGGGCTGCCCTACGCGCGGGCCGAGGGCGGCACCGGGGCGCCGATGGTGCGCGAGGCGAAGCGCTCGCACCGGGTGCAGGCGTGGGTCGCGGGCGTGGCGCTGGTGGTGCTGCTCGGCGGCCGGTTCGGCCTGCTCGCCCTGGCCGGGGCGGCGGTGGTGGCGGCGTGGCTCGGGAGCAGCTGCCGGCGTCGGCTGGGGGGCGTGACGGGGGACGTGCTCGGCGCCTCGAACGAGCTGACGGAGCTGGCGGCGATGATGGTCTGCGCGGCCGCGTTGGCCCCCTGATCGCGGCGGAGTGCCGCACCGCGGGGCCGGTGCTACGGTCTCGCGGGTGGAGGAGGCGTGATGGACTTTGCTTTTGGGGAGATCAACTGGCTCGCCGTGCTCGCTTGCGTGGTCGCGGGCCAGGTCCTGCTGACGATCTGGTTCGTGGCGCTGTTCGCCGCTCCGTGGGCGAAGGCCTACGGCGGCGAGGGCATGACGAAGCAGCAGCACACCAAGGAGGTCCCGCCGTGGACCTACGGCGTGGGCGCCGCCTGCGTGCTGGCGCTGTCGATCGGGATCTCCCTGCTCCAGGCGGGGCTCGGGGTCGACGGCGTCGGAGACGCGCTGACGCTGGCCTGCTTCGTGTCGGTCGGCCTCTTCGTGCCAATGGCCTTGCCGGCCTACGCGTTCCTCAAGAAGTGGGACGCCTTCGTGATCGGGGCCGGGAGCCAGGTCGCCCTGGTCTTCGCGGTCTCGGCGATCCTCGCGGTCTGGCCGTAGTCGGCTAGACCTCGAACTCGCTTCCGGCCAGCTTCCCCGGGTCGGTCAGGATCTCGACACCGTCCTCGGTCACGAGCAGCGTGTGCTCGAACTGGGCGGACAGCTTCCCGTCGCGCGTTCGAACGGTCCAGCCGTCCCGCATCAGGCGGGTCTGCCAGGTGCCGACGTTGATCATCGGCTCGACCGTGAACGTCATCCCGGGCCGCAGCCGCGGGTTGGGTCCGCGGGCCCGGTAGTGGGGGACCTGGGGGTCGGTGTGGAAGATCCGGCCGATCCCGTGGCCGCAGTAGTCGCGCACCACCGAGCACCCCTCCGCGTGGGCGTAGTCCTCGATGGCAGCTCCGATGTCCCGGATCCGGCCGTCCGGTCGCACCGCTGCGATGCCGAGCTGCAGGCTCTTGCGCGCCACCTCCGTGACGTGCCGGGCCTGCTCGGCGACCTTGCCGACGAAGAAGGTCGCCGACGTGTCTCCGTGGAAGCCGTCCAGGATGGGCGTGACGTCGACGTTGACGATGTCACCGTCCCGCAGCACGTCCTTCGTCGACGGGATGCCGTGGCAGACCACGTCGTTGATCGACGTGCAGATCGACTTGGGGAAGCCGCGGTAGTTGAGCGGCGCCGGGATGCCGCCGTGAGACAGCGTGAACTCGTGGGAGATCTTGTTGAGCTCCGCGGTCGAGACACCCGGCTTGATGTACGGCTCGATCATCTTGAGGCACGCCGCGGCCAGCAGCCCGGCCCGGCGCATCCCGTCCCGCTCGGCGGTCCCCTTGATGTCGATCGCCACGCGATCAGCCCCGCCGGCGACCTCGGCCGCCGCCGCCGCCGCCGCGGCCACCGCCGCCGCGACCACCGCCGCCACCGCGCCGACCGCCGCCGCCACCGCCGCGACCCCGGCCGCCGCCGCCGCCGCCGCGACCCTTGCGCTCGGACATCAGCTTCTCGATGGCCTCGGGATCCTCACCCGCGGCCTCCAGCGCAGCCCGCTTCTGGTCCATCCGGTGCCACCGGAAGAAGCCGCGCAGCGCGAGCGCGAGCAGCGGGTCGGCCGCCTCGCCGCGCTCCCGCAGCGTGCGGGCCATGCCCAGGAAGCCTTCGAACGCGAGCCCGGAGTCGATGCGCTCCTGCATCTCCTTGACGTGGCGCTTCGTCCAGAGCTCCACCGCCTCGTCCTGCGTCGGCAGCGTGCGCTCCTCGAACTGGATGTCGTACTTGCTGTCGAGCGCACGACGCGTCGCCAGCTCGCGGCCGCCCATGAAGGAGATCGCGGTGCCCTTCTTTCCGGCGCGGCCCGTGCGGCCGGTCCGGTGCAGGTAGATCGCGGGGTCCTCGGGGAGGCTGTAGTTGATGACGTGGCTCAGGTCGCTGATGTCGATGCCCCGCGCCGCGATGTCCGTCGCGACCAGGTAGTCGATCTCACCGCGCTTGATCCGCGCCATGACGCGCTCGCGGGCGCGCTGGTTGAGGTCGCTGCTGATCGGCTCGGCGTCCAGCCCCTGGCGGGACAGGAAGCGGGCGACCATCTCGACGTCCGACTTCGTGTTGCAGAAGACGATCGCGCTCTCCGGATCCTCCACCTCCAGCACGTGCAGCAGCTGCCGCGGCTTGGGGTAGTCCATCGTCGTCTCGTAGAGCACGTGGTGGACGGCGTCGGCGGTCTGGTCGGTGTCCACCGACAGGTAGATCTCCTCGGGCTCCTTGAGGAACTTGCCGATGAGCTCCTTGAGCCGCTGCTCGACCGTGGCCGAGAAGAGCAGGATCTGCGCCTCCCTCGGGAGCTCCTTGAGGATGGTCGTGACCTCCTCGTAGAAGCCCATCGACAGCATCTCGTCCGCTTCGTCGAGCACGCCGACGACGGCGTCACCGAGCTTGAGGTTGCCGCGACGGATGTGGTCCTTCACGCGGCCGGGGGTGCCGACCACGATCTCGGTCCCGCGCTCCAGGGCGGACGTCTGCGGCCCGATCGGCACGCCGCCGTAGATCGAGACGACGCTGAGGTCCTTCTTCTTGGCGAGCAGCTCCGCCTCTTCGGCGATCTGGATCGCCAGCTCCCGGGTCGGGCAGAGCACGATGCAGGCGTGCTTGCGGTAGCCGTCGGGGATGTTCTGGATCGCCGGGATCATGAACGCAGCGGTCTTGCCGGTGCCGGTCTTGCTCCGGACGAGGAGGTCCTTGCCGTTCACCGCGGGGGGGAGGGCCTGGACCTGGACGGGGGTGGGGAACTCGTAGCCGCGCTCTTCGATGGCGGCGAGCATCGCCTCGCTGAGCCCGAGCTCAGTCCAGGCGGGGATGGGAGCCGGCTCGGAAGCAACGGCGGGATCTTGGGTGTCTGTCTGTTCCATGTGCCGCGCTAGATAGCGGTCGCGGCCCCCGATAGCAAGCGGTCCGACGGGCGGCGGGGCGGCTATTCGACGCGGAGCGTGCCCTCACCGATCTCGACGGCTTCCAACTCGATGTCCGTCGTCGGTTCCTCTTCGCGCGAAAGGGGACGGTTGTGCGTCGTCTCCGTCAGCAGCTTCGGCGCGCCCTGCGGGATGGAGCGTTTCCGGGCCCGGCGGGCCTCGCGCTGCCCCAGGGTCTCGGTGTGATAGGCGAAGAACGCGTCGAGGCAGTCGGAGCAGAAGTGACTGCCTCGACCCTCTTCGAGGTACTCGAGCACCTCTTCGGTGGGCATCGGGTCCCGGTAGTGACGCTTGCGGGTCAGCGAGTCGTAGACGTCGGCGATCGCGATGATCCGGCCGGCCAGCGGGATGTCGTCTCCGGCCAGCCCCCAGGGGTAGCCCTCGCCGTCCCAGCGCTCGTGGTGCGACGCCGCGAGCAGGGGCAGATCGCGCAGCTCCGGGGGGAACTCGATCTTCGACAGGATGTCGAACGTGAACTTCGGGTGGAGCCGGATGTGGTCGAACTCATCCTTGGTCAGGCGGTCCGGTTTCTTGAGCACCGCGTCGTCGATTCCGATCTTTCCGTAGTCGTGGAGCAGCGCGGCGTAGTAGATCGTGAACTGCTCGTCGGTCGACATGCCCAGCGCCTTGGAGATGCCCACCGAGTAGTGAGCCACCCGCGCCGAATGGCCGGCGGTCAGGCCGTCGCGAGCGTCGATCGACGCCGCGAGCCCCCGCATCATCGACTCCAACATGCGGCGCTGCTCGTCGAGCAGCTGCAGCTTGTCCATCACCATGCCCGCCTGGTGGGCCGCCGCGACGAGCCAGTCGAGGGTGTCCTCGTCGTCCTTGCGCATCGTCCGGTGGGTGTCGACGTAGACCACGCCGTAGACCGATTTGGCGGACTTGATGGGCGCCGCCATGATCGACCGCACCGACTGCAGCATCACCGACTTGCTCCCCTCGAGGCGGCGGTCGGAGGTGGCGTCGAGGCTGAGCAGGCCGACGCCTTCGGAGAAGACCCGGTCGGTGACCGTGCTGATCGGGTGGAACGGCACGTCCGGCCGCTCCAGCTCGTTCTTCGTCTGGTCGATCTCCAGGTCCGTGGCCGGGCCGATCTGCGTGCGCAGCACCTGGCTGCGGCCGCGCACGTTCCAGGCCCGCGGCTTGAGCTCGCCGTCGTCGTGGATCAGCACCATCCCACGGTCGACCGGCATGAGGGCCATCACGCGGCTCAGGAGCTTGTCCGACATCTCGTCGGGGTCGGCCACGTTCAGGAGGTCCTGGACGAGGCTGATCAGGGCAAGCAGACGGTCGGAGCTCTTGTCCGACGTCGCCCGGCGCGCCCCGCTCGACGGGATCGACTGGGGGGCGCTCTCGGCCGTCAGGTAGGGCGACTCGCCGAGCTCGGCGACGCGCAGGACCTCCGTCCGGCTCAGGTTCTTGGTGGGCGCCTGGTCGTCGGAGAGCGGCTTGACCCACAGCCGAAGGCCATCGGGGCTGCCGAGCCGCAGGCCGTCGCCGACGCGGACGATCGACTTGTCGACCCGCGAGCCGTCGACGTACGACCCGGACGTGCTCGACAGGTCCTCGAACACGACGCCCTGCTCGTGCGGCCAGATCTGGGCGTGCTTGCGCGAGATGTAGGGCGACACCACCTGCAGGTCGTTCTCCGGCGCCCGCCCCACGCGAATCGGCCCAACGTCGCCCTTCTTGAGCGTCGCCACGCGTTCGCGCCCCTCCGGATCGATCACCACGATGCGGACGGGAACGGAGCAAGGACGTGTTCCCATCCGCCTATGTTCGCACATCGGGCTGGGTTCGCGTACGGGCGTGTGCGCGCCAAGGGCTCCTTGCCGCGAGTAGGGAGGCGTGATAGGCATGCGCCGCTTTGGAGGAGGCCCCCCGAATGAGGACGCCGAAGACCTTGAACCGAACCTGGACCGCGGTCCTCGTCGCGCTCCTGCTGTCCGCTCCGGCGGTCGCCGGGGAGCCCCTCGAGATCCCGTTCGAGAAGTACGAACTGGACAACGGCCTGGAGGTCATCCTCTCGGAGGACCACAGCACGCCGCTGGTGCACGTCGAGATCTGGTACCACGTCGGCAGCAAGGACGAGCCCCAGGGGCGGTCGGGCTTCGCACACCTCTTCGAGCACCTGATGTTCAACGGGGCCGAGCACTGGAACGACGAGTACTTCGCCCCGCTGCAGCCGTTCGGAGCCCGGATCAACGGGTCGACGAGCACCGACCGGACCAACTACTACGAGACCGTGCCGAGCAACGTCCTGCAGCGAGCCCTGTGGCTCGAAGCGGACCGCATGGGCTACCTGCTGCCGGCGCTGACGATCACCAAGCTGGACAACCAGCGGGACGTGGTGCGCAACGAGCGCCGCCAGAACTACGAGATCCGGCCCTACGCCGAGACGCGGCAGGTGATCGCCGAGGCGATGTGGCCGTCGGACCACCCGTACCACCGGCTGACGATCGGCACCCACGAGGACCTCGAGGCGGCCACGCTGGACGACGTCAAGGCCTTCTTCAAGACCTGGTACGTGCCCAACAACGCCACCCTGGTCATCGTCGGCGACTTCGACCCGGAGGAGGCGAAGGGCTGGATCGACAGCTACTTCGGCCCCATCCCGCGGGGTGAGGAGCCGACCCCGGTGACCGAGGCGGCCGCCCCCAAGCCGGACGCCGTGACCCTCGAGATGACCGACGACGTGCAGCTCTCGCGCGTCTATCTCGTCTGGCAGAGCATGCCGCTGTACGCCCCCGGCGACGCCGACCTGGACGTGCTCAGCTCCATCCTGACCGACGGCAAGAGCAGCCGGCTGTACAAGCGGCTGGTCTTCGACGACCGCATCGCCAAGGACGTCTCGGCCGGGCAGTACAGCTCCCAGCTGGGCAGCCGCTACCAGATCACCGCGACCGTCGCCCCCGGCCACACGGTCGAGGAGGTGCAGGCGGCGCTGCTGGAGGAGCTCGACCGGCTCCGCGCCGAGGGGGTCACCCCCCAGGAGGTCGAGCAGTCGGTGAACAACTGGCAGCTGCACTTCTTCCGCCGCGTCGAGGGTGTCGCCGGCCGCTCGGGGCTGCTGCACGTCTACAACCACTACTTCGGCGACCCTGGCTGGGTGCAGTCGGACCTCGACCGCTACCTCGGCGTCACCGCCGAGTCCGTCGAAGGCTTCGTCGCCGAGGTGCTCGACCCGGCCCACCAGGTGACCGTCATCGTGCGGCCCGAGCCCGAAGAGCCGGCCGAGCCTGCGCCGGCCCCGGAAGGAGGTGACGAGTGATCTCCTCACGCCTGCTCGTCCTGCCCGCGCTCGTCGTCCTCGGCGGCTGCTGCTGGCTGTTCCAGGGTTCGCCTCCGGAGACCTCCGGCGACCCGGTCGTCGAGCCCACCCCCGAGGTGGTCGACGACGTCTGGGCGTCGATGCCCGAGCCGGGCCCGGCCCCGGAGTGGTCCGTGCCCGGGGCCACCGAGTTCACCTTGAGCAACGGCATCCCGGTGACGTTCGTGCAGACCGGCAGCGTTCCGCTCGTCGGTGTCCGGCTGAACATCTACACCGGCTCCGGGTCGGACCCCGAGGGCCAGGCGGGCCTCGCCGACTTCACGGCGGACATGCTCAACGAGGGCACCTCGCAGCACGACGCGCTGCAGCTGTCCGACGCGCTGCAGACCCTGGCGTCGAGCGTCGGCTTCGGCGCCGGCACGGACTACTCGTACGGCTCGGTCCAGTGCCTCGAGGCCAAGCTCGACGAGACGTTGGCGCTCTTCGCAGAGATGCTGACCGACCCGACGTTCCCCGAGGCGGACCTCGAGCGGGTGCGCGGCGATCGCGTCAACCGGCTGATCACCAAGAAGGACCAGCTGCACTCCGTCGGCTACCAGGCCTTCACCAAGGTCCTGTACGGCGACACCTACCTCGGCCGCTCGTCCGAGGGCACCGAGGCGAGCATCGGCGCCCTGACGCGCACCGACCTGGTCGGCTGGTACGGCCAGGTCTGGACCCCGTCCAACGCGGGCCTCGTGGTCGTCGGCCGGATGGAGGTCGCGGACCTGCAGGCGATGCTGGAGAAGCACCTGGGCGGCTGGACGTCCGAGGAGGCGACCGAGATGCCCCCGGTGCAGGTCGCCCCCGCGCCGGCCGAGGGCGTGACGGTCTACTGGATCGATCGCCCCGGGGCGTCGCAGTCGTACATCGCCATCGGAAACGTCGCGCCGGCCTGGGACGCTGACCACAGCACGGCGCGCATCCTGTCCAACAACGTGCTCGGTGGGTACTTCACCGCCCGCCTGAACATGAACCTGCGCGAGGACAAGGGCTTTACGTATGGCGCACGCAGCTCGATCACCTCGTACCAGTCCGGCGGGATCTGGCGCGCCAGCGCGTCGGTCAAGGCGGGCGTCACGGCCCCCGCGCTGCGGGAGTTCATGAAGGAGATCGGCGGCATCGTCGGCGAGCACCCGATCACGGTCGAGGAGTTCGCGGCGTCCGCGTCGCGCGCGGTCCAGCAGGTGCCCGGCTCCTACGAGTCGATGTTCGACGTGCTCGGCCAGTACGGCTACGCCGACGCCGTGGGCCGGCCCGACGGCTGGCTCGGCGCATACCGCGAGCGGGTCGAGGCGGTCACCATGGAGGCCGCCCAGGCGGAGCTCGCCTCGATCGTCGACCCCGGCCACCTCGTGGTGGTCATCGTGGGCGACTGGAACCACAAGATTGAGATCCCGGCCGAAACGGCCGACGGCCGCCCCCGTGACATCTCGGCGCTGGTGGGAGAGGAGGTCGTCGCGCTCGGCCTCGGTCCCATCGTGATGCTCGACGAGGACGGCAACCCCGTGCCCGACCAGGAGAAGAGCGAGTAATGACCCGCTTCCGAAGAATCACCGCGACGGCGGGGCTCCTGTCCCTGCTGCTCCTCCCCGGCTCCGTGACAGCCCGCGACCGCGCGCTGGACATCGAGGGGCTGCTGGAGAACGACGTCTCCGACAAGAAGATGGAGACGAAGATCCTGCGAAAGGGCGCAGGAAAGGCGAGGCAGTACTGGACCCTCACGGGCATGTACGTGATCCACGCCCCGTCCGAGGACTCGTTCGAGGACCAGGTCGGGCCCGCGCTGGAAGGCGCGCTGGACTCCGATCGTCCGATCGAGACGCTCCGGGCGACCATGTTCGCGTTCGACGACGCCGACGCGTTGCTCGCCGGCCCCGAAGAGCCGGGCACGCTGATCTCGTTCGACCTCCCGGGCTCGCAGGGTGAGGGCTTCGTCGGCCTCGCGGCGCCGATCGTCATCGGCCCCGACCCGTCGCTGGGAAACCACACCGCCCCCAACAAGGTGCGCGCGGTGACCGGCGTCTACACCGAGCGGCCCGACGACGACCCCGTCGTCGAAGCGCTGGGCATGATGTCGCTCCCCACCCAGTGGACCGGCGGCCGTCCCAAGATGCCCAAGCTGAACGCCCTGCCGGACGACGGCGACGACCCCTGGGTGAAGTACAAGGGCCGGTCGTACACGGACCGCAGCGACGTGGACAAGTACAGCGAGACCATCGACAAGATCATCGGCCGCGACATCCTGCGTGCCTCCAGCATGCGGACCTGGCCCGAGGACGGCCAGATGCGCGACGTGCTCGACTCGGCGCGCTACCGGACCCGGGTCCTGGACACCGACGGCTCGCCCACGGGGATGCTGCGCATGCACCCCGACACCTGGGAGTGGGACGACAAGCGGGTCAAGCACCCCACGCGCGTCGGCATCGCGACCATCTCGATCAACGGTGAGGTCGAGGGCGATCGCGGCTTCGGCGAAGAGGGCGACATCTTCGTCTTCGTGTTCCTGTACACGCCGCTGTTCATCGGCTTCGACGCGGCGCACCTGTACTGCCAGACCTCGCCGGAGTTCTTCGCCCGCTCGGTCCAGCGGGGCGAGCTCCCCTTCTTCGAGGTGGACGACCGGGTCTACTTCTACCGGGGCCACCTGGACCGTTGGCTCCAGGGCCTCGCCACGGAGTGGGACGGAGGCGAGATCTCCCGCCGCAAGGTCGAGGGTCAGCTCGAGCGCTGGACCCGGGACATCGATCCCCGCATCGGACGCGCGATCCAGGGCATGGGCAAGAACCCGGGCAACTGGCCGCTGCGCATGGTCGAGCGCGACGAGGAGGACGGCGACAAGACCCACGGCGTCAAGGTCACCCGCCAGGACCTGGGCAACTGGCTGACCCAGCTCAAGAGCAGCTTCGAGCCGGACGTCGACGAGTTCGACGAGTTCTGGACGCTCACCTACGAAGGTGAGGCCGCGGCCGTCGACCTCGGCACCGTCTTCGGAGGCGGCCTGCTGGACCTCGACGAGGACGAGCTGGTCATCGCCGCCGCGCCGGCGCCCCAGATGTCCGAGCGCGAAGAGGAGTCGCTCTCCGATCGCGACCGCGAGCGCATCGAGGAGCAGCGCCGGCGGGAGGACGCCGACCGCGCCGAGGCCGAGAGCCGTCGCCGCGAAGAGGCCGAGCAGCGCGAGGCCGAGCGCCGTCGCGAAGAGGAGCGGCGCGCCGAGGACGAGCGGCTCCGCGAGGAGTCCGAGCTGGCGAGCGCCGGGGTGGAGGTCCGCCTCCGCGAGGTGACGGTCGGAACGCCGTCGGACACCAAGCCCTACCTCGTGACCCGCGCCGGCCGGTCGGTGCCCATCAAGGTCGCCTACAAGGCCGAGGGCGACGTCTCCGGGCGCAAGCTGCAGGTCGTGGCGCAGGCCTACGACAGCAGCGGCAACCCCGTCGAGGGGTTCGTCGCGCGGAGCTCCAGCGTCGACGCCAAGGAGGGGGATGGCTCGATCACCACCTACCTCAAGGTGCCGTCCAGCGTCGGCAGCGCGACGGCCAGCTACCAGGTGCTGACCCGCCTGGAGATCGACGGCGTGCCCGCCGAGGGCGAGCGCGAGGAGTTCGTGCACGTCGGCAAGGCGCTCCAGCTGCACAGCGCCAACCTCGACCCCGCGGTCGTGCTCCCCGAAGAGGAGGTCGAGCTGCTCATGGACCTGCAGCTCGGCGGCTGGTCCATCGAGGACGAGGTCAAGCTGACCGTGCGCGTCGACTACACCGTCGACGGCAACACCGTCAGCGACGAGTTCCCCCTCGCCCGGGGCATCGGCTACCACGAGCTCGGCATCGACCTGGACGTGCCGGCCGACATCACGCCCGGTGAGGGCACCTGGAAGGTGACGGTCTCCGACCCGTCCGGCGGCAAGGGGACCGCGTCGGGCAGCCTGACGGTGTTCAGCCAGGAGACCGTGGCGAGCTCCGGCGGCTCCCGCCGCAGCGGCGGCGACCGTCGCCGCATCGACGAGGACGACGACGACCCGCTCGCCGGTCTGCAGCTCGACCGGGGTGACGACGACGACGACGACGACGGCGGCCGCGACTACGTGCGCGCCGGCGACGACGACGACGAGTTCGAGGACGACTTCGAGGACGTCGACTTCGACGAGTGGGAGGAAGAGGAGACCGACCGCCAGGCCCAGCAGCGCCGCGAACGCGAGGAGCGCCGCCGGGCCGAGCAGGAGGAGGCGCGGCGCGCCGAAGAGCGAGAGCGTGAGCGCCGGGCCGAGGAAGAGGAGCGGCGCCGCGAGGAGCAGCGCCGGGCCGAGGAAGAGGAGCGCCGCCGGGAGGCTCGCCAGGCCGAGGAGCGGGAGCGCGCCGAGGAAGAGGAGCGCCGCCGCGCCGAGCGGGAAGCCGCCGCGGAGGAGGAGCGCCGAGCGGAAGAGGAGCGGGCCGCCCGCGAAGCCGAAGAGCGGGAGGCCGCCGAGGCTGAAGAGCGCCGCCGGGCCGAGGAAGAGGCCGCCGCCGCCGCCGCCGAAGAGGAGGCCGCCGCCGCCGCCGCCGCCGCCGAGGAGGCCGCCGCCGCCGCCGCCGCCGAAGAGGAGGCCGCCGCCGCCGAAGAGGACGACGAGGACCTGGACGACGAGGACCTGGACGACGAGGACCTGGACGACGAG
>CAYQEG010000080.1:0-12990 GCA_964416435.1 uncultured Rickettsiales bacterium
GATGAGGGCGGGGGCCTGCAGCTGCCCGCGCCGCCCCAGGGCGGCGAGCAGCGCGCCCCCCGCCGAGGCGGCGACGCCCACCTCCGCCCGGTAGGCGGCGACTCGCGGGGCCAGCTTGTCGACGTGGCTGCACCGGCGACGACGCTCCTCGTCCCCCTGCGCCCCCATCGCGAAGGTCATGCCGGCCCCGCCGAGGGGGGCCGGGTGGTCGACGTACTCGCAGGGGTCGGGCAGCCCCTGCAGCGCGGTCCCGAGGTGCGGCTCCGCGGCCGCCTCCGAGACCGTGTGGGGGAGGTGGACGTCGTACAGGTGGACCCACAGGAACCAGGGGCGGCCGCTGTCGACCCGGTCCAGGAACGCCTCGGCGCGACGCAGGGCCCGGTCGGCCTCTCCGCGGAAGACCCGGACGTCGTCGTGGCCCCGAAGGAGACGACCCAGCCGCACGGCGACCAGGTCGTCCCGACGCGGCGGCTCCCGCAGGTCGTCGTGGAACCGGTCGAACCCCCGCCCGAACCCCCGCGGTCCGCGGATCACCGCGCCGGACACCACCGCGCCGGTCGCCCACCCGGCCTCCTGGAGCTGCTCGGGGAGCCACGGGAGGTCGTCCCCCACCGTGCCGCCGTTGCTCAGCGCGCCGTGCTCCCAGGGGGCGCGACCGCTCAGCATCGACGCGTGGGAGGGCACGGTGATGGGCGCGTGGGCGCGGGCCTGGGTGAAGAGGGTGCCCCGCTCTGCGAGGGCGTCCAACCGCGGGGTGAGCCCCCCGATCGCCGCCTCGGGGTGGGCGGAGAGGTGGTCGTAGCGCCAGGTGTCGATCGTGACGAGCAGCAGGTTCGGACCCGGGGACGCGGGGGCCGCCCGCGCGGGGGCGAGGCAGGCGGCGAGGCCGAGCGCGGCGGGGGGGCCCAGGGCGCCGACGGCGCGGCGGGGGAGGGCCGAAGCGACGAGCAGCGCGAGGGCCGTGGCGACGGTCGGCAGCAGCACGAAGTACAGGACCGCGGGGGTGACCGTCGGGGCGCCCTTCGCCTCCACGACGGCGCCCAGCCAGGCCTCGCCGAGCACCTGCCGAGCCGCCGCGTCGACCATCGCCGCGACGCCCAGGGCGGCCGGCGGCAGCGAGCGCCAGCCCTCCCGCAGGCGGCCCAGCCCGGCGACCACGACCAGCCCGACCGCGGCCCACGCCGCCTCCCAGGGGAGGACCGACGCGAAGCCGGCCGCGTAGTCCGACGGGAGCGCGATGAGCGACCCCGACCGCATCCGCAGGTGCAGTTCGACGAGCGAGGCGAGCACCAGCGCGGCGGTCGCGCCCGCCCAGGCGACTCCCCAGCGGCGGGCCGCGCTCCTCAACCGCCGCCGTCCTCCCGCGCCGCCTTCAGCGCCTTGCTCCGCTGCGCCATGGCGCCGAAGTGGGCGGCCAGGTTGACGCCGAACATGTTGGCGTAGCCGCCGTAGGTGCCGGCGTCGATCTGGTTGCTCGGCACCCCCTCCAGGACCTTCGTCCGTCCCCGGCTGACGTCCGAGCCGACCTCGCGCTCGATGTAGAAGATGTGCGCGTAGCTGACGTGGAGCTCCAGGAGCGGGCCGTGCTCCTGTCCGGCCCCCGGACGGACGGCCAGACCGGTGCCGAGCAACACCTTGTGGCCGTCGAGCATCGTCAGGCCCTGGTTCTCCGGGGAGGTCGCGGGCGCCTCGTACAGGCCTCCGAAGCGCACGCCGAGCATCGGGATCGGCGTCACCTCGCCCCCGAGCCGCACGCTCCAGGTGGTCGAGAAGTCGGCCGGCACCGCCAGGGTGTTGTCGTCGGTCTCGCCGGTGTAGGCCGACGCCGTCGAGCAGTCGACGATCGTGCACAGCGAGCGGCCCTCGAGGTAGTCGGCGAGCGGCACCGGGCCGTCGACGTCGTCCCCGACGTGCTCCAGCGGGATGTCGATGTTCGAGGCGGTGACGTCCCCGCTGCCGCGCCACAGCTCCAGGTTGAAGTCGAGCTCGATCTCGAACTGCGGCGCCGGCTGCACCGACGCCCCGACCCGAATCCGGCCCGGCAGCCCGACCGTCAGGTCGACCTCCTCGTCCACCCCGGAGACCACCACCACCTCCCGTCCGACCTGGTCCGCCACCACGTCGGGGAGCTCGGCGTAGTAGCGCTCCCCGAGGGTGCCGGACAGCTCGGCCCGCCCGGTCCCGTTGAAGCGGTAGGCCGGCTCGAAGCTGGCGGCCACGCGCAGCCACGGCGTCGGCATCGCCATCACCCCGACGTTGAAGTGCGGCCGGATGTTGTCCGCGCTGAAGGAGACGAGGATGTCCCACTGGGGATCCTCGGTCAGCACGCCGGTGTTGGCGGCGAGGAAGTCCGAGCTGCCCGCGAACTGCTCGTTGAGCTCCATGAGCAGGATCTGGAAGCTCGCCCCGACGGCCAGCCAGTCGCAGATGCGCCAGCCGGCGGAGAGGCTGATGTTCCCCTGGATGAGCTCCTGCTCGGTCACCCGGTACCGGCCCGGTCCGTAGCGCGGGTAGCTCTGGATCGGGGCGATCGGCGCGTACAGCCCCAGGGCGATGGTCAGGTCGGGGTTGCGGAAGCCGAACGCGAAGCCGCCCTCGGGGATCGGGCGGGTGTGGGGCAGCTTGTCGGTGCGCGGGAACGGGTCGTCCAGGCTGCCCTCGATGACGTTGCCGTCCTCGTCGACGTTGTAGATCCCTTCGCCCCCGCTCCGGGTGAAGTGCACGTCCGTGCGCAGCAGGTGCAGGCCGCCCTGCACGCTCAGCCCGTCGATCTGCCAGAGGCCGGCGGGGTTGTAGTAGAGCCCCGAGACCAGGTCGTCGGCCCGGGCCACGTTGGCGCCTCCGCGGGCGAACCCGACGATGCCGGTGTCCGGGGTGAAGAGGCCCCCGGCGAGCGCCGGGGCGGGCGCCAGCAGCGTGGCCAGGAGGATCGGAATCACCGCGCGCATCGGCGCAGGTTGCCACAGTCCGGCCGGCCGACCGTAGACTGCGAAGCCGTGCGACGCCTCCTCCCCCTGCTCGTCCTCCCCCTGCTCCCCTGCGCCGCCTCGGCGGGCGACGACGACGCCTTCGTTCGGCTGCTCGCCTGGCAGGACCTGACGCGCGAGGACCTGGCCGCGCCGTGGCGGGACACCGTCGACCGGGGCGGCGAGCGCAACGACCCGACCCGGGTGGCGTCGGCGGAGGCGTGGCTGGGCGCGCCGTTGATGGCGTCGTTCCAGGCCTCGGACGACGCGCTCAGGCTCCGCCCCGCCGCCGGCGCGGGGGTGACCTGGGACGCCTTCTTCGCCAAGGCGGCGTACGAGCTCCGGGTCGAGGCGGTCGATCCCTGCGAAGGGGACGACGGCGCGGCGGCCGGGCTGACCACGGCTTCGATCGCGCACGAGGCGGAGCAGGGCCTGCGACGCAGCCGACGGGAGGTCAAGGCGCTGGAAGAGTCGCTCGATGCCCGGCTCAACGCCCGCGTGGGACAGCTGTTGAATAGCGCGACGGACGCCGGCTGCACGCTGAGCTCCGCCCTGGCCGACCTCACCCCCGAGCAGCGGGCCGCGGCGGTCTCCGCCCTGGAGCGGCTGATCGCGGGGCTCCCGCCGGGCACGACGGAGGCCGAAGAGGCGGCCGCGGCGCTGGTGGCGGCGTGGACGGCGATCGACGTCGGCGCGCTGCTCGCCGCGGGACAGGGCTGGAGCGACGCCGTGGCGGAGGCGGCCCACGAGCTGAGCGCCCTGCCGCCGGAGGCGTGGCCGACGACGCCCCAGATCTGGCCGACGGCCCTGGGCGAGGTCTGGATCGGATCGCCGGGGTCGAACTCCGGCACCGGCGACCCCTTCCTGATCGTCGATCCCGGCGGCGACGACCACTGGCGGGTGCTCCCCCAGCAGGCCTCCCTGCCGGCCGAGGGGGCCCGGTCGATCCGCGGCTGGATCGACCTGGGCGGCGACGACCTCTGGCAGAGCGGAGTGGCGGGGGTCGGGTCGGCGCTCTTCTCGATCGGCGCGGGGCTGGACCTCTCCGGCGACGACACCTGGCGCAGCGCGGGGTTGACCGCCGGCGCGGCCGCCTTCGGAGTCGCCACCTGGACCGACGTCGGCGGCGACGACCGCTACGACGGTGGCCCCGGGAGCCAGGGCTTCGCCGCGTTCGGCGCCGCGGCGCTCGTCGACCGGGCCGGGGCGGACGCCTACACCTCGGTCGGCCCTGCGCAGGGTGCGGGGCTCCCCGCCGGGCTCGGCCTGCTGCACGACGTCGACGGCGACGACCGCTTCGACGCCGGGGCCGGCGGCGGGCAGGGCGCGTCCCGGGGGCTGTTCCCCCTGCTGGGGGGCGGCTACGGCCTGCTCGTGGACCACGGAGGCGACGACGTCCGCCACACCGCGGGGCCCGGCCAGGGTGGCTGCGAGGGGCGGGGCGCCGCGGCGGCCGTCGACGTCACCGGCGACGACGTCTGGGTGTCCAGCGCGTCCCTGACCCAGGCGGCCGGCCGGCGGGAGTGCGCCGCCGTGCTGGTCGACATCGGCGGGGGCGCGGACCGCTACGACGCGCCCGCCGCGGCGCAGGGCTGGGGCGAAGATCGGGCGATCGGGACCTTGTGGGAAGAGGGAGGCGCCGACGCCTACCGGGTGGGCGGACCGGGCCAGGGGGCCGCGGACTGGGGCGGCCTCGGGCTGCTCACCGACCTGGGCGGGGCGGACGCCTACCTGTCCGGCGCCGGAGCGCGGCCGTCCACACGCACGACGGTCGCCGTGGGGGTCCTGGCGGACCTGGATGACGACGCGGCCGTCGCGACCTGGCAGGCCCCGGTCTGGGGCTCGGGCGGCCAGTACCCCGGGGTGATCGCCGTTCCGGCGGACGGGGCGGCCGCCGCCGCCCTCGTCGTCAGTCACTCGGCCCACCCCTCGGAGGCCGCCTCCGCGCTCGAGAAGGCTGGACCCGGCGTGCTCGCCGCCGTGCTCGCGACGGTCTCCGACCGGCGGCCGGCCGAGGCGGAGGTGGTGCATCGCTACGTCGCTCGAGGGGCGGGCACGACGTCCGCGGAGCAGCGCCGCGCCATGGCCCAGACGATCGCGGCCGACGCGCTGGGGCGGGATCAGTCCGCCGACGACGCTTCGGTCTACCGGCACCTCACCTGGCTCGCGGGGCTGGCCGCCCGCCACGTCGAGACCACCGAGGACGCGGTCCGGGTGGCCGACGCGCTCCGGGATCACCCCGCCTGGCGGGTCCGCAGCAAGGCGCTGCTGGTGTTCCGGGCCGTGCTCACCAACCCCCAGCTGGAGGTCTCCGAGGGGGACCGCGAAGGCTGGGAGCAGCTCGCGGCGGTGGCGCTGCAGAACGACGTCGACCCCGAGGTGCGCTGGGCCGCCGCCGACCTGCTGGAGCGGGCCGGCGGGCCGGGCGTCGCCTCGATCCTCGCCGGGTCGATGAAGGTCGGAGACGCGGTGCTCCGCCACCGCTCCGAGCAGGCGCTGGTCGCCATCGCCGGTCGCACCGACGGGCTCGGCGTGGCCCGGTCGGTCTTCCCGCTCGCCGAGGGCGACGACGGCATCAGCGACCCCGTCCGGGCCGCCGCGCTGCGCGTGCTCGGCGCCACCGGACACCGCGAGGCGTGGGACGTGATCGAGCCGGCGCTGTCCGACCCGGAGCCGGCGATCCGCCGAGCGGCCGTCGTCGGCGCGGCCTCGTTGCTGCCCAACCGCAAGGTCGAAGCGGCCTTGCGGGACCGACTCGAAGCGGAGCCGGACGCGCGCGTGGCGGGGGTCATCGAGTTGAAGATCGGCGGCTGACCGGTCGGCGCGATCAGAACGTCGGCACGCCCTCGAGCAGCCGCAGCCGCGTGTCCTCGAACGCGCGCTGCCCGTACAGGCCGGGGAAGCCGGCGCACTCCAGGACGGTGGTCCGCAGGTAGGACAGCAGGTCCGGCGGGTGCTCCGCCGACTTCGGGGTCCAGACGGACGGCCAGTCGAAGTGCAGCAGCTTGGCGTCCCCGTCGGCGCGGGCGGCGACGCCATAGGCCGGGCCACCGCTGATGTCGTCCTTGTGGTGGCCGTCGGGGCTGACGTCGATGACGAAGTCCGCCTCGTCGGTCCAGGACTGGCTCAGCCAGTCGTCCCACGCGCGCACGACGTGCTCGGTCCAGCCCGGCTCACCGGGGTAGTCGAGGTACAGCCCATCGCAGAAGCTCGCCCGGCCATACAGCTCGGTGCGGGACAGGAACTCGGTGTGCCGGTACTCGACGATGTCCACGAACGCGACGCCCCCGACCTCCTCCCAGAAGGTGAGGAGCATCGGGGGAATCGGGATGTCCGCGTCCCGGAGCGCGCGCAGCCCTCGGGGCTTCATGCGCGGGAGCGGGTCGGGGGGGAGCGGGTATCCGATGGCGGCCAGGTTGCGGGCCAGCGCCTCCAGGGAGTCGCGGGCGGCGCGGAACGCGGCGCGCACGTCGGGGTCGTCGCCCTCGTTCAGGGGCAGTCGATCACGTAGTCGTAGTCCTGACCGCTGATCTCGCAGGTGACGTTCTCCCCGACGATCGTGCCGACGATCTTACCGTCCGCGTCCTTGCTGCACTGGACCTTGAACGCACGATCGAGGAATCCGTTGTAGTCGTAGTCGACGGACCACTCCGAGAGGTTGCCGTCACCGTCGGTCACGCCGGTCGCCTGGTTCATGACGTAGGTGTAGTCGTAGTCGCCGTCGTTGTTGCTGCTGCCCTCGATGACGAGCGTGCTGTCGGCGCGGCCGTTCCAGGCGATGTCGTACAGGCCGTCGGCGCGGACCTCGTACTCGCCGTCCCACCACCACTCGTGGATCGTGTAGCCGAAGAAGACGTCGTTGAGCGTCACCGACGCGGCGCACTCGTCGACGTCGTCCCCGAGCACGTGCTCCATCGACAGCGTGCCTTCCGCGCCGTCGCCGTCCAGCGTGTAGCAGCGGCGGCAGCCCGCGTAGCCGGCGACGCACGCCTCCCAGTGGATGACGTCCCGCTGGGCCGCGGCCTCGTCGACGCCGCTGCCGAAGTCGGCGAACTCCGCCACGAAGTTGTCGATGTCGTTGCCGGCCCGGGACTCGAGCTGGTCCTTCTCCCAGGAGGACATCCGGGGAGTGCCCCACTCGCACGCGCTCAGCGCGAACAGCGGAATCAGGGCGATGAAGAGAGCGGTCTTGCTGGTCATGTCGAAACCTCCTGGCGGGCGTCCCGCCGCCTTGTCTGCCACCAATGGACACACGAGGCCCCCTGGGACACATACCTCACTGTTACCCGTGGCCGAATGAGCACGAATGGATCACTCCCCGACCAAAACCGGAGCCGTGGTTCGCGCGATCCATGGGTCATGAGGTCCACCCTGTTCGTCCTGTCCGCAGCCCTCCTCGGCGCCGGCTGTCCTGCGCCGGGAGGGCTCCTCCTGCCCTCGCCCGGCGACGGCGAGGCGCCCCGCTCTCCGATGGCGATCGAGGCGGGAGACTTCGAATCGACGCTCCCCCTCCTGCTGATCGACACCCGCGGCGAAGACGTCGACGCCGACGAGCTGTGGGACGACCAGGGGGGACGCGAGTGGGCGGAGGTGGACATCGTCACCATCCTGCCGGGCGACGGCGTCAGCCGACTCGATGGCCCCCAGGGACACTGGGGGCTCGCGGGGCTCCACGTCCGCGGCAGCAGCTCGGCGGGGTTCGAGAAGAAGTCGTACTCCCTGGAGACCTGGGACTCCGACGGTGAGGACCACGACGTGGAGCTGTTCGGACTCCCGTCCGAAGAGGACTGGGTGCTGCAGGGGCCCTTCTCGGACAAGACGCTGCTGCGCAACTACCTGGCGTATCGGTGGAGCAACGCGATCGGCCGGTACGCGGCGCGAACCGTGTTCATCGAGGTCTTCCTGACCGACGACGGCGGCGTCCTCGACGAGAGCGACTACCGCGGGGTCTACGTACTCACCGAGAAGGTGAAGCGGGGGCCCGACCGCGTGGACCTCGAGGAGCTGAGCTTCGACGACGACCCGTCGGGCGGCTACCTCCTGCGCCGCGACCGGTACGACGAGGGCGACATGGACCGGGTGTTCGGCACGCCCGGCTGTGGGGACGAGCTGTTCGTCGCCGACCCGAAGGACGCCACGGCCGAGCAGGTCGGGTGGGTCGCCGACTGGTACATCGAGACCGAAGAGGCCCTGCTGCACGGACCACCCGAGGCGTGGGCAGACCGGATCGACGTCGACTCCTTCATCGACCACCACCTGCTCGTGGAGCTGACCAAGAACGTCGACGGCCTGGTCCTGAGCACGTTCATCGAGAAGGACCGGGGCGACCGGCTGAGGATGGGCCCGATCTGGGACTACAACATCGCGCTGGGCAACATCGACTACACCGACGCGTGGCTGACCTCCGGCTGGCAGCACGACAACCCCGAGTTCCCCGACTACGGACAGCCGGCGTGGTGCTGGTACGAACGGATGTTCGAGGACGTCGGGTTCGACGCGCGCAATCGAGAGCTGTGGAGCGAACATCGCGCCGGACCCTGGTCGACGGATCGGCTCCTGGCCGACATCGACGACGCCGTGGAGCTCCTGGGCCCCGCCGTGGATCGCAACTTCGAGCGCTGGCCGATCCTGGACGAGTACGTCTGGCCGAACGATCCCGGGTTCGACGAGCGCAGCTCCTACGAGGAGGAGATCGACTACCTCGAGGGCTGGGTGAGCGAGCGGGTGGAGTGGATGGACTCGGCGCTCTGATCGACCGGTCCCCCGGGCCCACTCACCCCGCCTGGACGAGGATCGACCAGCCGAACAGCAGCTGGGCCCCGTAGTAGGCGGGCAGGCCGACGGCTCGGTTGGCGAACGCGGCGGTGACGAAGCGCTCGCGCGCGACGGTCAGGTCCGACAGGTAGAAGACCACCGCCGCGGCCAGGAGCAGCGGGCTGTTGCCCGCCGCGACGGTCCCGATCCCGAGGGCCACCATCACGCTGATGACCACGATGTAGGCGACGACGGCGCCCCGCAGCTTGTCCGGGGCCTGGGGCACGATCCAACGCCCGATCCCGACCGCCGGCGCGGCGAGCACCGCCGCCCCCACCGCCGCGGCCACGGGGCTGACGCCAGCCACCACGAAGGCGGCCGCGAAGCCGAAGTGACCCAGGAGGAAGGCGAGGATCCCGGCCTTGAAGATCGCGTCGTTCTTCGGGATGAGCAGCACGTCCCCCCACCACGACAGGACGAGGGCGACGAGCACCGCCATCCCGTACGGCGAGTCCAGGGCCCCGCAGGCGATCCCGAACGCGATGAAGCCGGTCGACGCGACCGGCTTGGCGACCCAGCGGAGGCGCTGGTCATCGTTTCGCTCAGCGAAGAGCAGGACCAGGAGGGCGACGAGGGTGACGGCGGCGGAAGGGATCATGGCGCCGGCAGGTTACATTGGGGCCGGTGATCGGAATCTGCCCCCGCTGCGACTACGAGATCCCCGAGGCCAGACGCGGCTTCGGGGAGTGCCCGAAGTGCCGCGTCATCTTCGACCGGTACGACCCCGATCGGCCCCGCATGAGGCCGCTGGGCTCGGTCGCGAAGGAGCCGGAGCCGTCCGGACCGCCGGTCGCGCTGATCCTGGTCGTGCTGTTCGTGGTGCTCGGGATCCTGTTCCTGCTCCGTCCCCAATCCCCGGACCAGGCCGCGACAGCCGCCCCATCGCCGGCAGACGTCGCGCCCGCCGTGGCCGCGAGCTCGGACGACGGGGCGCCGGCGGAGACGGCGACCGACCCCGAGGCGACGCCCGCGGGGCTGACCGCCGCCGACCTCCTCGCCGACCCGGACCTCACCACCTACGGCGACGGCTCCGCCCTCTCCCAGACGCTGACGCCGAGCCAGCTCGCGGAGGCTCGGGCGACCCTGGAGGCCGAGGCCGAGCAGCTCCGGGTCGAGATCGGGCCGGTGGTCGACGATCCGATGGCCGAGGAGCCCCCGGCGGACCTCCAGACGACGACGATCGACGAGGTCGGCGACCTGGCCTGGGTCGGCTGGTACGAGGGCGCCGAGGGTTACACCCGCGCCGCCGGCCAGGCCCAGAGCATGGGCCGCCCGCTGGTCGTCTACTTCCACACCGACTGGTGCCAATGGTGCGCCCGGTTCGACGAGGAGTTCCTGCCCGACCCGCTGGTGCGCCGGTTCCTGAGCAACGTGATCCGGGTGCACGTCAACCCGGAGCGCGGCGACGCGGAGCTCGACCTGAGCCGCCGCTACGGGGTCGCCGGGTACCCGACCTTCCTGGTGATCCCGCCCAACGGCGGGGTCGAGGGCGCCGTCCGGGTGCACCCGTTCCGGGACGGCGGCACGATCTCGACCGCCGACTTCGTCGCTGAGTGTGAGACCGCCGCCGGTCGCAGCTAGCGGCCAGGAGTGCTATCGATGCCGGCGTGACGATGACCCTGACCGAGCGCCGCGACCGTCTCCGGACCGACCTGGATCGACGCATCCTCTGCCTCGACGGCGCCACCGGCACCGGGCTGCAGGGCGTCGAGCTGACCGCGGCCGACTTCGGCGGGCCGGAGCTCGAGGGCTGCAACGAGGCGCTCATCCTCCATCGCCCCGACGTCGTGCTCGGGCTGCACCGCACCTACCTGCGCGCGGGGGCCGACATCGTCGAGACCAACACCTTCGGCGGCACGCCCCTGGTGCTCGCCGAGTACGACCTGCAGGCCCACACCCACGAGATCAACAAGGTCGCCACGGAGCTCGCCCGCCAGGCGTGCGCCGAGTTCGACGCCGACGGTCGCACGCGATACGTCGCCGGCTCCATCGGCCCGACCACGAAGGCGATCTCGGTCACCGGCGGCGTCACGTTCGACGAGCTGGTGGAGCACTTCGGCGCCCAGGCCGAGGGGCTGCTCGACGGCGGCGCCGACTACCTGCTGGTCGAGACCTGCCAGGACACGCGGAACATCAAGGCCGCGTTGATCGCGATCCAGGACCTCGGCCGGGCCCGCAACGAGCACATCCCGGTGGCCGTCAGCGGCACCATCGAGCCGATGGGGACGATGCTCGCGGGGCAGACGGCCGAGGCGCTGTGCGTCTCCGTCAGCCACGTCGACCTGCTCTACATCGGGCTGAACTGCGCCACCGGGCCGGAGTTCATGACCGACCACATCCGGGCGCTGAGCGAGCTGGCGAAGACCCGGATCGGCTGCGTCCCCAACGCCGGGCTGCCCGACGAGGACGGCAACTACCTCGAGACCCCCCAGATGGTCGCCAACGTGGTCGGCCGCTTCGCCGAGCACGGCTGGCTCAACGTCGTCGGCGGCTGCTGCGGCACCGGCCCGGCCCACGTCACCGCGCTGTCGCAGATGGCGGCGAAGGCGACGCCCCGTCCGGTGCCGTCCCACCAGCGGGCGCTGTACAGCGGCATCGACTGGACCGAGGCGACCGAGGACAACCGGCCCCTCCTGGTCGGCGAGCGCACCAACGTCATCGGCAGCCGCCGGTTCAAGCGGCTGATCGTCGAAGAGCAGTTCGAGCGGGCGAGCGAGATCGCCCGGGCCCAGGTCAAGAAGGGCGCCGCGATCGTCGACGTCTGCCTCGCCAACCCGGACCGGGACGAGCTGGCGGACATCGAGCGCTTCCTGGAGCAGGTCGTCACCCGTGTGAAGGCCCCGCTGATGATCGACTCGACGGACGCGGTCGTCATCGAGCGCGCGCTGACGTGGTGCCAGGGCAAGGCGATCATCAACTCCATCAACCTCGAGGACGGCGAGGAGCGGTTCGACGAGGTGGTCCCCCTGGCTCGCCGATTCGGCGCGGCGCTGGTGGTCGGCTGCATCGACGAGGACCCCGAACAGGGCATGGCGGTCACCCGCGAGCGCAAGCTGGCGATCGCGGAGCGCTCGGTCGACCTGCTGACCGGCAAGTACGGCGTGCCGGTCGAGGACCTGGTGTTCGACCCGCTGGTGTTCCCCTGCGCGACAGGCGACCAGGCGTACGTCGGCTCGGCCCGCGAGACGATCGAGGGGGTGCGCGCGATCAAGGAGGCGTTCCCCGCCGCCAAGACGGTCCTCGGCATCAGCAACGTCAGCTTCGGGCTCCCCCCCGCGGGGCGTGAGGTCCTCAACTCGGTCTTCCTGTACGAGTGCACCAAGGCCGGGCTCGACATGGCGATCGTCAACACCCAGAAGCTGGAGCGGTACGCGTCGATTCCGGACGGGGAGCGCAAGCTCGCCGAGGACGTGCTGTTCGTCTCCGACGACGCCTCCATCGCCGCGTTCGCCGATCACTTCCGCGACGCCTCGTCCCGGATCAAGAAGGACGTCTCGACCCTCAGCCTGGATGAGCGCCTCTCCAACTACATCGTGGAGGGCACCAAGGAGGGGCTGACCCGGGACCTGGACACCAAGCTGGCCGGCGGCGTGCCGCCCCTCGACATCGTCAACGGGCCCCTGATGGCCGGCATGGACGAGGTCGGCCGGCTCTTCAACGACAACCAGCTGATCGTGGCCGAGGTGCTGCAGTCGGCCGAAGCGATGAAGGCGGCGGTCGCCCACCTCGAGCCCCACATGGAGAAGGCCGACGCGGCCGCCCGGGGCAAGGTCGTGCTCGCCACGGTCAAGGGCGACGTGCACGACATCGGCAAGAACCTGGTCGACATCATCCTGTCGAACAACGGCTACGACGTGGTCAACATCGGCATCAAGATCCCGCCGGAGGAGATCATCGCCGCGGTGCGCGAGCACCAGCCGGACATCCTCGGGCTGAGCGGCCTGCTCGTGAAGTCGGCCCAGATGATGGTCGTGACGGCCGAGGACATGAGCAACGCCGGCTGCACGCCCGACCTGCTGGTCGGCGGCGCCGCGCTGACCCGCTCGTTCACGCGGCGCCGGATCGCGCCGGTGTACAGCGGCGACGTGCTCTACGCCCAGGACGCGATGAACGGGCTGGCGCTGGCCGGGCGGCTGGTCGAGGCCACCCCCCCCCCCCCCCGGCGCCCCCCCAAAGCCCCCCCGCCGGCCCACAAACACCGCGGCCCGCC
>CAYQEG010000080.1:13000-32161 GCA_964416435.1 uncultured Rickettsiales bacterium
CCCGGGGGGAGGTGGTCTCCGCCCCGGACGCTGGGGCGGGGGTGGGGGGGGCGGGGGGGCTGGGCGCCGCGGCGGCCCGCGACGCCGTGCGCGCCGAGATCGCGGCCGAGGCGGAGCAGTTCCCCGTGGGCGCGAAGAAGGCGCCGACGCCGGTGCGAGCGTCGACGAGCGCTCCGGTGACCGTGCTGGCCTCCGTTCCGGAGCCGCCGGACCTGAAGCGCCACGTGCTCCGCGAGGTCCGGCTGGACGAGGTCTGGCGCTGGATCAACCCGAAGATGCTGTACGGCCGTCACCTCGGCTTCCGGGGCGACTTCGACCGGGCGCTCGCCGACGGCGACCCCAAGGCTCTCGACATCGCCGCGGTGATGGAGGAGATCCAGGCCGAGGCGCGCGGCGGCCGCATGGTCGGGCGCGCGGTCTGGCAGTGGTTCCGGGCCATCCCCGATGGCGACCGGATGGGCCTGCACCGGGCGGGCGAAGCCGAGCCGACCGTCACCTGGACCCTCCCCCGGGCGCGAGGCGGCGGCGTGGCGCTGCCCGACTACCTGCGCCCCGACGGTGACCACGTCGCCCTGCTCGCCGTGAGCGCGGGCGAGGGCATCTCCGCCTGGTCGACCGAGCTGAAGGAGGCGGGCGCGTTCCTCAAGTCCCACGCGGTCCAGGCGCTCGCGCTGGAGACAGCGGAGGCGCTGGCCGAGTGGCTGCACGGCCGGATCCGGGGCACGTGGGGCTTCCCCGACGACCCGGGCCTGTCGATGACCGATCGGTTCAAGGCGCGCTACCGCGGCAAGCGCTACTCGCCCGGCTACCCCGCCTGCCCCGACCTGGCGATGCAGCGCGGGATCTGGGACCTGCTGCGGCCCGACGAGCTCGGCATCGAGCTGACCGACGGCGACATGATGGACCCCGAGGCGTCGGTGAGCGCCGTCGTCTTCCATCACCCCGACGCGAAGTACTTCGTAGCTGAGTAGGCTTGGCGGGTGAACCGCCTGCTGGACTGGCTCCCCGAGCGACCGCTGCACCGTCGGCTGGCGTTGGCGCTGCTCGCCGTGATCCTGCTGCAGCGGCTGCTGCTCATCCTCGGCCAACCCGACCTCCTGCACGACCTGGACGCGGGTGAGCTCAAGCACCTGGACCTGGCGCTCAACGGGCTGCCCGACGGCGGCTCGCTGCGGGAGCGGCTGTACACGTACCTGTCGGGGCCGGAGAACATCCACCATGGCGGCTACCCGACGACGTCGGTCCTGATCTGGCTGCTGAGCAAGCTGTTCGGCGCGTCCCTGACCGTGGCCCGGCTGGTCCCCATCGGGGCCACGGTGGCGGCCGCGGCGTTGACCGCGGCGTGGCTGAACAAGCGCGCGGGGGCGGCCGCGGCGCTGATCGCCCTGGCCCTGTTCGCCGGCGCCCCGCCGCTGCTCCTCAAGTGGTCCTGCACGGTCCGCGGCGGGCACACCGAGGGGATCCTGCTGGCCCCGCTGCTGCTGATCCTGCTGGAGCGGGCGCGGGCGAGCGACGGGCTGCGGGACTGGGGGATCGCCGGCGCAGCCGCCGGGTTCTCGGTCTACTTCACCTACCTGGCGCTCCCGTTCGTCGGCCTGCTCGGCCTGGCCGCGGCGGCCGAGCGATGGCGCGGCGGAGCGGGCTGGGCCCAGCGTCTGGGGGCCCTCGCGGGCGGAGCGGTGATCGGGTTCCTGCCGTGGATCGTGGGGCTGATCTGGATCGAGCTGCCCTACCTCGGCGCGACGATCCACCAGTCGGGCAACCCCGACGAGGCCGCGGAGGTCCAGGCTCGCACGGTGCTCGTGACGTTGAAGGCGGCGCTGACGGCGTTGCCCCACAACCTGCTGCCGTGGGGGGCGGTGACGGCGGACGCGGCGCCCTACATGAGCGAATCGAGCGACATGCTCGACTTCACGCCGACCCCGCTGACGTGGATGCTCCGCGCGGTCGTCTTCGGCGCCGCGACCCTGGGCCTGGTCGCCGCGTACAGCCGTCGCTCGGCGGTCGCGGTGGTCGTCGCGGTGCTGCCCGCCGCGCACTACCTGTTCGCCGTCCGCCTCGCCGGCAACCTCGCCTGGCCGGACGTCCCCCACCGGTACCTGGTGCCGGTCTATCCGATGCTCTGCGCGAGCGTGGGGCTCGGCGTCGCGTGGCTGGGCAGCGAAGGCAGCGCTCGGCGCAGGAGCCTGGCGGGGGTGGTCGCCGGCGCGGTCACCGTCGTCGCGGTCATCGGGATGGTGCAGGGGGCCGGCTGGCTCGCGACGCCGTCGGGGGCCGGCGCGTGGGACGCGGCGCGGTACCGGCAGGTCGGCATCGGCCAGGTGCGGGTCGCCGAGGCGGACGCGATGAACCAGCTGCTCGACTCCCTGGGCGGCGAGGAGGAGTTCGACGGGTGGCGGGGGGTCGGCCTGATCTACAAGCCGATCTCCGACTACTACCTGCTGTTCCGCCCCGAGCACGCGCCGCCCTACCCCGATCGCCTCTTCTCCGAGCGGGACGAGCTCGCCGAGCGGGAGGCGCAGCGCCAGGCGCTGGTGCAGGGGGCCCTCGGCGCGACCCGCGTGCGGGCGGCCGGGGACGAGGAGGAGCTGCGGCGGCTGGTCTGCAGCTGGCAGCCCCACCCGTCCTTCGTCGACGCCGCGCGGCAGGCCCGGGCGGACGCCGGGATCACCTGCCCCTGAGAGGGCTACCTCAGGGGCGTGAGGCCGACCTCACCGACCTCGACCCGGAACAGCTCGTCGCTGAACAGGGACGTCGAGTAGATCGAGCACCGGTCCCAGCCGTCGCCCTCCCCGAAGGCGACGCTCGCCGGTGAGCCGACGTCGGTCGCCAGGGGGCTGGCCTGCCCGTCCTCGAGCACGTCGATCCGACCGGCCACGATCTGGGCGATGTACAGCGCGCCGCTCGCCCCCAGGGCGACCCCGTCGGGCACCGTCGCGGACTCGAACTCGACGACCGAGGTCGGCGTCCCCGCCTCGGTGCCGTCGACCGGGACGGCCCAGATCGGGGCCGGGTTGGCGTACGTCGAGGCCACCCACAGCGTCTCCCCGTCCTCGGTGAACGCGGTCCCGTTGGGCGACTCGAGCCCCTCGAGCCAGACCGAGACGTCGCCGTCGGCGGTCAACTCGAACAGCCGGTCGACCTGTGGGTCGCTGACGATCAGCGTGTCCCAGGGCGTCACGGTGACGAAGTTGGCGCCCTCCAGGCCGGGTCCGATCCGCTCCACGTCGCCGCTGTCCGGGTCGATCCCGAAGACCCCGTCCAGCCCGTCGCCGTCCCCGGAGTAGTTGGACGCCGCGATGACCCGGTCGCGCCACCACGCCAAGCCGATGATGCCGGGCACCTCCGCGATGACGTCCCACGAACCGTCGGGCTGCACCTCCGTCAGCACGTCGCCGTCGCCCGCGAACAGGCGACCGTCGGGTGAGAAGGTGATGCCTTCGGTCCCCCCGAAGCCGTCCGCGAGCAGGTGGGAGGTCCCGGGGACCGAGTCGGGGCAGGCCGGCGGCCCGGGCTCCGGCTCTGGCTCGGGGGCCGGGGGGCAGCCCGTCGTCGCGAGCGTCAGGAGCGCGACGAGCAAGCGACTCACGGCGTGACCGGCTCGGCCGCGTCGATGCAGACGTCCTGCCCGCGGCGCTCGGCCAGCTGCGGCAGCAGCTCGCTCCACGGGAGCTCGGCGGCGACCTCCAACGTCTGGCCTTCGGCCGTGCAGTCGGTCACCACCGCCCCCAGGGGGCGGGTCGATTCGTTGATGGCCTGCAGGATGGTCACGATCCGCGGCGCCTGCTTCGGGCACCCGTCCCAGACCCCATCCAGCCCCGCCGCGAGCATGGGGCACTTCATCTCGACGCTCGCGGTCGCCACCGCCCGGAACATCTCGACCGCCGGGGCGCAGCCCTCGGACTCGCGGGTCATGAAGTCGGCGAGCATGACCTGCCGGCCCGGGCCGTCCAGCGGCGCCCAGGCCACCTCCAGCTCGTGGGCGAGTTCGGGCACCAGCGGCGCTGGCTGCTCTCTCGGCTCGCCGGTCTGCACGACCCACTGGAAGCGGGAGAAGCCAGCATCCCGCGCTGCGGCAGCGAGGCCGGCCACCCGGTGCGCCCGCTCTCCGGGGGGGACGAGGAACAGGATGCGGCCCTCGAACTGGTAGTTGCCGCTCGCGAGGGCGGCGATCGCGACCGCCTCGTCGCGCTTCTCGATCAGCATGTCGCGGACCGCCGGGACGCCGGCGACCGCGACCCCGTCGAGGATCACCCGCTCCGCCTCGAGCTGCACGGTGACCGCGAGCTCGAGCTCGTCCACCGGGCCGGTGTAGTGGAGCACGTCTCCCGCGGCGGCGATCCGGGGCCCGCCGCAATAGGCCGCCTCGAAGGTGGCGCGGTCCATGCGCGGAGCAGCGTCCGCGGCCGGCTCGCCGGACGAGCAGGCCGCGGCGAACAGCCACAACACCGCAGAGCTGAACAGGAAGATGCGGGGCATCGAGCGATGGTACACGCCAGAACGGAGAGAGCCGACGCCTCCGAAGAGACGCCGGCCCTCGATGCACACTCCAGACGTCGGTCACGACCCCGCGCCGCGCCCCTGGTCCCGGGCCGCCCGCTTCGCGTCGTGCGTGACTTCGCCTCTCCAGAGCCTCACGGGTCGAGCGGCCGAAGCCACTCGTGTCGGCGACCTGCCGACTTCGTCGTTCCGCCCGCCTCGTCCGTCCGCCAGCCGAAGCCGACTTCCAACACTCGACGCGCCACTCCCGCGGAGTTGATGTGTTCTTCAGGGTTTGACGAGCCCGGCTAGCAGCGCATTGGTTCGCTGCCCCGACTTCGACCTTCCGGCCTCTCGACCGCGGCCCTTGCCGTCTTCACCGGACCCGCTTCCGGTCGCTAATGCTTCCGTCTGGGCTCCCCTCGTGAACTTCATCTCTCCCTCGGAGCACTGGACCTTCCGCCCGGCCTCCGCGACCACCGGCCCGAAAAGGGACCCGCCGCCGCCTTGGCTTCTCTCCTGAGGTTCTTCGCCCCTTCAGCGCATCAAACCGGGTGCGTCCACTCTCCTGCGCCGACCGTCCTCCCCGCCGCAAGCGACGGTTCGCACGAACTGCGCGGAGCCGCGGCCTTACCTCAGCCGCTCCGTTCCGCCCTCGCCGTTTCTCACGACCTCGACGGTTTACTCCGCTCCCGACCGCCCCGGGATCTCCCCGGGTGGCACTCATGGGGTTTCTCGCCCTCCAGGGTCACTCCCGCTTCGCCGAGGGCACCTCCGTCTCCGGTGGCGCCTTCCCCTCCTGGCGTTGCCTTGGCTGCTCCGGCTCTCCCCGGGCATCGGACCGGCCTGCGATCCTCCGCTTGCAACCTCGGTGCACCTTCAGGGGTTTACTCCTGCGAAGCGACCGTTGCCGCCCGCCTCCGGTTTCCCTTCGGCGAGGACACGACCCCCTCGTGGGCTTCTCTTGGTGGGACCTCGCTGCGCTTCACCCGAAGGCTCTGCGCCCGATTGGCCCCGTCACGTTCCGACTTGTCAAAGAGCTGCGACCCGTTCCGAAGAGCGACCCGCCGTGCACGAAGAAGGTAGGAGATCTCCCCGGGGTGCCGCAAGGGGCTGATTTGCCGTGGACGAACCGCGACCTGAAACCCACCGGATCCCGGCGGCTTGGGAGGGCGATTCGTTTGACTTCCTTCAACGGGGGCCCGATTCCGGCGAACGATCGGCGCGACCACCGGCCGAAAACCCGTTGGGATCAAGTGACTTGCATGTCGCAAGCGATCTGTGTGCGACTGTCGGTTACCTGCAATCGGCCGTAATCACAGGGGTTGTCAGCAGCAACCCTCGGGACCACAGCTCTCCGACGTCAGGTCGTACGCCTCGCCCTTGCTGGCGCGGGGGGACCGGCGAGCGGTCCGGGCCCCGAGGCTCTCCCAGGTGGCGGCGGTGGCGGCGTGGTCGCTCGGCGAGCATGGGAACGGCTCGGCGTCCTCGACCGCGATCGGCTCGTTCGGCTCGATGAACGCGAAGTGGTCGGCGTAGGGGCCGCTGCGGAGCAGACCGAACGTCTTCTCGCAGACGGCGACCCGCACGCCTCTGGGGTAGCAGTGCCCGTCGTCGTCCAGCACGCTCCGGTAGGGGCCGCGGTACATCACCGCCTGGTTGCAGTCCCAGCAGGCGCCCTGCTTGCCCTTCCAGGCGACGACGGTGACGCTGCGGAACTCGATCCCCTCGACCGTCTGCCAGGGCTCGTCCGACCAGGTCGTGATCTCGACGCCGTGGAACCCGGCCTCCTCGAAGGCGGCGAGGAACTCGTCCTCGCGCATCGCGCCGCTGATGCAGCCCGACCAGAGGTCCGGGTCGGCGGCGAGGTGCTTCGGCACGGTCTCGTCACTGACGATGTCGCTGATCGCAGCCCGACCGCCGCGCTTGAGCACCCGGAAGATCTCCCGGAACATCGCCGCCTTGTCGGCCGGATCGACCAGGTTCAGGACGCAGTTGCTGACGACGACGTCGACCGAGTCGTCGGCGATCATCGGCTGCTCGGAGAAGTGCGCGCGCTTCCACGCGTCGAGCTCGAGCAGGTCGTTGGCGCCTCGGATCGGGCGGTCGGCGAGGCGGGCCTCGACCAGATCGAGGTCGGTCCGCAGGTCCTGGATTCGACCCTTGTGGAAGGTGACGTTGTCCCAGCCGATGCGCTCGGCCACCTCACCGCGGTAGCGGCGCGCGAGGTCGAGCATGTCGTCCGTCATGTCGACGCCGATGACCCGGCCGGTGGGGCCGACGACCTGGCTGGCGATGTAGCAGATCTTGCCCCCGCCGCTCCCCAGGTCGACCACCACGTCCCCTGCGCGCACGTGCTGACTGGGGTCGCCGCAACCGTAGTCACGATCGAGGATCTCCTGGGGCAGGACCTTCAGGTAGCGCGGGTCGTAGTCGATCGGGCAGCACAGGGCCGGCTCGACCGCCTGGCTGGCGGCCGCATAGCGGTCACGGACGGCCGCCTCGGCGTCTGTCCCCGGGCTCGCCAGGTCCTCGTCTCGGTGCACGGTGCTCATCAGTCGTTCCCTCGCAGGTGCTGTTCCACAGCCTCGGAGACGACGGCGGTGAGCGATTCGTTACGTTCTTTCGTCGCGGCCCCGGTGGCGCCGTAGACGACGCCGCACGCGCCCTCGGTCTCTCCGCCCGACCAGGCGTCCGCCGCGGGAGGCGGCCCGGCCGGGGTCCAGGACGACGACGGGGAGGCGGCCGGAGCGGGTTCGGAGGGGGCCGGGCTGGCCGCCGGGGAGGGGCCGCCGGGGAGCTCGGTGCGCTCCGCCGCGAGGCCCAGCCCCGCCTTGCGGCGCTTGTCCACGAGCGGCCGCAGCGCATCGGCGGGCAGCGCCTGCACCCCGCCGAGGGGAGCGGCGAGCGCCTGGATGCGGGCCATGTGCTCGACGAGCTCCATCCGCAAGAGCGCCTGCTCGACGTCCTTCCCGACCGTGATCAGGCCGTGTCGGCAGAGCAGCAACGCGTCGTTGCGGCCGATCAGCGCTCGGATGGGCGCGGCGCCCTCGGCCCCGTAGGGGAGGGCGAACGGGGCGAGCGGCACCTCGAGTCCGATCGAGACCACGGCCTCGGCCAGGAACGTGGTCAGCCCGCGTCCGGCGCACGCCAGCGCGGTGGCGTAGGGCGGGTGGGCATGCACCACGGCGCCGATGTCGGGCCGCTCGGCGTAGCAGCCGAGGTGGAGGGCGAACTCCGACGGTGGACGGGCGTCGCCCTCGGCGGGCTTGCCGTCCGGTCCGGCCACGGCGAGGTTGCCCTCGGTGACGTCGACCTTGGCGGTGGCGGTGGGGGTCACCAGGAAGCGGTCGTCCGCGAGGCGCACCGAGACGTTGCCGTCGTGGTTGGCGACCCAACCGTTGTGGTGCAACGCCTGCGAGGCGCGGACGATCCATCGGGCGAGGGAAGCGCGGCTGGACACGGCGCCGGAGCGTATCACGGCGCCTCGGGCGCGCCCTCCCGCTCGAGCTCGGCGAGCATGCCTCGAGCCTCCTGGACCAGCCACGGCTCGGCGTCCACGACCTGGACCTCCAAGAGGTAGCCCCGGGCCGCCATCTCGTTGGCGCGGGCGAGCTCCAGGCGGGCGAGCCCCAACAGGGCCAGCGAGCGGGGGATCGGCTCCACCCCCTCGTCGCTCAGCACCCGCTGCCACAGCGGCTCCGCCTCCGCGAGCATGCCCTGCTGCACCAGCTGCTCCCCCCGCTCGATGCGGGCCAGGGCGGCGAGCGACGGGTCGGGGCCGCGCATCGCCGCCTCCGCGTCATCGGCGCTGCCGAGGCGGGCGAGCTCGAGTTCGGTGGCCTGGAGCGCGACGGGCGCCAGGTCCGACCCCTTGAGCGTCACCAGGATGCGCTGCGCGCGCTCCCCCTCGCCCTGCTCGACGAGGAGGTCGGCCGCCAGGGGCAGCTCCTGGACCAGGAACGCCGGGGATCGACAGTCCTCGAAGACCGCCTCGAGCTCGGCGAACGCCTCGTGGAAGTTGTGCGCCGCGGCGCGGCTGCGAGCGAGGCTCGTGCGTGCCGCGCAGCTCTCCTCGGCGTCGCCGGAGGTCATCTCGGAGACGCCCACGGTCCCGAGCAGCGCGTCCGCCTGCTCGCGGCGCCCCAGGGCGACGAGCACTGCGACCTGGCCCTCCACCGCCGCCTGCTTGAGGCCGGGGTCCTCGCTCGCCCCGGGGGAGCCGGCGACGCGCTGGAAGACCGCGAGGGAGTCCTCGTGGCGCCCGTCGGCTGCGAGCTGATTGGCGAACAGCAGCCGCAGCTCGGCGTAGGCGGCGGGGTGGGCCGACGCCAGGCCGGCCTGGCGCGCCTCGGCGAGCATCGCCTCGAGCTCGGGCACCGACGCCTGGCCCAGCTCGACGAGGACCTCGGCGCGCTCCACGGCGACCTGCCCGCGCAGCGGGTCATCGACCGGCAGCACCTCGAGCGCCTGGTCCATGAGCGGCACGGCGTCGTCGGTCTTGCCGAGCCGTCGCAGCAGCGTGGCCTCGCCGAAGACCGCCGCGGCGACCACCGTCGGGTCCGTCGTGGACTCCGCGACCTCCCGGTAGAGGGTGAGCGCGCGCTGCACCTTGCCCGCCTTGTCGGCGATGCCCGCCATGGTCAGGCGAGCGCGCGCGACGAGCTCGGAGTCGTCGGGGAAGTCGGTCACCGAGCGCTCGACGATCGCCAGGGCGCGGTCGTACTCGCCCTGCGCTTCGTAGACCCGGGCCAGGTCCTCGCGCACGTCCACCGTCTGGTCGGGCGTCTCGGCGAGCCGCTCGGCGGAGGTCAGCAGGTCCCGAGCCTCGTCGGTGTTGCCCCCCGACAGGCGCAGGTAGGCCAGGTCGCGTCGGGCGTCGATCGTGAGGGCGGGTCGGTCCGCGAATCGGCGGATGATCTCCTGGTAGCCCACTACGGCGGCGTCCTGGTCATCCATCCGGACGTCCAGCCGGGCGAGCCCGATCAGCCCCCGCACCGCGACCTCGGGGTCCTCCTCCATCGACAGCTCCTGGAGCTGCCGACGCTCGGTGTCCGGATCCGGCCCCGAGGTGAACGCGCTCTCCCGCGCGGCGCGGGCCCGCCCGACGATCAGGGGCATGTCGGGGAACTCGTCGAGGACCGCGTCGTAGGCCTCCCGAGCCGCGGTCATGTCCCCCGCCTGCACGAGCAGGTCGGCGCGCAGGAGGGCGGCCTGGGCCCGCCCCTCGGCCGGCAGGTCGTCCGGGGTGGCGCCGAGCAGCGTCAGCGCAGCGGAGACCTCACCCAGCTCGACCAGCAGGGAGGCCGCCTGGAGCCGATGGGCGACCGGCGCGGTCGGCTCCTGGCTGAGCAGGGAGGTGATGGAGGCGAGCTCCTCGACCGCCCCGTCGGGGTCGTCCTGGAGCATGCGCGCGCGGGCGACCACGAGGTAGCCGGGGATCTGCTCCCGGGCCGACGGCGCCTCGTCGATCACCTGGCGGCCGACGTCGAACGCCTCTTCGGGCCGGGCGTGTCGCAACAGGAACCCGGCGAGCGCGATGCCCGGCACGGTGGGGTCCACCGCAGGGTCCAGCCGGGCGATGCCCGCGGCCTCTCGCAGTCGGTCCTCGGCCGCGTCGAGCTGTCCCAGATCCTCCATCATCGCCGCCATCTCGGCGAGGGTCTGGAGCCGGGTCACCGGCTCCTCTCGATACAGCTTCTGCAGATCGGCCCAGCGCTCCCGGGTGACGTCATCGGCGGCCTCGAGCAGCTCCGCGGTCTCTGCGTCCGCCTCCGCGCCGGCCGGGTCGGGGCGCAGCTGGAACCAGGCGAGGAGCAGGACGACGGCGAGGGCTCCGACGAAGGCGACCTGGCCGCCGGGCACCCCCGAGATCGCTCGCCACGCGCGCACAGGCAACGGCAGCGCGACCCGCGCCCCGGCCGCCCCCAGGAGCTCCAGGTCGTCGACGGACAGCCCCGCGCAGCGCACGAACCGGGCGTCTTCGGCCTTGACCTCCGGGACCCGGCTGGCGCGGAAGGCGATGGACTCGAAGGTCGTGCCGCTCAGGTCGGCGCCCTCCAGGTCGACCCGGGTGAAGTTGGCGAACCTCACCTCCGCCCCGACCATGTGGGCGCCCCGCAGCTCGACGTCCTCGAGGCTGCAGTCGACCAGCCGCACGCCGCTCAGCCGGGTCTCGGACAGGCGGAGGCGCTTGAGATCGGAGTCGTCGAACAGCACCGACGTCAGCGTCGCGCGGCGCAGGTCCAGATCCGAGAAGTCGACGCTGTGCAGCGACGAGCCGCGGAGATCCGCGTCGGACCAGTCGCCCTCCCGAGCCTCGGTTCCCCGCCAGGCGGTGTTCCGGGCCCGCGCCCCGGCGAGGTTGGTGTCGTGGAGCACCGCGTCCTCCAACGTCGTGCCGTCGAGAACCGCCTCCCTCAGATCGGCCCGGGTCAGGTCGGCGCCGCTCAGCTCGCTGCCGTCCAGGCGGGCCCCGCGCAGGCACGCGCCGCTGAGGTTGACCCGGCTGAGGCCGGCGTCGCGCAGATCGGCCCCGTCCAGCCGGGCGCCTTCCAGGTGGGCGCCGGCGAGGTCTCGCCCGCGGAAGTTCATGCGCCGCAGATCACGCCCGCGCAGGTCTGCGTCCCTCAGGTCGGCGAGGAGCTCGTCGGGCGGATCGACGGCCTCGAACACGGCCGAGTCGGCCGGGCCGTTGATGGGGACGTTGGACACCGCGCGGGATCATAGCCGCGGCCGGCGGCGGTCGGCGCTACGCGCGCGTTTGACACTCCCGGCTTTGTGAACGACTCTTTCGCCATGCGTATCACGGGGTTCCTCACTCTCCTGCTCCTCTCTGGCTGCTCCGGCTCGGGGGAGCCGGCGCCCGAACCGCAGGGCCAGCCGCCCGTGATCGTCGTTCAGGCCCCGCCGGACACCGAGCCCGGCACCGAGACGGCGTACGACGAGATGGCGTGGCAGGCGATGGGGCAGGGGTCCGCCGGCGGCCAGGCCGATGCGCCCCAGTCCGAGCCCTACGAGATGGTCGCGCTGCTCCGGGAGTTCGACCCGGTGCTCACCGACGCGCCGAAGGACGCCGCGAGCGAGCTGCCGAGCGACGACCTGCTCTCCGCGTTCGTCGTGATGGACGACACGAACCTGTACGGCCGCATCCTCGGGCGGGCCTCGTTCGCCAACGAAGGAGCGCACGAGACCCGGTTCTGGATCGAGCAGGGCGGCAACATGGTCACCGTCGAGGTGAAGGTGCCGAGCGAGGAGTCGGCCTGCGAGCTGTCGGACATCAAGGCGCCCGAGACCCAGAAGGCGGTCCCGGGCTGCTACTTCCTGGGCAACGCGCTCGACTTCCGGTTCCCGCTCGCCGCGATCCCCCCGATCATCGATGTGTCCAAGCCCTACTGGGTCTCCGGGTTCCAGACCTGCTGCTCCGACGAGGCGCGCAACGAGCCGTACGACGAGATCGAGGGCGCCCAGGAGGTCTGGCGGGTGCCCGGCACGGCGGCGGACGTCGACACCGGCGGCGGCGGCGAGGCGCCCGAGGCGCCGGCGACCCCGGAGAGCGGCGGCTGATCCCTACTGGGTGATGTCGTCGACCACGCCGAGGACGACGGCGTGGAACGGGTCGTCCTTGGTGCCCAGCACCTGGCGGGCGGCGTTGCCCTCTCGCGCGCACACCACGAGGTCTCCGGGGCCGGCCTGCACGCTGTCGCAGGCGAGGAAGGCGGTGCCCTTCTTGGTGACCCCGTCCCCTTCGACCGGCTGGATGACGAGCACGATCTTCCCGTCATAGACGGGGTGCTGCTGGCTGCTCACGACGTTGCCGAGCACGCGCCCGAGGATCATGGGAGCACCTCGGCCAGGGTGGCGGCGTTGACGTCATCGACGACGCTGACGATGGCGGCGTCGACCGGCACGAAGTGCACCGGGCAGGCGAGCGCGGCCTCCCGGCCGCCGACCCAGGAGACGACGTCTCCCGGCCCCGCCTTCTGGTCCCAGTCCGTCGCCACGAACGGCTCGCCGACGACGGCGAGGGTCTCGTCCAGCGGCTCCACGAGGAGCAGCTTGACCCCCTGCAGACCTTCGTACTGCTGGGTGGCGACGACGGTTCCGATGACGCGTGCGAGTTCCATCGAGCAGCGACCTTAGTACAGCCCGCCGGCGAAGCGCTCGTCCGGTCGGGGGATGATCTCGACGCCGACGGGGGCGCCACGCTCTTCGATGGCCCGGGTGGCCGCCTCGACGGACGCCTGTACGTCCCACAGCTCGCCCGCGAGGGTGAAGACGCCCTTGCCGCCGATGCCCTTGCCGAGGCGGAGCTCGGTCAGCGCGACGGGAGCCTCCTTGCAGGCCGCGTCGGCAGCGACGATGGCGGCGGCGACGGTGCCCGTCTCGACGACCGCGACGGAGTCTTCGGGGCTCCGCTGGCTGCTCGCGCCGCCGATCGCGTCGACGACATCGGCGTGCACGCCGGGCAGGAAGAGGGAGTCCACCACCGCGTCCCCGCCGTCGGCCAGCCCCGCCCGCCAGGACTCGTCGACGTCGGCCTCGCCGCCGGCGATCAGGACCAGGTACTTGCCGGGAGAGATGGGCTCGGCGAGGGCGACGCTCACGTCCGCCCGCTTCACCATGGCGTCGCCCGACCGCAGCGCTCGCGCGATCGACGCGAACTCGATCAGGGCGAGCGCGGGCTGGGCGGGGCGCCTCACCGGGGGCGCCTAGACGATCCGGAAGTGGCCCTTGAGCGTGCAGCGACGCTGCCGGCTGAAGGACAGGGCGGTGGTCAGGCCTTCACCCGTCGGCGAGGCGATCGTGAACGACGTGTAGCCCTCGCCGCCGGACGACAGGCCCGCGTAGGCGGGGGCGTTCTTGACGAAGATCGACGTGTTGATGATCCGCGCCATGCGGTGGAGGTTGTCGATGTTCTTGCTCCACATCGTCGCGGTGTGGCCGAAGCCGTGCTCCGCCTGGACGGCGCGGGCGATGCCCTCGTCCACGTCCTTGACCCGGGTGATGGGGAGGATCGCGGTGAGCATCTCGATCTGCACGAACGGGTGGTCCCAGGGGACCTCGCAGATGACGAGCCGGGGATCGCCGTCGTACGGGATGTTGAGCGCGTCCAGGAACACGTGGGCGGACTGGCCGACGTACTGCTTGTGGATGTGCTCGCGGTCGTCCGTGAGGATGAGGTTCTCGAGCCGCCGGATGGCCGCGCCCTTGAGGAGCACGGCGGAGGCCGCCTGCATCTCCTTGATGAGCTGATCGGCCACCGACTCGACGACGAACACCTCCTTCTCGACGATGCAGACGATGTTGTTGTCGAAGGAGGCGCCGGCGACGATGCCGCGGCCGGCGGCGGCGATGTCCGCCGTCTCGTCGACGACCACCGGCGGGTTGCCGGGGCCAGCGGCGATGGCCTTCTTGCCGCTGTTCATGGCGACCTTGACGACCGCGGGGCCGCCGGTGACGCAGAGCAGCCGCACCTCGGGGTGCTTCATGAGCGCCTGGGCCGAGGCGATGGTCGGCTCGGCGACGGTGGTCAGCGTGTTCTCCGGTCCGCCCGCCTCGACGATCGCGTCGTTGATGATGCAGATGCAGAGGGCGCTGACCTTCTTGGCCGACGGGTGGAAGTTGAAGACCGCCGTGTTGCCCGCCGAGAGCATGCCGATGCCGTTGTTGATCACGGTCTCGGTCGGGTTGGTGCACGGGGTGATCACGCCGAAGGTGCCGTACGGCGCCCACTCGGTGAGACACATGCCGTCGTCGCCGGTGTAGACCTTCGGCTCGAGGATCTCCGGGCCTGGGGTCTTGTTGATGACCAGCAGGTTCTTGGTGATCTTGTCTGCGACGCGGCCGAGGTTGGTCTCCTCGACGGCGAGCCGGCTCATCAGGTCGACCTGCTCAGCGCAGCGCCGACGCACGTTGGCGATCATGCGCTTGCGGGTCTCGAGCGGGACGGTGGCGAACACCTGGAAGGCGCGACGGGCGGCCGTGACGGCGGAGTCGATGTCACCGAAGACGCCGCGGCCGCTCATCTTGACCTCGGGGCCGCCGGACGACGGGCCCCCGCCGAGGCCGCCGGGCCCGGCGGACGGACCGCCGATGCGCTGCACGACCTTGTCGACGATCGACTGGATCTCGCGGGAGCTGAGGTCGGACATGGCTACCCTTCAGCCTTGTCGTACAGGCGTTTGCCGTCGGCGTGGTCGATGGCGTCGATGATCGCCATGACGGTGGCGTCGCACGGGCGCCCGTCGGTCTGCGCGGTCTGACGCGCGGACGAGCCGGACGCGTACAGGACCACCTCGCCGACTCCGCAGCCGACCGAATCGGCTGCGACGACGATGCTGCCTCGGGGCTGCATCTTCCCGTCGAGATCCTCGAGCAGGAAGAACTTGAGCCCCTCCAGCTTCGGATCCTTCCGGGTGGCGACGACCGTGCCCAGAACGCGTGCCAGCTTCACAGCGGGCCTCGCCTACTTCTTCTTGGGCGGACGACCCAGGGGCAGCGTGCTGTCCACGTTGGCGTGCGGCCGCGGGATCACGTGGACCGACACGAGCTCGCCGACGCGCTGGGCGCCGCGGGCGCCGGCCTCGGTCGCAGCCTTCACGGCGGCGACGTCACCACGCACGATGGCGGTCACGTAGCCGCCGCCGATCTTCTCGTAGCCGATCAGCTCGACGCGGGCGGCCTTCACCATCGCGTCGGAGGCCTCCACCATGGCGGCGAAGCCGCGGGTCTCGATCATTCCAAGGGCATCGGACATGGGCTCTCAGCTCCTCCTCCGGGCGGTGGCCCGGATGTTCTCTCTAACTCTTGTCTTCGACCCCGCTGACGGACTCGATGGCCGCGATGGCCGCGTCCCGGGCGGAGTCGATCTCAGCCTCGCTGCCGGCCATGTAGAGGCGGCCGAACGCTCCGATGGAGCGCATCTCGACGAGGTTGACGTTGGCGGACTTCTCGGCCTCGTTGGCGGCGAGGGTGATGTAGCAGGCGGGCACGCACTCCAGGATGAAGAGCGACTCGCCCGGCAGGATCATCTGGCCGTACCGGAAGCGGTTGATCAGCTGGGTCTGGTAGGGCTCGACCGAGCGGATGATCTGGTCGGAGACGACCTTGGGCTTGACCCGACCGTCCTCCGTCAGCCCGAGGTGGCCGAGGATGGCGTCGCCGGCGGCGAGGACCTGGCCCTTGTCGTCGTGGTGCAGCTCGAGGGCGCCGTAGCGCCGCTCGACGAGCTGGATGGCGGGCTGGCACTCGGTGGCCTTCAGCGCGACGTCGGTCAGGGTGTTGATGACCATGCCGGGGGCCGTCTCGAGCCACAGGCTGGCCTGGCCGGGCACGGGCAGGAAGCCGCGGGCGGTCGTGCCGATGAACGACGCCAGGTGAGGCTGCAGGCTGTCGAGGTAGCAGTAGCCGCGGAGGGTGATCGACATTCGGGCTCCCGTGAGTCGCTCTCGTCTGTCCGGTGGTGGGTCCCGTCCGGTGACGAGTGCGCCATTTCACGGGTCAGCGCCCGGGGTGTCAAGGTGACGGGGGCGGGTCGGGGGCCTCGAAGAGCACGAGCGCACGAGCGACACCACCGAGCTTGGGCTCGGCGCGCAGCAGGCCGCGGATCCTCTGGTTCTCCGCCGCGGAGGCGTCGATCTCGCTCTCCAGGGCCTCGGCGAGGGCTTCGTCGTCGGCGCAAGACTCCAGCCGATCGAGCAGCATCGGCTCACTCGTGAAGTGGTCGGCGAGGCCGGGCCAGCGCTCCTGGATGAGCACCCACTTTCCGATGTGGGCGGGCTCGATTCCGGTGCCCGGGGCGAGCAGGCCCCGTCGCTCGGCGATGCTCATCGACAGGCGGACGCGCGAGAGCACGCGCTTGATCCGCCGGGGCGGCAGGGGGTGGTCGCCGTTGATGAACGGGGCGACGGCTTCGGAGACGCGAGCGTCCGCTCCGTCGTAGTTCTCGGCCCGTCGCTCGAGGAACGCGGACGACCAGGCGGGGTTGCGCCACGGCAGGTCGAACTGGACGGGAACGATGCGCTCGACGTAGCGCTCGCCGTAGTGGCTGGAGCGCTTCGCCGCGGCCGGGTACTTGATCTCGGCGGAGGCGACCAGGGCGTCGACCTCGGCGAGCAGGACGACGGCGACGTCGTTCGGCAGGAGCTGGTCGATGGCCTCGAGAACGTCGACCGCGGCGGGGGCCCGGACGCGGTCGAGATCATCGACGATGACGACGAACGGCAGGTCCGCCGGGGTCGCCTGGCGAATGAACGAGGCCAGCTGGTCACGCACCTTCTCCAACGCCCCGGTGCCGGCGACGACCTCGGGGTTGCGGACGAAGGCCGCGACAGAGCCGGCGGTGGTGAAGACGAAGCGGGCGCTGACGGCGAGCAGCCCGGCGCCGCCGGCGGCCGGCAGCAGGTAGCTCTGCAGCAGGTCGGGGAACGAGATGCCGAGCAGGCCCAGGACGATCCCGACGAGGGTGCCGAGGAACACGAGCAGGGGGATCCAGCGCCGGACCCGCTCGCCGGGCGGGATGAGACCGAGGGGCAGGGGCCGCAGCCAGCGGCGCAGGGTGCTCCGGTGGGGGTCGGTGGCGAGGAGCAGGCGGGCGACGAAGGCTCCGGCGAGGTTGTCCGCGTCGTCGTGCATCCAGGCGTCGAACCAGAAGACGGGTCGGCGGGCGGAGCGGCGGTCCCGGAGCTTGCGCTCGATCAAGTGTCCGAGGCTGCTCTTGCCGCTTCCGGGCGGCCCGTTGACGGCGACGACGGTGCGCCCCGCCATGGGATCGTCGAGCAGCTCGGCGATGGCCGACGCATAGTCCTCGAACCCGAGCACGTCGTCCGCCGCATCGACGATCGGTCGATGCCCGAGCAGCGCAAGCTGGCGGCGGCGGCGGCGGTCTCCCTCCAAGGCACCCTCCTGGACGGGAGGATAGTGGAGGACGGGATCGGGTGCTGGGCACCTGAAGGGGAGTGGACCGAAGCGACCCACATGAGCCATGTGGGCCGCTTCAGTCACCCTCAGCCGGACTGAGGCGGGCGACATGAGCCATGTGGGCCGCTTCAGTCAGGGTGAGCCGGACTGAGGCGGGCGACATGAGCCATGTGGGCCGCTTCAGTCACCCTCAGCCGGACTGAGGCGGGCGACATGAGCCATGTGGGCCGCTTCAGTCAGGGTCAGCCGGACTGAGGCGGGCGACATGAGCCATGTGGGCCGCTTCAGTCAGGGTCAGCCGGACCGAGGCGGGCGACATGAGCCATGTGGGTCGCTTCGGTCACGGTCACCCCGCGCTGGCGAGCCTTCGAGCGGCCTGGAGCTGCGACTGGCAGCGGATCGCGCGGACCAGGGGGCGGTCCGGGCGGGAACCTCGGTACCGGAGCACCGACCGCACCGACACGTCCAGCGCGCGGGCCAGCCGGAGGGCTGGCCAGTCGTCGCCCACCGCCGCGCACGCGGCGGCGACCAGGCGGGCGAACTCAGGGCCCCGCTTCGGCAGCTCGAGCAGGCCGAGCGCTCCGGCCGCGGCGGCGCCCAATCCATCGAGGGAGGCAGGACGGTCCGGGTCCACCACCACCGACACCACCCCCCTCATCCGATCGCCATCCAGCCTCGGGAGGAAGCTCCGCGTCAGGCCCGGCGCCCAGGGCGCCAACTGCCGCCAGCCCAGCAGGTCGGGCAGGTTGCTCGCCTCGAACCAGGGGTCTTGGTCCAGACCGTGCCGCTGCTCCTGGCCGATCACGTACCAGAAGACGTTGATGAGGTGCCGCTGGCTCCTGATCGGCTCCGTGTAGGCCGACGAGAACGTGATCCCGTAGCCGAACGTCTTGTTGAGCGAGATCTCGATCCGGCGCGCGAACTCCATCGCCCCGGCCGCCGGCACGCCCATCGCGAAGTGCAGGTGCGTGTCCGCCGCCCGAAACGCCAGGAGGTCGAACGGCTCGCCTCGCGCCAACACTTTTCGAGTCAACAGGAGCCGGTGGTCACGACCCCGCGCGAGCACGCGGCGGTCGCGCAGCGCGACGATCAGGTGGGTGAAAGGAGCTTCGAACTCGGACATGGCTGGACCTCCCGGCGGGCCGAGGGTCCGACTGCAGTTCCCATGCCGAGACAGCCACCGCTGGACGTCGCCGCCCGCAGTGGAATCCGGGCGTGCGATCGTCGGTCGGGGAGTGTCCGATTGCCGGACACTCCCGGACAGACCCGGACAGCTCTAGTTGTTCAGCGCGCCCGCGTTGATCCACCCGCGGATGTTGTCCCGGGTGGTCTCGTCCAGGCAGCAGCCCGTCAGCGGCATCTGCGAGCCCGAGCCGCCCGCCTCGGTGACGTGGGTGCCGTCCAGCTTGTGCATCACGTAACTCTCGCTGGCGTCGCCGGGCTCGACCCGGTTCATGTCCGCCTCCCCCGCCGCGGCGCCGACCCACGCCGCGTGCAGGGTGTCCTTGTCGCCCGCGAACGTCCAGCCGCCCGAGCTGCCGCTGTTGTGGCAGCTGCAGTTCACCAGGGTGACGTTGTTGAAGATCCAGGTGAGCGTGTGCTCCTCCGGCGTCGCGTCGTCGTCGTCGCCGCCCGAGTCGTCGTCGTCGTCCGCGGCCGAGTCGTCGTCGTCCGTCGCGTCGTCGTCGTCCGTCGCGTCGTCGTCGTCCGTCGCGTCGTCGTCGTCCGCCGCGTCGTCGTCGTCCGTCGCGTCGTCGTCGT
>CAYQEG010000081.1:0-31695 GCA_964416435.1 uncultured Rickettsiales bacterium
GACGGACGACGACGACCTGGCGGACGACGACGACTCGGCCGTGGACGACGACGACATCGCCGACGACGACGACATCGCCGACGACGACGACTCGGCCGTGGACGACGACGACGTGGCGGACGACGACGACTCCGCCGGCGACGACGACGACAGCGCGATCGGCGACGACGACGACAGCGCGATCGGCGACGACGACGACAGCGCCTGCATCGAGGAGACCTGGTACCTGGACGTGGATGGCGACGGGCAGGGCTCCGAGCTGTCCGCGGTGACCGACTCGGACGTCGACTTCTCCGACCTCCAGGGTGGCGCCGGCTGGGAGTACGGCTCCTACGCCGCGTTCGACTCGGCCGGCTTCGGCCAGCTGCCCACCTGGACCGGCACCCGCTGGGAGGCCAGCCAGTCCTTCCAGACCCCGTTCCTGGACGCCGGGGGCGGCCACCCGGGCGTCGATGACCTGGCCTGGGCGGTGCGGCGCTGGACCTCCGACTTCGACGGCACGGCCCAGATCGAGCTCGCCTTCTTCGACCGCGACACCGGCTGCGGGGACGGGGCCCACGCGCGCGTCCTGCACAACGGCTCGCAGGTCTGGGAGTACCTCAACCTGCCGTCGAGCGAGGTCCTGCAGTTCGTCGAGCTCACGGTCTCCACGGGCGACGAGCTGGACTTCGTCATCGACCCGATCTTCGACGCGGGCTGCGACGACACCCAGCTGGTGGCCATCATCGACGAGGTGCTGCCGACGGTGGAGGCGTGCTCGCAGCCGGTCGGCTACGCGGACAACGACGACGACTGCGAGGACGGCGACCCGACCGTCGGCGCAGGCGCGACCGAGTACTGCGACGGCGTCGACAACGACTGCAACGACGCGATCGACGACAGCTGCACCCCGTTCGTGATGGGTGACCTGGTGATCACCGAGATCATGAAGAACCCCTCGTCCGTGCCCGACAACGACGGCGAGTACTTCGAGCTGTTCAACCCCGGCGCCTGGGCGATCAACCTGTCCGGCTGGGAGGTTCGCGACGACGGCATCGACAACGTCATCATCCTGGGCGACCTGTACGTGCCGGCGGGGGGCTACGCGGTGCTCTGCCGGGTCTCGGCGACGGCGACCAACGGCGGGTTCGACTGCGACTACGCCTACCAGGGCGACATGGCGCTCGGGAACGACGACGACGAGGTGGTGCTCGAGACCCCGACGGACATCGAGGTCTGCCGCGTCGATTACGTCGACGCCACGTTCCCCGACCCCAACGGCAAGTCGATGAACCTCGACCCGGGCTCGTACAACGAGACCGACAACGACGACGGGGGCAACTGGTGCCCGGCCACGACGCAGTACGGGTTGGGCGACTCCGGGACCCCCGGCGGCGACAACGACAGCTGCGGCCCGTAGCGCGGCTCAGCCCTTCACCGACCCCGCGGTCAGCCCCTCGACCAGCTGCTTCTGCAGCAGGAAGAAGAGCGCCATGACCGGGATCGACACCAGGATCGCGCCCGCCGCGAAGAGGTCCCAGTCCGTGCTCCGGTCGCCGACGTAGGCCTGCAACGCGACCGGCAGCGTGAACGCCGTCTCCTTGCTCATGAAGGTGGCGGCGAGGATGAACTCGTTCCAGGCGGTCATGAACGAGAACAGGGCGGTCACCGCGATGGCGGGGCGGGACAGGGGCAGGACGATCTTGGTGAAGATGGTCCACTGGGACGCGCCGTCGAGCACCGCGGCCTCCTCGAGGTCGCGTGGGATGGTGTCGAAGTAGCCCTTCATCATCCAGACGCAGAAGGGGATCGCGGTGGTCGCGTAGCAGAGCGCCAGCCCCATCAGCGAGTTCAGCAGGCCGGTGGCGTCCAGCAGGATGTACAGCGGGATCGCCATGATCACGCCGGGGAACATCTGGGTGACGAGCAGCCCGTTCATGCCCGCCGCGCGGCCGGGGAACTCGAAGCGCGAGAAGGCGTACGCGGCGGTGGTGGACAGCGCGATGCCGATCACCGTGGTGATGGCCGAGACGATGATCGAGTTGAGCAGCTGGCGCCAGAAGAGCAGGTCGCCCAGGAGCGTGGCGAAGTTGTCGAACGTCACCGTCGTCGGGAACGGGTTGGCCGACAGCGCGAAGCTCTCTTCGGGGGTGAGCGCCATCTTCACGACCCAGAGCACCGGGTAGAGCGTCGCCACGGTGATCGGCACCAGGATGGCGTGTCGCCACCACTGGCCGGCCCAGGTCGCCTTGCGGGGCACGTGCTGCTTCGCGGGGCTGCTCACGACACGTCCCCCCCGGTCACCTTCTTGGTCGCGGCGGTGTAGAGCACCAGGATGCCGAACACGAGCAGCGCGTATGCCGACGCGTAGCCGTACTGGGCCTGCCGCGTGAAGGCCCACTTGTAGGCCTCGGAGATCAGGATCTCGGTGCCGCCGTCGGGGTCGCCCGCGGACACCAGGTAGATGACGTTGAACATGTTGAACGTCCAGACGGACCCGAGGATGACCGCCGGGAGGAGCGCCGGCTTGAGCAGCGGCAGCGTCACGTGGCGGAAGCGCAGCCAGGGGCCGGCGCCGTCGACCTCCGCGGCCTCCTCGAGGTCCCGCGGGATCGCCTGGAGCGCGCCCAGGGTCACCACCATCATGAACGGGAAGCCCAGCCAGGTGTTCGTGCAGAGGTTGGCCGCGAACGACGTCGCCCACTGGGAGAACCAGGCGACGGGCTCCACCCCGAGCGTGCCGAGCACGCCGTTGATGGCGCCGAACTGCTCGTTGAACATGCCCTTCCAGATCAAGGCGGTGATGTAGTTGGGCACCGCCCACGGCACGATCAGCAGCACCCGGTAGAAGCCCTTGAGCTTCATCCAGGGATCCCGGAGCAGCAGCGCCAGCCCCAGGCCGATGCCGACGTGGGCCGCCACGTTGGCCGCGGTCCAGACGACCGTGACCACCAGCGTGAACCAGAAGTTCATCGGGTCGGTCAGCGGGTACGTGTCCGACGTCAAGATGCGAACGAAGTTGCGCAGTCCGACGAACGTGAACTCGCCGTCGCGGTGCGCGAACAGCGAGACCCCCGCGCCGACGATGAACGGGATGAACACCACCGCCGCCATGCCGATGAATGCAGGGCCCAGGTAGGCGTAGCTGCGCCAGGACCTGCGGGCGCGCCGCACGACGTCCTTGCGGCGCGCCTCGCGCACGCTCCAGCCGGCGGCCATGAGGAGCAGGAGGCCGAGCACGGCCAGGTACGGCGTGGGCGAGACGGCGTCCGCCCGGGGGCGCAGGAAGCTCTCGACCTCCCGCTGGGCACGCTCGGCCGCAGCCTCCGGCTCGATGGCGCCGCGCAGCACCGCGCGGAGGGCCCGGTTGCTCGGCTCCCAGACGAAGCTCATCTCCGGCCGGTTGGGCATCGGCACCGCGGTGTCCGCCTGCACCGCGAAGGGGCGCAGCACGTCGTCCGAGGCGACGGTGGGGTGCTCGCGGGCGGCCAGCAGGGCCGGCACCTGGCGGCCCTGCGAGGCGCGGGCGACCGAGCCGTCGAGGCCCGCGATGGCGCCGATGAGGGAGGTGACGAGCGCGTCGTCCGCGTCCGACCAGGCGGCGCGGAACAGCGACTCCACCGTCAGGAACGGCCGCAGCGGCTCCCCCGTCTCCGCCAGCCCGGGCAGGGGGGTGATCTCGAAGGCGACGTCATCCGCGATCTCGCCCAGGAACCAGGGGCCCGAGATGACGTAGGCGGCCCGCCCCTCGTTGAACAGCGTCGACACCGTCGCGCCGTCGGACTCCGCGGGCACCGCGCCGGTGGCGGTCAGCCGGCCGACGAACTCCATCGACGCGATGACCCCCGGCGAGTCGAGGGTCGGCTGGCCGTCGTCCGCGAGCAGGCGCCCCCCGAACGTGTGCAGGAACGGGGCGTGGAAGAAGGTCTCGCCGGTCTCGTACGCGAGCGGCACGCCCGCCGACGCCCGGCCGGTCTCGAGCAGCTCCTCGAAGGTGGTCGGCGCGACGGGGACCAGGGCCCGGTTGCGGTACAGGGCGAGGGACTTGACCGCGATGGGCACGCCCCAGACCTGGTCGCGGAACCGCAGCGCGTCGACGGACGCGCCGGTGAAGTCGCTCCACGCCAGGTCGGCGGGGAGCGCCGCCGGCTCGAGCAGCTTGCTGCCGCTCCACTCGCCGGTGAGCTCGTGGGCCTCGATGAACAGGTCCGGCCCGTTCCCCCGCGGGATGGCCGACTGCAGGCGGGACTTGTAGGCCTTGCTCGGGACGGCGAGGACCTCGACGGCCACCTCGGGGTGTTCGTCGTCCCAGGCGCGGACGACCGCGTCCAGGGCGTCTCGCTCGGCCCCGCGGTAGCTGTGCCACAGGGTGATCGTGGGGCCCTCGTCCTGCTCTGCGCAGCCCGGCAGGGCCAGCGCGACGAGCAGGAGCAGGGGCAGGAACCGCCGGAGCATGGGGCGGCTATAGCACGAAATCGACTAGTGACTCAGAGTAGAGTCACTAGTCTCGTGGAGTCCCGGGATGGGCGCGGGCGCGGGAGCGCGGGGCCGTCTAGGAGCCTGGAGCGCGTTGGAGCCGGAGCCCCGTGAGGCCGAGGCTCGCGAGCCCCAGACGGGACGACCGAGCGCATCGCGAATGCGTGACGGAGGAGCAACGCCGGGATCGCGCGGATCGGGCCACGAGGCGACAGGCGGTCAATGCGCTCCGGGCTCCTAGAGACCGACCTGGGCGAGGTACCAGGCGAAGCGGTGCCAGAAGAGGTCCATCGGCGCGGTGTGGCGGAAGATGCCGGTGCCGACGGCGCACAGATCCCGACGGAACCCGCGGTCCACCGCGGTCAGGGCGACCCCGCCGCGCTCCTGGCAGGAGCCGCCGAAGATGCCCTCGTACAGGCCGGCGTAGCGCGCGATCGGGTCGATCAGCTCGTCGTCGACCGTGATGTGGGCGACGAGCCCCCGGCCCGCCAGGAAGGTGCCGCCGTCGCCGATGCCCCGCTCGAAGAGGCGCACCGCGATGGACTTGAGCACGCCGGGCAGCGCGACCCGCAGCGCGTCGTCGAGCACCCGCGTCAGCAGGTCCCGACCCTCGTCCGCGTCGGCGAGGCAGCGCTTCAGCCGGAGCTTGAACGTGTCGGGCCCCTCCGGGATGCCGCGGCGGGTCTGGAAGGAGCAGAGCACCGGCGCGCCGCGTCGACCGGCGCGCCGCAGGCCGTCCTCGCCGCACGGGATGTGCGGGACGATGAACGTGAAACCCTGGTTGGCGTACCGGGCGTGGTGCACCGCCATCGCGTCGTGCTGGGCGCGGCAGTAGGCGTAGGAGAAGTCGAGCAGGGAGAACGCCCCCCGCTCCACCGTCGCGTAGCGCACCGCCGGCGGGTTCCGCAGCTGATCGTGGCGCAGCTCGTGGGACAGCAGCCCGACCGGGCGCGAGCGGGCCAGCGTCTCCAGCGCCGGGGGGAGCCCCTCGGGCGGCCCGGCCTTCTTGCGAGGCGGACGGGACAGGCCGGGATCGAACGCGAAGCTGTTGCGCTGGGGGAGTCGCGCGGCCTCCTCCGCCTCCAGCTGTCGGAGCGCCTCGAGGAGGTCCGGGGGGAGGTCGCCGTCGGACCACTCGCTCTCGTCGTCGCACGAGGCGAACGGCACGCTGTCGAACGGCCCGAACTGCTCGCACGCGTCGAAGCCCGGCTCGTCGCCGGCGTCCAGCCCGAGGGCGACGCGCATGGCGCGCACCCGCCGCCGGAAGTCCGCCCGCAGCGCCGCGAACCCCGGCCCCTCGAGCACCAGGTGGTGGGCCGCGAGCACGCCCATCGGCCGCGCGCCCGACGTGCAGGACCACGACAGCCAGGGCCCCTGGAGGCCGAGCCGGTGGAGGTGCATCGCCCACGGGAACGGCACCGGGTCGAGGGAGACGAGGAGGGGGGCGGTGACCTGGCGGGAGCGGACCCCGCCGACCTGGCGGGGGTCGTCCGTCAGCGCCGCTTCGATCCGGTCCCGCAGCGCGCGGGGGTGCTCGTCTCCGACGGCGACGACCGAGTACCAGCAGCCCAGCCGCACCGCGACCGGCACCACCTCTTCGTTGGTGACGACGCGGCGGGTGCGCAGCCGGTCCTTGCGCAGCACCCGGTCCAGCGGCTGTCCGTCGTGCACGTGGCGGTGCCCCCGGAGGGAGTCGACGAGGGCGCGGATCTCGACCGCCCGGTCGAGCAGCAGGTCCTCCGGGGTGGCCCGGTCGGGGAGCGGCATCGCGAAGAAGGCGTCGCAGCCGGGGCCCCGGCGGAGCGCAAGCAGCTCCTCCCACAGCGACGCCTCGACCGGGCGGTCGCCCAGGGCGCGCCGCAGCGTGTGGGTCAGCTCCAGGCCGTGGGAGACGAGCAGCGGAGGGAACGTGGGCGCGATCTCGGCCATCTTCATCGCCGTCTCGGCGAAGGTGCGACGGAGCACCCGCGAGCGGGAGGGAGTGGATGACGAGCCTTCGGCCACGACCTCAGGGTAGCCGCCGATGGGGGAGCCGCTACCGGGTCGGTCAGGGTTCGGGGATCGGCGGCAGCATCACCACGTCGGCGAAGAAGACGTTCTCCTCCTGCAGACCGAACCTCAGGGTGTCGATCGTCCAGACGACCGCGCCCTCGTGGTGGATCTCCAGGATGTTGCGGTAGTGCTCGGCGTTGCTCTCCAGCGCCATCGTCATGAACGTGGGGCCGGCGCCGTCCAACATCGGCCCGACGCGACGCCCGTAGATGCCGTCCGCGTAGGCGAAGACGCCCTCGGCGGTGGCGTTCGGGGTGGTGACGCGCCAGGTCTGCTCGACCGACCAGGTGCCGCCCGTCAGCTCCAGCGCGGCGCCGCCGTCGTGGCCCGCCCAGCTCGCCGCGGGGGGCCAGCTCAGCCCCATCGCGGGCACGTTCCAGACCGGCCCGTCGTCGGGGCTGAAGGCGACCAGCTCGTAGACCGTCTCGGCGTCCCAGCAGTAGGAGTTGGAGACCCCCAGGAGCAGCGACGTGTTGCCCTCCTCGTCCACCGAGGCGTCCAGGTTCCACGGCCACAGCGAGGTCGCGTCGACCTCGAAGCCCTCCGGGAGCAGGTCCTCGGGCAGGTAGACGTCGTCCAGGACGTTGGCGTCGGGCAGGTAGATCGAGCGCAGCTCGCGCAGCCCGCCGCAGTTCGTGTCGCCGCTCCAGACCATCAGCCGGTCGGGCTTCGCCGGGGAGATCGCCAGGTTGGCCCAGCCGCTGTACCCGCCGATGTCGACGAGGCGGCCGATCCCGGGGATCGACATCAGCGCCTCGTTGGGGTCCCACTCGGCGACCAGGCTCAGCTCGCCGGTGTAGGCGTCGCCGCGGTAGGAGTGCCACCAGTTGCCCTGCCAGAAGCCGTCGGCGTTGGACGCGTCGTCGTCCCCGTCGACGTCTTCGTAGCGCTCGACGGTCGACAGGAACTGGCCGGGGCCCGCCGGGGCGAGGGACAGGTGGTAGTTGGGCGTCCAGGTGTCCTGCTCGCCGGGGAGGGGGAACTCGGCGATCACCTGGCCGAGCAGGTCGATGACGGCGAGGCGGACCGGGCAGCCGTACCAGCCGTCGGAGTCCTCGTCGATGATCGAGTCGTTGTCCGGCGGCTCGCCCTCCTCCGGCCCCTCGCCGGGGCCAGGATCGGAGCCGTCCCCGTCGACGTCGCCGTTGCAGTCCCACTCCGACCAGGCGACCGCGAAGTACAGCTCGGGGATGTCCCCGGGGTTCCAGTTGCCCCAGCCCGGGGGGTCCTCCGGCGGATCACCCTCCGGGGGATCGAGCTCCGGGGGACGGATCGGCTCGGGCGGGTCGAACGGCCAGGAGGGCGGCTCCGGCCCCTCCGGGCCGGTCAGCGGATCTCCCTCGTTGATCGGCGGATCGCCGGGGACCAGGTGGATGCCGACGTCGCTTTGGCATCCGACGGCGAGCAGCGGGCTCGCCAGCACGAGGATGAGAACAGAACGGGTCACGAGAGCCTCCTGGGGCCGGTCCGGTGCAAGCCACGCCCCGATCGGGCGGGTACACTGGCGCCCGCTATGGGCCTGAGAAGCAAGCTGTTCGGAATCGCGTCAGACGTTCTGCGTCCGGATAGCCTGCTCGGCGCCGGGAGCGAGGCGCCGGAGTTCGACCTGCAAGGACACGACGGTGCGCGGGTGCGCAGCGCCGACCTGAAGGACGAGGCGCACTACGTGCTCATCTTCTACCCCGGGGACGACACCCCGGGCTGCACCGACCAGCTCGCGTCCTTCGACGAGCTGCGGGCCTCCTTCGAGGAGGCCGGCTGCCGCCTGTTCGGCGTCAACGGGGCGTCCGCGGCCTCGCACAGGTCCTTCGCCGAGGCGCAGGGCTACGGCTTCCCGCTGCTCGTCGACGAGGGCCGGGGTCTGGCGACCGCGTACCGCACCGCTCGCCCCGGCGTGCCGGCGATCTTCCGGGCGGTGTTCCACGTGGACAAGCGGGGCATCGTGCGGCTCGCGATGAAGGGCTACCCCGAGCCGGCGTCGGTGCTCGCGTCGGTCCAGCGGAGCAACGAGACCGGCTTCAAGGGCTCGGGCCGCAAGGGCCGCCGCCTGGTGCCGGAGGTGTCCGGCTACGGGATGCTCAAGCTGCAGGAGAACGACCCGGCCACCCGCGTGCTCGACGTGCGCGATCCGTCGGACTGGGGCGCTGGCCACGTGCCCGGGGCGATCAACGTGCCGATCGACGGGCTCCAGGATCACCTCGACGAGCTGCCCGGCGCCGAGACGCCGATCGTCGTCGCGTGTGACCAGGGGCTCCGCGCGCCCAGCGCCGCCCGCATCCTCCACGAGGCGGGGTGGCGCAAGCTGTACACGCTGATCGACGGCATGGAGGCCTACAAGGGGCCGCTCGAGGCCGCCGACCCGGGAGCGTGAACCAGCTCCTGGCGGTCCGGTGACCGAGATCCACCTCCCCGACCGGGGACCCCACGAGCCCTTCGACGTGCAGCCCGGGGTGGTGGTCTTCCCCGTCCGGACGCCGACGCTGCCCCCCGCGACCCACACCAACTGCGTGCTCCTGGGGGCCGGCGACGAGGTGGTGGTGGTGGACCCCGCGAGCCCCTTTGCGGATGAGCAGGAGCGGCTGGCGGGGGCGCTGGCGGGCCGCTCGGTCCAGGCGATCTGGCTGACCCATCATCACCCCGACCACGTCGGCGGCGCGCAGGCGCTGCGGGAGGCGACGGGGGCGCCGGTCCTCGCCCACCCCGGCACGACGCAGCGGTTGTCCGGGCAGCTGTCGGTGGACGACGCGCTGTACGAGGGGGATCGGGTCGAGCTGGGGGACCTGGAGATCGAGGTCCTGCACACGCCCGGCCACGCGCGGGGCCACCTGGCGTTTCGGGACGTGGCGACGCGGCTGGTGGTCGCCGGGGACCTCGTCGCGGGCCAGGGCACCATCGTGATCGACCCCCCCGAAGGCGACATGGCGGACTACCTGGCGACGCTCGGCCGGCTCGCCTCCGAGGGCATCGGCGCGATCGTGCCGGCCCACGGGCCCGCCATCGCCGACGGCGAGGCGAAGCTGCTGGAGTACATCGCCCACCGGATGCGCCGAGAGCAGCAGGTGATCCAGGCGCTCGCGGCGAGGCCGGCCAAACCGATCGACCTGGTGCCCGGCGTCTACCCGGAGGTGCCGGTGTTCTTCCACCCGCTGGCGTCTCGGCAGGTGCTGTCGCACCTGCTGAAGCTCGAGGCGGAGGGGCGAGTCGAGCGGCCCGACGGCAGCACCGGGGTGCCCGGTACGCCGGTCTACATGGCGTTCGACAACGCCTCGCGGCCGGACTCGGAGTTCCGCCTCATCGGGTGAGGTCGACTCGACCGGGCTACTCCCAGCCCCGCAGCGCGGCGAGCTCCAGGCTCAGGCGGGCCACCAGGTCGGCGGGGTGACGCCCGCCCAGGCCCGCGCCGGGCAGCACCGTGACGACCACGAGCGGCGCGTCGCCGCTGCCCTCGGGGGGCAGGATCGCGGCCGCGAACCAGCCGTCGGTGCGGGTCAGCCCGTCCGCGTCGACCCGCTGGGCGGAGCCGGTCTTGCCGACGATCCGGTCCCGGTCGGGGTGCGCCGCGAAGGCTCGGGACGCGGTGCCACGCTCGACCACGTCGGCCATGCCGGCGCGCAGCGTCGCCGCCGCTTCGGGGCTCAACAGGCGGTCGCGCCCCGCGGCCCGGTCGAGCGTCACCCGGGGGAGGGGGGCCTCGCCGTCCTGCACCACCGCGGCGACGACGGTGGCGACGCCGAGGGGCGTGGCGGTGACCTCGTCCTGGCCGATCGCCCGCGCCGCGATGGCCGCGTCGTTGTCCGTGGCGTCCGTCGGCACGTGGCCGCCGGTGCCCGTGTAGCCGGCGCCCAGGTCGAGGCGTCGGTCGAAGCCGGCGTCCCGGGCGAGCGCGGCGACCGGCCACCCGGCCAGCCGCTCCGCCTCCGACGCCACGCCGGAGCCGGCCCAGCCCTCCCGGAGCGGCCGGTGCATCAGCAAGCCGACGTAGCCGAACCAGGTGTTCCAGGACGAACGCAGCGCGCCGCGCAGGTCCGTGTCGGTCGGCATCGCCCGGCCGTGGAAGTTGCGCAGGCGGCTCTTCAGGAGCAGCCGGTCGGCGCCCCCGAGGCCGGCGAGGTGGGCGCCGTGCAGCGTCGCGCGCGGGCCGCCGCGGGCGAGTCCGTCGGGCAGATCGCCCCGGACCATCGCTCGCACCCGGCGGTCCCCGGACTCCAGGGCGGCGCCCCCGGTGACCAGCTTGAACGTCGAGCCGGGGTGCAGGCCGGCGTCCTGCCAGCAGGGCCAGGCGACGGGGGCCGGGCCGTCCGCCTGCTCCGTCGCGCACGCGAGGACGTCGCCGGTGCGGGCGTCGATCACGAGCACGACGCCGCGCAGCGGCAGGGCGGGGTCGTCGACCGGGCCGACGGCCTCCAGCTCGAGGGCGAGGGCGTCGGTGGCCGCTCGCTGCATGTCGTCGTCGACGGTCGGCAGGGAGTCCTGCGGCCAGCGGTGCATCCAGGCGGGGCGGGCGGTGAGCTCGGCCACCTCCCGGGGCAGGGGCCGTCGGAGGCGGAGCTCCGAGCCGGTGACGACGAGGCGCGCTCCGGGGGGCCAGTCGGCGTCGACGCCGGGGTGCAGCTCGACGGGTCGGCCGTCGCGGTCCCACAGCCGGGCCGGCCCGGAGGTGCGCACGGTCACGGCGCCTGCCGCGTCGACCGCCGCGGTCACCTCGACCTCGCGATCGACGAGCGTCGCGTGGCCGGGCTGGCCCGCCGCGTCGGCGATCCGCCACCGGTCGCCGACCGTGTAGCCGCCACCCGCCCGCTCGACCTCGATCCAGGGCACGTCGGTGCCGTCTCGGTCGGTCAGGGGAGCCGCTTCGCGGGCGCGCACCGGGCTGTGGGAGCGGCGGTCGACCACCCGGCGGGCGAGCCGGGCCGGTCGGCCCTCTTCGTCGGCCTCGAAGCGGACCCCTCCCGCCTCCGCCGAGGGCGCGACGCGCGGCAGCTCGACCCGCAGCGCGAGCAGGTTGTCGCCGGGGGTCGTGCGCACCGACAGGCGGGTGTGGCCGCCCTCGGGGTGTCGGGGCAGCTGATCGCTGCTCAGCGAGGCGTCGTTCCAGGTCGCGCCGACCACGCGCCCGGGGACCTCCAGGTCCAGCGCGGTCCAGCCGGAGCGGCGGGCGGTGATCGGGATGCGCACGAACAGGGACTCCGCGCCCGCGGCGGGGTCGGGTCCCGGGCCGGAGACGCGCCACCGGTCACCGGGCACCCGGCCCCACAGTCGTCGGGCGACGCGGTCGCCGTCGCGGCCCCGTTCGGACCAGCCGTCGAACGCGCGGGTGCCCGACCGCACGCCGCCGGAGACCAACAGGGTGCCGTCCGGTCCGCCCGCCACCGCGGCGCCGACGCGGCCCGGCGTGGCGGCCTCGAACGGCGACAGCCCGGCCTCGAGCCGGATCTGCAGCTCGTCGACATCGACCACCGGGATCAGGTGCTCGGCCCACTCGTCCCGGGGCGGCGGGGGCTCGGTGTGCCAGGGGGCGTCGTCGGCGGCGCGCCAGGAGATCGGGAAGGCGGCCGCGACGGTCGTGACCTCCGCGCCCGGGCGGACCGGCAGGCGGAAGCTGACGTCGGCGCCCGCGGGGGGCATCGAGGACGGCGACCAGGCCTGCAGGTCCCGGTCGTAGCGGAGCGGCTGGGCGCCCTGGGCCCCGTCCGCCGTGCCCGCGGCGGGGGCGAGCGCGTCGTCCAGCCGGAGGGCGACGGGGGCCCGGGCCCGGTCGTAGCCGTCCAGCAGGTCGACGATCGCGCGGGAGAGGGCCCACCCGAGCTCGTCCGCGGGGGCGTCCCCGTCATCGTCGGTCGGCACGGCGACCCGGGTGCTCCCGGGGCCGACCTCGATCCAGCCGGCGTCGAGCCCACGCGCCACCGCCGCTTCGAGCTCCACGTCGGCCGCGATGTGGGGGAGCACCCGCCCGCGGCCGGGGCCGACGCGATCGCGGCGTCCGAACAGCAGGGTCGGGTGGTCGGGGTCGAGGGCGACCCGCAGCGTGTCGACGCCCGGGCCGCTGAGCTCGGCCACGGGGGCGGTGGCCGCCTCGCCGGGCTCGATGGCGACGACGACGAGGTCGACGCCGGGGACCGCGTCGTAGCCGAGGATCGAGCGCCGGGGGCCGAACACGGGCTCCGATCGCACCACGTCCTGCCACCGAACCTGCAGCTCGATGGGGCCACCGTCGCCGACGTGGACCGTCCCCGTCACGGGGTACGCCTCGTCGACCGGCAGCTCGAGCGGCCCCTCCGCGGTGTGGAGCACCAGGCCGGCACGCTCCGCCACGACGCCGACCCGGCCGGCGTGCTCGGGGGCGAACGTGCCGCCGGGCGTGCCGTCCTCGTCCACGGGGACCAGGTGGAACCAGCCGCCCTCCCCGGGCAGCACGACGCGATCCCGCACCCCGTCGGCGCGGCCGAGGGGGTCTCCGCCGAAGTCGATCCGGCGGTGGCCCTTGCCCGAGTCGGACGCGAACACGGTCCACGGCCGCCGGAGGACCTCGGTCCGGCGCTGGTCGTTGGCGCCCCGCACCGTCAGGGTCAGCCCGTCGCCCAGCGCGACCGGCACGTCCGGGGCGAGGGAGACGGCGCGGCGGCCGGAGCGGACCGACCAGCGGGCGCCGTCCGCCTCGATGAGGAGGCCGCCGCCGAGGCGGTCGACGTCCAGCTGCCGCACCTGGACGCCCGGCGCGGGGCGGGCCCCCGCGAGCCGGGCGGTCCGCCAGGTGGTGCCGCCGAAGAGGACGAGGGCCGCGATCACCAGGCCCCAACGCAAGCGAGCGGTCGTCATCTCAGCCCCCTCCCTCGGTCATCGTGGCGTGCGCGAGCGAAGCCCCGTCCAGGTCCCACGCGAGGGGCGCGGCGGTGGTGTGTCGGCGAGGGCGGCGGACCGGGACCCGGACGCGGGTCGCGCCGAGCACCAGGCCGACGGCCGGGATGCAGAACAGCAGCAGGTGGGAGCCCGCGGCCGCGACGAAGGGGAGCGGCTGCCCCATCACGGGCAGGCCGCCGGTGGCGCTGCCGAGCACCACCCCGGCCTGCAGCGCGAGCATCCAGAGCACGGCGCCGGCCATCAGGGTGGCCCGCTCGCGGTCCCCGTCCGCGCTGGCGACGGCCGAGGGATTGCGGAGCGACGCGACGCCGCTGAGCAGGATCACCGCGAAGGTGGCCGCCATCAGGCCGACCGCGACGACGCCGCCGCGGGCGGCGAGCAGGGCGACGATGAAGTCGTCCTGGACGGCCGGCGGGAGCACGCCGTTGGGGCCGGTCCAGCCGAGCCCGAACAGGCCGCCCGAGGCGGTGGCCCACAGGGCGGTGACGGCCTGGTACGCCTCGGCGCTGTTCGACCAGGGGTCCCACCAGGTGCGCAGACGGCCCGCCACGGTGCCCGACGGATCGCCGAGCACGAGCCAGGCGACGCCTCCGAGCAGCACCAGCACGGCGACGAGGTCCACCGCCAGGTGGTCCCGCCACGCCCGCGGCGGCCACAGCCGCAGCGACGGGCGCACGAGGCTGGCGCCGTAGAGCACGGCGAGGAAGGCGACGAAGACGAGGATCGGGCTGATGTCGTCCAGCCCGTAGCAGAGCCCGAGCACGGCGAGCACCGGCAGCGCGTGGACCATGTAGGACCAGCGCTGACGCAGCCCCTCGGTGCCGCGGAGGCGGTCGCGCTTGTCCTCGATCGCGCGGGCCGTCCAGTAGGCGAGGTAGACGACCAGCAGCGTGCGGGCCAGCTCGATCGGCTGCACCGAGCCGAGGCCCGGCAGGGCGATGCCGGCTTCGCCGAAGGGCAGCTGGAGCGCCAACGCGCCCAGCGCCAGCAGGTAGAGCCACCGCACCCGGTGGCCCCGCTCGAGCCAGCGGAAGAGCCGCGCCGGGCGGGGCGCGATGCGCGCGGTGCGCCACGCGGACGCCCAGGTCACCGCGCAGGCGACGGCCACGCCGAGCACCCCCAGTTGGGACTGTCGGAGCACCCAGCCGGCCCGACGCAGGTCGTCGGGGTCGCTCAGGCGGTACAGGCAGATCAGGCCCAGGGCGAAGAGCACCGCGGCGCCGTGCAGGACGCCGGCGGACCGGGCGTGGAGCAGCCCCGCCCGCGTCGCGCCGATCACGAGCAGCAGGTAGAGCACCGCGAGGGCCACGAAGGAGCGCCAGGCGAGGCCGTCGGCCGCGGAGCCGAGGCCCTGCAGGCTGGCCAGCGCGCCGCCCCGGGCGGTCACCCGGAGGCGCACGCGGGCGCCGTCCGCGACCGGCACGAGCACCTGCTCTCCGGCCTGCACGCTGACCCGGTCGCGGGCGCCGTCACCGACGACGTACGAGCCGCCGGTGCGACGGAAGCCGTGGGCCCCGTCCGGGTCGAGGCTCGCCAGGGTCAGGGCGCGGCCGTCGGCCCGGCCGACGGCGAGCACGCCCGGCTCGGTGCCGAGCACGGCGGCGTCGTCGCCCGGCCACTCCATCCGGGCGGGGTGGCCGACGGCGCGGAGCTCCACCCGGCCGCCGGGGTGGAGGGAGACCACGAAGCGGGAGTAGCCGACGGTCAGCAGCTGTCCCTCGCGCAGGCGGGTCGGTCGGTCGGCGGGTCGCCGGGTCTGCCCGCCGGGGGGCGTCACCACGATCGGGTGCCGGGCCCGGTCGTCAGCCGAGGAGAAACCGAGGCGCGGGGTCGTGCCCTGCAGCCGGAGCTCCGCGGTCGGCCCGGTCCCGGGCAGCGGTCGGCGCTCCTGCAGCGCGAGGCGGCCGTCGTCCGCGCGCACCAGGAAGCCCAGGCGCGTGTTCATGCGCGGGCCGATGATGGGGACCATCGACAGCAGCCCCCGGGCGACCGGCGCCGCCGCGTCGATGGCGTCGCCGTCCGCGGCGACGAGGTGGACGCCGGGCCAGCGACCGTCCGGCTGGACGGTCATCGCCGGCCCGTCCCAGCTCAGGTCGGTGCCTTCCACCAGGTCGGTGTCGTGCACCTCCTTGCCGTCGAGCTCGACCCGCCGGCGGGAGCTGGCGTTCCAGATCCAGGGCTCCGGGCCGCTCGCCCCGTCGAGCCAGCGCACCACGAGGTGGACGTCGTCGGCGTACCGGTCCGCGATGGGCACGTCGGCTTCATCGGAGGTGCCCAGGCTGAGCACCGGCGGGCCGGCGCTCGGCGGGGCGAGGCTGTAGCCGCGCACCTCCAGCCCGGGGTCGTGATCGTCGGCGATCTGCGACAGCGTCGCGCCGGCCCACCACAGCACCCCCACGGCGAGGCCGAGCTGGAGGAGCACGGACGGGTGCGCCCGCGCTTCGCCGGCCCGTCCGGCGCGGGACCGGGCGAGGGCGAGCACCGCGAACGCGGTCAGCAGGGCGGCCAGGCCGGCGTGGAAGCCGGTCGGGAGCAGGGTCGGCAGCACGGCTCAGTCCCCCGGGATCGACGGCGCGGTGGGCCGGGGCAGCGTCATCGCCGGAGCCTTCAGGCCGAAGCTCGGCAGGCCCCCGCCTCCGCGTCGACGGAAGCCGACGGGCGTCGTCGGGCGCGCCGGTGGGATGTGCAGGCCTCGGGGACGGCGCTCCGCGGGGGGCGCCACGGGCTCGGGGGTCGGTGGCGGCCCGTCCATGACGCGGGTGCGGGGCGCCTGGGAGGCGAGCTCCATCGCGTCGAACCAGCCGGGCTCCGCCTCCATCACCGTGCCCGCGGCCTCCAGGGGGAGGGGGCCGTCGTGGCCGGTCAGGAAGCCGTCCGAGGTGTCGCCGGACACCTCCGCGGTGAAGTCCAGGGACAGGGAGGGCAGGCAGTCGGTGGGGAGCTGCATGCCGTCTACGACCGGCAGCTCGTCGAGGTCACGCTCCGCGGGGGGCGTCGGCGGCTGCGGGGCCACGGCCACCGGCGCCCGCTCGGCGCGGGGCGAGATGCCCAGGAGGGCGCCGTAGGTGCGGCCCGGCTCGACGATCCGCCCCGCGGCGCCGCCCACGCGGGGGCGACGACCTCGGCCGCCGGGGCCCGCGAGCAGCCGCTCGGGCAGCGCCGCCGGCTCGACCACCGGCTCCTCGATGACCGCCGCCGCGGTCTGGGCGGGGGTGGCGAGGCCGAACAGCGCGTTGCCGATCAGCAGCTCGTCACCGAGCTCCAGCTCCAGGTCGGCGCCGCACTTGACCTGCACCACCTCGCCGTTCTCCCGGAGCACGTGCAGCGCGCACGACGCGGAGGGGTTCCGGAGGGTGGGGGTCGGCCCGCTGAGGTCGATCTCGGCGGCCTTGCTCGCCACGCAGATGGCGTCGGTGCGGAACCGGGACCGCGGGACCCTGCCGCCCTGGACGTCGATCTGGTCGAGGTCGGAGCGGTCGAGCCAGTGCACGTTCTCGGTCGTCAGCCGATCCGGGAGCGGCACGTCGCAGCTGCTCCCGTCGCGACCGATCGCCCAGGTGCCGCCGGCCGCCAGCGGGGTCGTCCGCGGCGCGGTCGAGACCCGGGCGAGGTACGGCCAGCGGGGCTCTGGTCGACGCATCGCGGCCACCTCGAGCTCGCCTCCGCGCCACCGGATGGTGTGCTCGTCGCCGAGCCGGACGCGCTCGCCGACCCGCAGGGGCCGGCCGTCGATGGCGAGCTCGCGGGCGACGGCCACGAGCGCCAGGCGGTTGCCGCGCACGTCGAACCGGGCCACCGGATCGGCGGCCCGCGGCGAGAGCGTGCCGCCCCGGTCGAGATCCATGGTGTAGCCCTCCATCACCCGGCTGAAGTGCACCCGCGGGAGCAGCGTCGCCTTCTGGGTGAGGCCGTGGATGGGCGTCGGCAGGGCCTCGGGGAGGATCGAGACCGCGCCGACCGTCATCAGGTCGAAGTCCTCGGGGAGGAACGTCTTGTCGCCGGGTCCGGCGCCGGGCAGGGGCGAGAACGGAAGCTCCGGCAGGTCGGTGGCGCCGGCGACCCGGCCGCCCCGCTCCGCCGCCAGGGGCAGCTCGGTCTCCGCCGCGCGGGCGGCGACGAGCATCACCTCGAGCACGACGCGGTCGCGGCCGGGGTCGACCACCCGCACGGTCTGGCCGCCGTGGGCCGACCCGGTCTCGAGCAGCAGGCGCTCGGCCCGCGCCCCGGAGAGCTTGTGGTGCAGCCCGGGCTCGCCGGGGAAGCGATGCACCGTGTAGACGGCCGAGTCGGCGAGGTCGGGCTCGACGTGGTTGTCCAGGGGGTGCGCCCCGACGGTGAACGCCAGCTGATCGGACCACAGGGTGCCGACGCTGACGAAGCCGCCCTCGTCCCGCGCCACGAACACCTCGACGAGCGGCGCGCTCGCCTTGGTCGGCCCCAGGTAGAGGTTGGGCAGCATGGCGGTCGCGAACTCGCCCGGCTCGAGCCCGAGGTCGAGCCCGAGCTCGTCGTCGCCGTCGGAAGCGAAGCGGACCTGCAGCGGGCGCTGGGGATTGGAGCGGCTCAGCCCCTGGGTCGCCACCAGGCGGTCGAAGCAGTCGGCCAGCTCCCGCGTCGCGGCGTCCTCCCAGGACTCCAGCATCGACGCCTCGGTGCGCCGCTGGTCGGCCGGGTGCATGACGATCAGCACGTCGCTGTAGACGGATCCCCCCAGCCGGTCGGCCAGCTCGCGGACGTGGGCGTTGAGCCCGGCGCGCGCGTTCCAGTACGGGTTGGGCGACCAGAGCAGGTCCGGGTGACGCACGAAGTCGCCGTCGGTGCGCGAGCGGAGCAGCTGGAAGTTGTACGACCCGCTGGGGAAGGAGTCGGCGTTGCACCAGCGCTGCTGCTCGCGCGCCCGGACGGATCCGGGGAGGAGCAGGCCGCGAAGGAACCGGCGAAGTGAACGAGCCATGTGGGGCCTCCCGGGGAGCCGCGGAGGGCTCCCGGGATCCCGACGTTCGGAGACCCTCGATCATTCGCGTGAAATGGAATCGGATCCGGTGCGTAGGGCAGGACGCTCCGGAGAAAGCAAAGCAATGAACGCAACGACCGCATCCCGACTGACCCGCCCCGTCAACGACCGCGTCTTCCTGGGCGTCTGCAGCGGCATCGCCCGCCGCTACGGCTGGGACCCGGTGCTCGTGCGCGCGGCCTTCCTCGTCTTCGCCCTCGCGGGCGGCCCGGGGATCCTCGCCTACGTCGTGCTCTGGTTCCTGATGCCCCAGGACCCGACCGCCTGACCGGAGGTCAGCCCTGCAGATCGCGCAGGAAGGCCCGCCAGGAGGCGGCGTCGTCCGGGGTCGGCGCAGCCAGCGCCTGTCGCTCGGCGTACGCCTGAACGTCCTCCCGCCCCGTCAGCCCGCCCTGCAGCATCTCCCGCAGGTTGCGCTGCTCCTGGAGCGTCGCGAACGACGCCCGGGCGTGGCTCCTGACCCGCTGGACGAACCGCTCGACGAGGTCCGAGTCGAGGGCCAGGTCGGCGGGGGCGTCGCGGCGGCCGTAGGTGTAGATCGTGCGCTGGGTCCAGGGGTCGAAGGCGTCGGTGTCGAACGTCTGCTCGGGGTCCAGGAACACCTGGGACGTCGGCAGCACCACCCGCACGGGGGCGCCTTCTCTCGACTCCAGCTTCCAGACGGCCACGGTGTGGTTCCAGGTCGGCCAGAAGAGGCCGACGCCGTCGACGCCGAGCTGACCGGCGACGAACGCGAACAGGGCGGACAGCTCGTCGCACTCGGCGACCGCGGTGGTGTCGCCCGCCGCGCTCCCCGCGCCCTCCCACTTCGACCAGATCGCGTCGGACTGCGGTTCGCGGTCGGTGATCCACCACCGCAGCCCCCACAGGCCGCCGGCCCGGGTCGCCTCGAACGCGACCTTGACCCTCACGAAGTCGCGGTACAGGGCGTCGTCGCCGCTCAGGTCGTGCCGGGCGACGAACGTGTCGAAGTCGGCGCGGGTGGCCGCCGACGTGGCGACCTCGTCCGCGGCCGCGTCGAGCTGGGAGATCAGATCCTGCAGCGTGGTCGTCTCAGCGAGCGCGACGCCGGGCAGCAGCCACAGCGCCGCCAGGGCGGCCATCACGATGCGCATGCAGACAGGGACAGCAGTCGCGCCCCGGTTGTTCCCGTCACTAGTCAGTCGCAGGACTGGGCGACGGGGTCGACGCGGGGGCGGTCGAAGATCTCGTCCAGCGTCGGCAGCTCGGCCGCGGGCGGCCGCGGGGGCGGCTCTTCGTCGTAGGCGTTGTCGGTCATGTCGGCGTCCCGGGCGGTGCGGGACTGGCGCTGCGCCTCGTCCCACTCGGCCTGGAGCCGGGCGCGCCGGGCGTCCTGGAGCCGGGCGTCGAGCTGGTACGTCGCGGCCCGCTCGTCCGCCTCGAGGGCGGAGCGCACCAGGTCGTCGCGCCAGCGCTCGCGGCTCAGCGCCTCCTCGTCCTTCAGGACCTCGCTCAGGGTGCGATCGTCCTCCGGATCGGAGGCCCAGCCGGCGACGGCGCTGTTGGCGAGGGCGGGGTCGATGGGGGGCGTGTCCGCGGAGGCCGGCGCCGCGTCGGCGGACGGGGCGCCGGTCGGCTCGGACGCGGCGACCGTGACCGCGGCTTCCACCGGAGGGGCGGCCGGGGGTGCCGCAGCGGCGGGCTCGACCTGAACGTCGGCGACCGGCTCGGGCGCGCGACGCTGAGGCGGGGACGCCGTCCGCCGCTCTGCAACCGGCCGGGGCAGGGACACGCCCGCGGTCTGGAGGCGGGCGGCGGGCTGGTCGTCGGCGACCACGGCGTCGTCGCGTGCCGTCTCGCGGGGGTCGACCGTGGTGTAGGCGGTGACGTCGCTGCTGAGCAGCTCGGCGACGGAGCCGAGGGCGGCGGCGCGCTCGGGGCCGATCAGGCCGGCGGGTCCGCCCGGCCAGGCGAACGCGGTGCCGACGAGCAGCGCGGCGGCGACCAGGGCGAGGGCGTGCCGGCGGTTGCGGCGCTGCTCGCGAGTCGGCCACTCGACTTCGATCTCCTCGACATCGTCGGTGCGGTCGTGGATCGGCGAGAGCTGCACCGGGATGCGCGGGCGGGTGGTGTCCATGCCCGTCTGGGCGCCGGGCACCAGCGCTTCGGGATCCATGCCCGCCTCGATCTGCTCTTCTTCGGTGCCCCCGCCGGTCAGGCTCGGCGGCGCGAACTGGGGGGCGTCGGCCCGGGCGAGGGCCGCCGGATCGGCGCCGAAGCGCAGGGCGGCGGTGGCGAGGTCGATCCGCTGCCGCGGGGTCGGGTGCATCAGCCGGTCGATGACGTCGTCGAGCAGCGCGATGTTGGCGATGTCGTCGGAGTCGACGAGATCGGCGAGGCGGGGACGGTCGGCCGGCTCCCACTTTCGGTCGCGGAACGTCGCCCAGTCCCCGATGTTGTCCCGCTTCAGGAGTGGCTCGCCCGAGGCGGCGAAGTGCAGCAGCGCGCCGAACGCGAAGGCGTCTGCGGCGGGGCCGATGCCCTGCTCGCCGCGGATCTGCTCCGGGGCGGCGTACTCCGGCGTGCCGATGAACGCCCCCGTGCGGGTCAGTCCGCCGAGCAGCGGCCGGGGGTTGCGGTACAGCCGCGCGATGCCGAAGTCGGCGAGACAGGCCGCCGGGGCGTCGACGTCGGCGACCTCGAGCAGCACGTTGGCGGGCTTGAGGTCGCGGTGGACGATGCCGCCGGCGTGCACGAAGTCGAGCCCCATGGCGAGCTGCCGGCCGAGCTCGATCGTGCCGGATGGGCTCAGGGGGCCGTGCCGACGGACGTAGCGGTCCAGCGAGCCGCCTTCCATGTGCAGCGTGGCGAGGTAGTAGGGGCCATCGCCGACGATGCGGAGGGCCCGGAACGGGACGATGTGCGGGTGCTCCAGCAGCTCCAGGCACTCGCCTTCGATGAGCAGCCGATTGGCCAGCGTGCCCCGCTTGCGGTCGGAGTGCAGGACCTTGAGGGCGGTCTCTTCGCCGTTGAGCATGTCGACGCAGCGGTAGGTGACGCCCGCGCCGCCGGCTCCGAGGATCTCCTCGATCCGGTAGCGCTCGCCGATCATGTCGCCGTAGCGGAAGAAGCCCGGCCACCCGGCCAGGGGGCGGCTCGACCGGCAGCTGGAGCGCGGGCAGACGTCGGGCCCCGGGGCGACGAAGGTCTGAAGGCACCGGCTGCAGTAGCGTCGTTCCACGGGACTCCCAGCGGTCGAGGACGGGCGTCGACTTCCCATGGACGCGCGAGAGCACCCGTTTATTCGACGCGGTCTGAAAAGATCCCTGGTAAATACCGCGTTCGGAGGTTCGACATGCGCACCCTGTCCGCTCTGATCGCCGCAGCCACCCTGTCCCTGACCGCTTGCCAGACCGGCGAGGCGCCGGTGGACGTGGAGCCCACCCCCGCGCCCGACGCGGCCGTCGGCACCGAGTCCGGCGGCGCGGTCGTCGGTGAGGCCGACGGCGCCGTCCAGCACTTCGGCGCCGCCTTCACGGTGGAGACCACCGCGGTCAAGGCCGTCGATCTGCTCGCCGACCCGTCCAGCTACGTCTCCGAGGACCCGATCCTCATCGAGGGCACCGTGGTCGACGTCTGCCAGAAGGCCGGCTGCTGGATGGTCCTGTCGGACGGCAGCAAGACGATCCGCGTGACCGTCAAGGACCACGGCTTCGCCGTCGCGAAGGACGGCACCGGCTCCTGGGCCCGCGTGCAGGGTCGCCTCGAGGCGATCGACGACTCCCCGGAGACGGTCGCCCACCTCGAGGGTGAGAGCGAGCGCCCGGACCTGATGCCCGAGAAGGCCGGAGCGACCTACCAGTTCGTCGCCACCGGCGTCGAGTTCAAGAACGGCTGACGGCTACCGGCTCCGCCGCCGGATCGTCACGTCCTCGATGACGTCGCCGACGCGCACCGCGTCGAGCACGTCGAACCCCGAGATCAGCTGACCGAACGCCGTGTAGTGGCCGTCCAGGTGCGGCTGCGGCGAGTGCGTGACGAACCACTGCGAGCCCGCGGTGTCCTTGTCGCTGCGGGCCATGCCGAGCGTGCCCCGCACGTAGGGAGCGGGGGAGAACTCGTCCCGCAGCACGTAGCCCGGGCCGCCCCACCCCGTGCCCGACGGGTCACCCCCCTGGATGACGAAGTCGGGCACCACCCGGTGGAACGGCAGGCCGTCGAACCGGTCCGCCTCGGCCAGGGACGCGAAGCTCGCCACCGCCGCCGGAGCGACGTGCGGCCACAGGACCAGCTTCAGGTCGCCCCGGGACGTCGTGACGGTCGCCTCGAGCACGTCCCCGGCCCCGAACCAGGGGTCCGCCAGGTCGGGGAGTTCGCGCTCCTGCGGCGCCCGCCCCGCCTTGGACCGGCCGACCCGCTCCACGAGCAGCGCCCACGCGGTGAGCCGGACGTGAGGCTCCGGGTCTTGCAGGAAGGCGCCGATCCGCTCCGCCGGCAGGGCCCCGCGGGGCACCAGGGCCCGGACGATCTCGACCCGCCGCTCCCAGTCGGGGGCGTCCCCGAACGCGTCGTAGGCCTCCAGCAGGCGGTCGGTGACGTGCTGCTCCTCCCGCGCCGCGAGGCCCATCGCGCCGAGCGCGCCGAACAGCGGGTCGTCGCCAGCCAACCACGCCAGCAGCTGACCTTCGACCGTCGGCTCTTCGCGGCCGCTGATCGCCAGCGCGAGGGCGATGCGCGCCGTGGCGTCCGTCTCCCCTTCGACGTGGGACAGCAGCTCCTCCGCCGCCGCGGGGTCCGGCCACGCGCCGAGCAGGCCGTAGGCGTCGGCCCGCACCTCGGGGGCCTCGTCGACCAGCCCGGCCCGGGCCGCCTCGACCACCGGGCCGGCGGCCTCGGCGTCTTCGGCCGCGATCAGGGGGGTCAGAGCGGCCAGGCGTCCCGCCCGGGCCACGGTTGCCTCGGGCGCCCAGGCGAGCAGCCGATCCCGCGCCTCCGGGGTGCCCAGGGCGCCGATCGCCCGGGCCGCTTCGACCGCCGTCGCCGGCTCCTCGTCCCGCAGGCCGACCGCGAGCAGCGGCTCCGCCGTCGCGCCGAGCTTCGCCGCGGCCCGCACGCAGGCGAGCCGATCCCGAGCCTTGCCACCCCGCAGGTGCAGGTCGAGCATCAGCAGCGCCTGGTGCCCTTCGGGGGCGTGCCCGAGGGCTCGGAGGCGCCACGCCTGGGCGTCGCCGTTGGCGGGCGTCAGGTCCTGGAGCCAGTCCGCGCCCAACCCCGCCGCGTCCGGCTCGAAGCCGGCCCGGGAGGCCAGGTAGGGGGCGTGCCAGGTGACCGGCTCGTCCCCGCCCCGGGCGCTCAGGAACCCGACCCGGGCGGCGTTCAGGGGCGGCGTGCGCTTCGCCTTGGCTCGGATCGCGAGGGCGAGCAGCGCCGCGTCGCCGACCGGGGCGTCGCGCCCCGCGAGGTCCCACAGGACGTCCTCGCTGGGTTCGCCGCCGACCTCGCCCAGGGCGCGAACGATCGCGACCAGCACGTCGTTGTCCTCCTCCTCGTCGGCGGCGTCGAGCAGCGCCTCTTCGGCCTGCGCCATCAGCGTCGCCCGCTCGAGGTCCGCCACGTACCAGCCCCAGACCTGGGACAGCGCGAAGGCGGCGGCGGCTCGGACCGACGGCTCCGAGTCCCCCAGCCCGCTCTGCAGGAGGCCGGCCGAGGTGGGGTCGCCGACGAGACCGGCGGCTCGGAGCGCCTCGGCGCGCACCGCCGGGGCGGCGTGCCGGGCGAGCTCGTGGAGCGTGGCGGGATCGCGGCGGGCGTCCCGGGCCCGGGCGATGCTCAGCAGGGCGTCGAGATCGGCGGTCGCGGCGAGGGCCGCGTCGGCCGCGTCGGCCTCCTCCTGGGCGGTCCGTCGCTCCTTGAGGGCTGCGCAGCCGCCCACCAGCAGGGTGACGATCGCCAGGACACAGACGCCATGAAACGAGCGCACGGGGCCTCCTTTGCTAGGCTTCGAACCCCCAAGACCCGGGCGTTGCGAATCGAAGGACAGTACGGTGGCCGAGTCTCCATCACAAGCACAGGGGAAAGCGATGCGCCGGCCGTTTCAGCTGCTTTGTCTCGCCGCGGTGACGATGGCCCTGGTCGGCTGCCCGACCACCCAGCCGCGTGATGACGACGACGACACCGTCCTGACCTTGTACGACGAGGTGCCCGTCGGTTCCCTCGTCGTCACCGAAATCCTCGCCCACCCCAACGTCGGTCGCCCCGAGTTCGTGGAGGTGGTGAACGCCTCGTCCGAGGACGTCGACCTGATCGGCTGCAAGCTGGTGGACGCCGGCAGCGGGGAGCACGAGCACGACGTCTCGACGCCGCTGGTGCTCGCGCCCGGCGAGTACGTGCTGTTCGGCGCCGAGGAGTTCCTGGGGTCGGGGGAAGCGCTGCCCGTCGACATCGTCTGGATCGACATCACCCTCGCCCAGACGGACGAGAACGAGGCGGTGGGCCTGCGGTGCCCCGACGGCACCGGCGCTCGCCACGTCATCGACGAGGTGGCGTTCCACTGGAACGGCCTGGACCTGCGTCGCGGCCACTCCTGGCAGCTGGCCTCCGCGCCCGACGCGACGGCCAACGACGACCCGGCCAACTGGTGCGAGGCGCCGACGCAGGATGACGCCGCCTACGCCGAGGTGGACGGGGTGGTCGACTACGGTTCGCCCGGCGGCCCGGCCATCTGCGAGACCCCGGGGGGCGCGACGCCGTCGTCACCCGGTGAGGTGGTGATCACGGAGATCCTGGTCGACGAGTTCACCGGGCTGCGGGAGTGGTTCGAGCTGCACAACCCGGGCGACGAGCCCCTCGATCTGCGGGGCTGCGTGCTCGGCGACGAGCCGGTGGCCGGCGGCAGCGACCCCAACACCCACACCCTGGACGCGGACGTCGGCCTGACGGTCCTCGAGCCGGGCGGGTGGCTGTCCCTGAGCAAGACCGACACCGACCTGGTGTCCGACGGGTCGATCAGCACCGACTACCCCTACGGCTCCCTCGGCTTCAACAACTCCGACCTGCAGCTGCTGTGGCTGGACTGTCCGACGGACAGCGGGCTGATGCGGATCGACCAGGTGATCTACGACTGGGGCGAGTACGGATCGGACTTCGAGGGACGATCTCTGTCCCTGTCGGCGACGGCGCTGGACGCCGAGGACAACGACGACCTGACGAACTGGTGCCTCGCCGCGGACGAGGACACGTTCTGGACCACCGAGGACGGCGATCCGCCGGAGACCTTCTTCGCCCGCGGGACCCCGGGTGAGGCCAACCCCGCCTGCCCGGTGCCGGACCCGTTCCCGCTGGTCGGGGAGGTGGTGTTCACCGAGATCCTCGCGCGCTCCGCGGGCACCGACATCGGAACCAACGAGGAGTGGTTCGAGCTCAAGAACGTCTCGGATCACGTCGTCAGCATCGACGGCTGCACGATTCGCAACGACGACTTCAGCGGCGAGCCCGACGATCACGTCATCGCGGCCCCGCTCGGGCTGTCGGTCGAGGCGGGGGCGTACTCGGTGCTGGTGAAGTCGAGCGCGTCGGACAGCATCGACTGCGGCCTCCCGTACGACTACGGCTACGGCACCAACATCGGCCTGGCGAACGACTCGCCCGAGACGCTGGAGCTCATCTGCCCCGGCGACGTGGTGGTCGACGTCGTCAACTACGACGGAGGCTTCCTGCCCGGCATCCCGTGGCAGCTGCGCGCGGACTCGGAGAACTCCGTCGACAACGATTCTCCAGACAACTGGTGCTCGTCCGATGACACAAGTGTCTACACTTGGAGTTGCGCGGTTGGCGAAGACACCAACTACGGGACGCCCGGGGTCGCATCGGTCTGCCCGTGAGTCGGAGGATGTTTGTCTGAAGAGGCCAGAGGGGGGTTCACGCTCATCGAGTTGATGATCACGGTTTCGATCGTGGGCATCCTCGCGGCGATCGCGCTCCCCGAGTACGACCACATGCTTCAGCGGACCAAGCGGGCGGAGATACCGATGAACGTCGACGCCATCCGCACGGTGGAGGTGGGCTACTACGACGAGTGGGGCCAGTACACCAGCTGCACGATCTCGCCCGCCGAAGTGCCCGGGCGGGTCGCGGTCCCGTTCCCGGCGACGCCGCAGTCCGACCTGGACTGGAACGAGCTGGGCTGGGTGCCAGACGGCAAGGTCTACGGTCAGTACGAGGTGATCGCGCAGGCCGAGGAGAGCGACCTGGCCACGTTCGTGGTCAACGGCTATGCCGACATCGACGGCGATACGAACCTCTCCCACTTCCGAGCGGACGAGATGCTCAAGCCGGTCATGCTGACCGGCAACGTCATCTACTGAGGCTCTCCCCCGTCCGACGGCTTGCGGCGCCGCTTGCGGCGGGCGCCACGGCCGCGCTGACCGGTCGTGCCGGCGGCGCTGGAGCGTCGGCCGGCTCCGCGGGCCGGGCGGCTGCGGCGCGCCCGTGGACGCAGCGGCAGCTCTGCGGGTTCGGGCGTCTGCGCGTCTGAAGGCTCCGCGGGGGGCTCGGGCTCCGGCCGGGGCGAGGGCGACGGCTCGACGGCCGGCCGCGCGCTCCGCGGCGGCTCCGGGACGGCCGGCTCGTCGACCTCCCAGGTCGCGAGCTCGGCCCAGCGCACGGAGTAGCGGTCTGCGAGGTCGGGCGTCAGGGCGGCGCGGATGCCCGGGGTCGCCCGCGCGCGCAGGCGCCGCTCGAACCGCTCCTCCAGGCGAGGGAGCCGCCCCTTGCGGTCGGCGCCGCCGAGCAGCGCCGCGTCGGGGCTGGAGGAGACCAGGGTGCGTCGCACGGCGGCCAGCTTGCCGTCCAGGCGAGCGCCTGCGCTCCGGTCGGGCAGCTCCGGTCCGTCCAGGGACCAGTTGGGGTAGGCGCGGCCCAGCCAGGGGTTGCTGTCGACGAAGGCCCGCCATCCGTCGGGGTGGGTCACCGGGCGAAGTGACGTCCAGCCGAGCACCTCGTCCGCGGACGGCTCGGGCAGGCTCAGCGCGTCGGCGTCGAGGACCGCGACGACGCGGAACAGGCCGGCGGAGGCGCGTCGACCGCGTCGGTAGGCGTCGATGGCGGCCCGGGCGAGCCGCGTGCGGCCGCCCTCGGCGATGACCACCAGGTCTGCGGCGGCGGAGACGTCGTGCAGGCTGCCGCGACCGAGCGCGCCGACCACGGCGACCGCCTCGACCCAGGGGAGCTTGCCGAGGCCCCGCACGAGGGGGCGGGCGAGGTCCCAGCGGGCGTCGGCCCGCCGCGCTGACGCGGCCATCCCGTGGGGGAGCGCCTCGCGGTCCCGCGCGGCGTACAGAGGCCCCGAGCGGTCGACCCAGCCTCGGAGGGGGGCGCCGTCGGCGAGGGCCGCCTCGACGTTGGCGAGGCGGCTGGAGTAGCCGGGGAGCAGCCTCCACGCCGCGCCCGCGGTCAACGCCACGCCGAGCAGCTCGGCGTGCACGATGGCCTGGAGGACTGCTCGCTCGAGGGGTCCCAGATCGTCGGTGCGCACGGCCGGAATGTGCCCGCCCCGCGAGCGCCCCGCAACCAGGATCAGCGGAGCGGGCGCAGGCAGCCCGTCGCCCCGAGGGCGGACCAGGCGATCGGGACCTCGCACTCCGCGGTCGGGTCCCAGACCCAGAGCGGCACGTCGGCGGCGGCGGGTTGGCCGAGCAGCGTGCGGTGGCGGACCCAGGCCCAGGTGGCGTACCGGTCGGCCGACAGGACCGGCAGCCCTGCCGCCGTCGCTGACTGCAGCAGGGCGTCGAGCACGGTGACGTCGGTGATCGTCTGGTCGCCGTGCAGCCTCGCGGTCACGGGCACGCGGTGCACCGACGCGGCCTCCACCAGGTTGGCGACGCCGAGCGCCGCGCGCTCCGGCCCGACCTCGGCGAGGGCCCGGTCGTCGACCTGCACGGGGAGCGAGAGCACCGCCAGCGGACCGCTCGGAGACCACGCCCGGAGGGCTCGGCCGCCGCCGAAGCGGAAGCCCGGGGCTCCGGAGCTGGAGAGACCCACGTGGTCCAGTTCGACCCACACCCCGAGCTCGGAGTAGAGGCGCGGGGGGGCGTCCCAACCCCACCACCGGTAGCCGCGGTTGCCGATCGCCCGGGGGAGGGGCACCCGGCCGACGTCCCCCCGGATGACGGCCTCGATGTCCTGGGGCGACGCGGCGTCCCGGGCGTCCGACGCGACCCCCAGCCCGTGCCCCCAGCGCTCCATGCGCCGCAGGGTGGAGGTGGCGATCTCCGACTTGAACGACGCCAGCACGGTCAGCTCGCCGCCCGCGGCCTGGGTGCGAGCGAGGATGGGGCCGGCGGGGGTCTCCTCGGGGTCGAGGCTCAGCACGATGGCGGACGTCGCGTCGGTGGGCAGCGGCCACAGCCGGGGACGGGCCTCGCCGCGCACCGCGTCGACCGAGGCGGCGAGCACGTCGGTCCAGGCGTCCGCCGACGGGGTGCGCCAGGTCGGGGAGGACCACGGGAAGGGCCGCAGGTCGGCCGCGGTCAAGCCGGGCTCGCCGTCCGTGTCGATGCCGGCGAGGTCGGCCTCCCCCTGGCGGAGCTCGAGGAGGAAGCGGGCGACGTCGAAGCCGAAGATCGCGGCGTGGTCCCGCTGCAATGCGACGGCGGCTCCGCCGGCCCGGGTGGCGGTCAGTCCGTCCCCGTCATCGACCCACTCCCGGCCCGAGCCCGGCAGCGCGAGGTCCCGGAGGGGGCCGACCGTCGCGACGGTGGCGCCCGCCTCCCACGTCGCGGGCGGGGCCAGTTCGAGGGCCGCGAGCACGTCGGGGCAGGTCGTCCAGGTGACGAGGGGGCCGCCGGCGCGCAGGTGCTCGGCGGCCGCGGCTGCGTGGTCGCAGTCGGGGTCCGCGGCGAGCACCCAGACCTCGTCCCGGTGGGTCGACGCGGGCCCGATGGCGACGCCCCGGAGGCCGGCGCCGACGAGCAGTTCGACCACCCAGCCGGCGTCGCTCCCCGCGAGCACCCGCACGGCGGTCTTCTCCTCCGCGGTCACGTGCGGCAACGCGTCCGTCGGGCCGTCGGCGACGGTCGCCCAGTCCCACTCCCAGGGCCCGTCGACCGACTTCGGTCGGAGGTAGGGCAGCACCGCGATGAGCAGCAGCGAGCCGATGATCAGGATCTGGTTGCGTCGGCGCTGGTCCACGCCGCGATGGTACCGGGCCGGGGGATTTGGATCTGGACCGGACCGATGGTCCCTGAGACCCTCGATGGAGGAGGAGTGGGAAAGGAGTGATGCGATGACCCGATTCCTGCTCTTGTTCGTGCTCACCTCGGCGATGGCCGTGCCCGCGCTCGCCGACGACTTCCGCTACGACCCGATCGGCAAGCGGGACCCCTTCCGGGGCGCGGTGCACGTGCCCGACGACGGCGAGGCCGGTCCGCCCGGCGCCGTGCTCGGCGAGTTCGAGCTCTCCCAGCTGACGCTCGTCGCGGTGGCCGGAGCGGAGGACGGCGCGTTCGCGGTCGTCGAGGCGCCGACGGGCCCCGGCGCGCTGCTCACCCTCGGCACGGTGCTGGGGCGGGAAGGCGCGGTGATCACCCACATCGACGGCTACCGCGTGACGGCACGCCAGGAGCGACGCCTGCCCGACGGCACCTTGCTGGTGGTCGAGCACGCCCTCGCCCTCGCCGAGACGGGGGTCGCCCTGCCGGCGCCGGCGCCGGGTCCTTAGGGCTCTAGAGGGTCGCCAGCCAGGCCTCGACGCGGTCGTAGACCTCGGCTCGCACGGCGGGTCGGGACAGGACGAGGTCGTGCATGCCCCCGGCGATCCGGGCGACCTCGACGTTCGGACCGAGCGCGCGCGATCCGGCGAGGCAGTCGGCCGGGTCGAGCACCGTGTCGGACTCGAACCAGCGGTCGTCGAACCCCTCGTCGTCGCCCCCTCGAGCGGCCGACACCAGCGACAGGACGGGGATCCCGAGGCCCGGTCCCGATCGGACGCGGGCGTGCCCGCGAGCGATGGCGCCGACCCAGCCGGCGCGCACCGGCAGCCCCTGGGGCCGCTTCCAGCCCAGGTCGTAGTCCCAGGCGCCCCCCCGCCCGAAGGAGCGGTGCAGGGACCACGCGTAGCGGGGGTCGGGCTCCACCGGCAGGGGCCTCATCGGGCTCACCCGTCCGATCGCCGGCCACACGTGGCGCAGCGTCCAGCCGACCTGGGCCGTGGCCCGGAACCCGAAGAACGGGGAGTTGAGGAGCAGGGCGTCGACGCCGCCGACGTCGGCCGCGAACAGCGAGGTGGTGAGCCCGCCGGTGCTGTGTCCGATCAACGTCAGGTGGCGCACCCCGCGGCGTCGGATCCGGCACGTCGCCTCCCGAAGCTCCTCGTAGTACGCGGACAGGTCGGTGGCGAACGAGTTCGGTCGGCCCGGTCGGATCGAGCGGCCGTGATCCCGCAGGTCGATGGCGAAGAAGCGCAGCCCCATCGCCGCCAGGCGCGGCCCCAGCTCCTCCAGGTGGTGGTAGTCGTTGTAGCCGTGCACGTACAGGGCGGCCCGCTCGCCGCCGCCGGTCCGCTCCACCAGCGTCGCGGCGGGGCGGCCCCAGCGGTCGGGGCGCAGCGGGATCGTCTCGGCGACGTGGCCGGAGAACAGGTCCGGGCGACGGTCCGGCGCGGCGGTCACAGGCCCCGGCTCAGCAGGGATCGTTGACCGAGCCCGGCGTGCCCAGGTCCCCTGTCGGCCCACCGATCGGGCTGGTCGCGGTGCACCAGGAGCTCCCCAGGTCGTTGGCCGACGCGGGCAGCGACGGGTCGAACCCCAGGGACGCGCCGTTGGGGTCCGGGAACGCCGCGTCGGTGTAGGCGACGACATCCACGAGCGTCGTGCCGGCGCACACGAAGACCTCGTCGTCGCCGTTGGCCAGCGCCATGCCGGAGTAGACGAAGTCGGGGGAGATGCCGTCGCCCGACGGACAGGTCTCCGGGTCCTCCTCGTCCACCAGCACGACGTAGCCGCCGGCGGGCACCACCAGCGGGATGTCGATGGTGAACGCCTCGTTGAGCGAGCTGCAGTCGGGGCCGGTGTCGCCCAGGGTCCAGCCCTGGATGTCGACCGGGCTGCCGCCGACGTTGAGCAGCTCGATGTACTCGCCGCAGTCGTCGCCCAACCACTCGGGGTTCTTCATGATCTCGTTGATGATCACCTCGCCCGGCTCGGGCGGGGTGGCGTCGTCGTCGTCGGTGGCGTCGTCGTCGTCGACCGCGTCGTCGTCATCGACCGCGTCGTCGTCATCGACCGCGTCGTCGTCGTCGACCGCGTCGTCGTCATCGACCGCGTCGTCGTCGTCGACCGCGTCGTCGTCGTCCCGGGGGG